>JADJWS010000007.1:0-300000 GCA_016716235.1 Candidatus Defluviilinea gracilis
ATCCCAGATGGGCGCAGGCAGACTCTACTTCCGAAATACCGCGTCCAACTCTGTGAGGCCCGGCCCACCCAAAGATGCGCGCCTCGTTTGAAATTGGGAAAGGAACCGAAGCCACCCATTTGGATGTCAAAGGCTGGGATGGAGTCTACTCGAGGCGCAGAATGGCCCGCGTCAGTTCGTCCACGCTTGCGGGTGAAATGTCCCCAAGAAATTTCAGGGTGAGGTGGATGTTTTCGGCAGGAGTCCAGCGGAGGCACGGACCGAGTTCGTTGCGGAGCGGGGAAGTTGACTGCCAAATAGCAAGTTGAATCGCGCGAGGAATTTCGATGGCGATGAAAGCGCGGATCAGGCTCATAAAGTTATTCGCCGAGGGCGCGTGTCACTGCTTCTTTCAATTCCTGGAAACCGACGGGTTTGGTCAGGTAAATCTTCGCCCGGCTTCCATGCCGCGTTTGATATCGGCAGGGGGCAAGCTTTGGCTGACACGACTACAACAGGTATGTTCGTCAAGGCGGGATCGTGATGCATGTGGTGCAGGATGTCGAGCCCGGAGATGCCGGGCATCATGATATCGAGGATGATGAGATCGGGTTTCTCGGAAGAGATCAGGTCGATGGCGGGAGCGCTATTCGAAACTTTCAGGACGCGAAAGCCGCTGACGCGCATCATCTCGGCGAACAGTTCGGCGGCGTCGCCTTCGTCTTCGATGATCAACACGGTTTTGTTTGACATGTGGAAGTAACGATAGCACAGGGAAAGTAATTGTGCAAGAGGGTGTAAGAAGTTGGTTCAAATGCTCCATTCTAGGAACTACAATCACATGGAGGACTCGATGAGCGAACTGACAGAATTTCGTAAGGAGAAAGATGAATTCTTTGCGCGGCACCCGCAAAGCCCGCTGACCCCGGAGCAAAGACGCGATTTTCACGGGTTGAACTATTTTGAAGAGAATGCCGCATTACGGCTTGAAGTGAAGGTGGAGCGTTTTTCCGAACCGACCTGATGGCGATGCAAACTTCCACGGGGGGCGCAAGAGTATGTTCGCTATGGGCGCTTCAAATTTCAAGCAGACGGGCAGGATGCCGAACTTACGATCTATCAAGGCGAGTTATGGTTTTTTCTGCCATTCGTCGATCCGCTCGCAGGGACGGAAACCTGCCCTGGCGGGCGTTATCTTTGAACCTGAGCCGTTACCCGCGATCGCTTCCTGGTTGATTTCAACATTGCCTATAACCCGTATTGCGGCGCATAACGAGATGTGGTCGTGCCCAATCACGCCGGCGGAAAATCGCCTGAAAGCGCCCGATCCGCGCGGGGAAAGAAATTATTCCACCCGAAAATTACCCTTGACAAAGCTTTTTGATAGACCCTTGCGTCGCCCGCAAGGTCAATGAAAACGCTGATCTGGACCGAGCGTTTTCAGCGTGAATCAGCGTCCTGTTTGGTGGTGGTAATCAGTTCACGACTATCCCTGCAAATACCGCGGCGCCTGTCGGTTTATTCATCTTCAGTCTTCTTCACCTCGAGCAGCCCTTCGTACTTCACAGCATCCGGGCACAGGTCGAGTGTGGTCGCGGATGAGGAGGCATGAGGTGGCGGCGTCTTGGCTGTGCGCTTCTGCTCCACGTATTCATCCAATTGAGCGTAGATTCATCACAGGTAAGTTCTTCGCGGGCAGATTTTCCAGCACGCGGAGAAAGCCGAGAACAGCCCTCGTGGGAAGTTCCTGTTTCTTGCCGAGTTGGCGCGGACGCGATTGACAAGGTCTTTGATGTTCATGGTTCCAATTGGTTTGACGGTTGGGCTTGAGTCTATCTTACTTTTGCTCGAAAAGAGCAAGGACTTCGTGCGGGGCGATGTCTTCCATCGAGAGTCTGCTTTTGAGGCGAACGCGCGTCGTGCAAAAGTTTGCACACGGCGTTGCGGTTGGTCTTGAGTTTTTTTGCCGCGTCTTCCATTGGCATGTCGCGCACGCCTAGCAGGATGAGCGCCTCCGCGCTGACGGTCGGTTAGTTCTCCTCGATAATACGCCGGACACGGGTGAGCATATCTGCGCGTTCCGCCGAAGTTTCGGACCTGGGCGTGGGTGTCTGCGAGCAGTCCGGGGGGAGGAACGTCTTCGTTTTCCGTAAGCTCATCCAACGATGGGTCGCGCCAGCGTTTGCGCCGAGTTCAGTTAGGGGCGATCCGCACGGCGATCTTGTGCCACGTGGTGAATTGACTGCGTCCCTCGAGGTGCCGAGTTGGTCGAGCACGCGCAGGAGCGGTCTCTTGTGTGACTTCTTCACGGGCATTGAATTGTGGTTGGTCGGGGAGATAGCCAGCGCGACAGGGCATAGGGCAAGCCCTTTTTGAATAACCGCGCGCAGATCTTCGAGAGCGAGTTTCGCGTTCCAATCCCGATGCCCTGAGTTCTGCGAGCCATTGTTCATTCGTCCGTGAGGTCATGATCGAAAATTATAAAGCAAGTTTGAGTTGTTTTGTCGCATTTCTTACTCTTTTCTTAGGAATGACGCAGTTGAACCTGTTGAACGCAATCGAGTCAATAAAACAAACGACTCGTTTTTTGTTTGTGGGCGCTAAGGGACTCGAACCACTGGCCTCATCTGTGTGATAGATGCGCTCTAACCAACTGAGCTAAGCGCCCTTCTCTCGTTAGAGTGACGGCATTATAGCCGAGATAAAGTTCTTCGGCAAGACGCTGTTTGCGTACTCGCTCGTGTGTGGTTCCTCCATTATGGCGGCGGCAGCACATCCCACGGGTTGACCCAGGATGAGATGGCGCGGATCTCAAAATGCAGGTGTGAACCGCTTGACCGCCCTGTGTTGCCGATGATGCCGATCAGGTCTCCCTGTCCGACGCTTTGTCCGCACACCACGCTGATTCCGCTGAGGTGCGCATACAGCGATTGGAAGTTATTCCCATGATCCACCATGATCATATTGCCGTACCCGTAGTTGTTCCAGCCCGCATACACGATCACGCCAGCGTCTGTGGCGTATGCGCCTTCGCCCTCATTGCCGGCGATGTCGATACCCCAGTGATTTGTGCCGGGCGAATAATCGAAACCGGAGCGGGCGTGCTGGCTTGCGGGCCAAACGAATGTTCCAAAACCTACTGCGCCTCCGGTCACCGGTTCGCATGCGCCGGGTCCCAACACGCGCGCCGAAGCGGGGTTTTCGCGCGTCACCCCGAGCGGGGCGCTCCATGAAATGAACTCGCGTTTTCCGCCCGGCACGATCAGCCAGTGCCCGGGGGCAATGTTGGAGCGGCGAAGTCGCCAACGGTGGCGGGATCCAGCTCATTCGGCGCGTAATTGATGATGTCTTCCGGGGTCACGCCATAATATTTTGCCACGCCGTTCAACCCCTCGCCTTGTTGCCATTCATGATACGTTCCATTGACGGGGAGGATACTCAATTCCTGCCCGGGCTTCAACGAGTGCGGGTTATCGAGCAGGTGTAATAGTTGCTCCAGAGAACGGTTTGCGGTTCGAGCCCGTAATTTGGGCAATGCCAAAGATCGTATCGCCTTCGACAACCGTATATTCGATCACCTTCTCGCGCGGACGCGAGGGATCGTGGTATGCACTTGCGCAAGACGCGGAACCCCGCCGAATGAATTTTCCCCGCCGATGGATTCGATTCCCGCCACGATGACAGGCGCCTCAGTTGCCTGAGAGAGCGCCTCAGCCCCGGCGGGAACGTTCTGCGCGAAGAAGCCCCGCGCGAGCCAGATGACCGCGCCGATCAACGCGATCGACAACATCAGCGTTCCGATGCGAAAGAACGATTCACCCAGCCCAATGCCGACCAGTGTTTCAGTAATGCGCGCGAACACCCCGCGCTTTTCGTTATTGCTCATAGGCGTATGCTCAAAATTATCATAACACGTTCAAAAAATCGAAGTCAACCACGCCGCTCGAACGCTAACCTGACGTTAAGCCGCCGACCTGCGCGCGGCGGGGAAAAAACAGCTGAATCCCGCCCAAACCGAATAAGCACACCACTCCGCAGACCATGGCGGTGACTGGGAGCGAAAGGTTTTGCGTCATCCAGCCGATCAGCAAACTCCCGAACGGCGCGATGCCCTGAAACGACCATAAGTACACGCTATACACGCGCCCGCGCAAATCATTTGCCACTTGTGTTTGGAGCAGGGTATTCATGGTGGCAAATTGAGTCACGCCGCCCCAGCCCATGAAGAGCGCTACCAGCGCGACTGCAAACCAAAACCGATTCAAAATGCGATGCCCAACAATCCGACAATGAAAGCCGCTTCTCCAAAACGAGCCGCGCTCCCCTCTGATGCGCGGAATTGTTGAACGCGATCGACAAAGCCGCCGTGAGCGCGCCAGACCCCAGCGCGAGATACAACGCGCTATTGCGGGCATCCACAATGGATTTGGTGTCGCCGACCTGCGCAAGAACATCTTTGCCAGCACGGGGATCTGTTGCATGACCGGCATTCCGAAAAGTCCCAGTATGGCGGCGAGCAAAATGATTGCCGCGATATTGCGATGCGCGAGAATGTACCTGCCTCCATCCAGAAAATCACGGGCAATCGATTGATTCGACGGAGTCGGTTCCACTCTGTGCATCAACCGAACCGAAAACAAACTGATGAGTATCGCCCCGAAACTCAAGGCGTTCAACAAGAATATCCACCCTTCTCCGTTTGAGGGCAGAATCAAGAGCAAGGGCGCCGCTAGGGCAGGACCAAGCACACGCGACATGTTGAAAGCCGTCGATTGCAACGCGATGGCATTGGGCAAAAGGTCCCCGCCAACCAGTTCGATCAGCATGGATTGCCGCGCAGTGATCTCGAAAGTGGTGGCGATTCCCAAGACCATCGAAAGAACAATGATATGCCAGATTTGGATTCTTCCGGTCAGGGTAAGAACAGCCAGAACGAGAGTCTCGATCATCATCACTGCCTGCAGAATCATGACCGCTTTACGTTTATCCCACCGTTCGACTAACACGCCGGAAGGAAATGCCAGAAAAAAAGTAGGCAGGGCGAATGCAAACCCGATCACGCCCAAATCGAGAGGGCGCCCGCTGAGGCGATAAGCGAGAAGAGGCTGGGCAGTGTTCTGCATGGATGTTCCCACCAGCGAGAGCAAATGTCCCAGCCAGAAAATCGCAAAGTCGCGCGAGGTCAGCGCCGGGAATCGCCCGGCGAGCGATAATCGAATTTGATGAATCATAACGCGGATCGCACAGCGAAATTCATTTTGCGCCCTTGCCGCGCTCGTCGGGGCGAAAGAATGAACTGTGAGAACTCCCTATAAAATTTCGGACTCCTCTGCGGCAGAGGCTCTTTTACCGCGCCTTTCCGAAGCGCGCTTACAGGCTACTTCGCCGGCGCGACCAGTTCGGGCTTATCGTTCGACGCCTTGTTGACCAGCGCGCTGACCGGGTATGCATCCATCATCTCGGCGGGGAAAGGTTTGATGATGGGAAGCAGTTGGTCGGGTGTTTGCGGCGAAGGGTCGAGCCATTTGGCGTAGTCGCGCGGGTGCACGATGACCGGCATACGGTCGTGGATCATTTCCATCAACTCGTTTGGTCCGGTGGTGATGAGCGTGCAGGTTTTGATCGAAGACCCATCCGGGCTGTTCCACGTATCCCACAAGCCCGCAATGGCAAACGGCTGGCGGTCCTTCATGTGGATATAAAACGGCGTTTTCGTTTTCTTGCCGGGTTGCGCTTTCCACTCGTAAAAACCATCGGCGAGCACCAGACAGCGTTTGTATTTCAAACTGCCGCGAAACGACGGCTTTTCGGCAACCGTTTCGCCGCGCGCGTTGATCAGGCGGGCGCCAATGCCGGGGTCTTTCGCCCACATGGGAATCAGCCCCCACACAAAAAAATCTGCCTTGAACTTTTCCGTGTTCGGGATCGCCAGCACAGGCTGGGTTGGCGCGATATTGAATCGCGGCGCAAAATTTTTCGAAATGTATAGTTGCCGAATTTTTCCTGTAATTCAGCGGGGTCAACCGTCAATGTAAATCGTCCGCACATTAGTTCCTCAACTTCCTGAAATCGCCATCGCGTTTGGTAAAGCCGATCGCGTCAAAATGTTCGAGCAAAGCCTGCGCATACTTTCGGCTGGTGTTGAATGTGTCTCTGACTTCCGCGAGCGAAATTTTACCGTGTGTCTCGATACTGCGCTTGATCTTTTCCTTCATGGAATCATAATCGGATGCGCGAAATATGACATCGGCTGACACCGGCATAAATTCGCCGAGTTCGATCAGCGCGTTAAGGACATCCTCTCCAACTTCTGCCTGGCAATCCTTGACGCTCGGCGGGCTGAACGGATTTGCCTCAAACTTGCGCTTCATTTTCTCAAGTGTTGCCTGCTCGCCCGCCGTGAAGCGGACCTCATGCCCCGGCAGGGAAATCGTTGAGGCGTGATCCACGATCGAACGCTCGGCGCCCATTCGCGCAAGAACAGCGTTAAAAATACGCGGCGTCACCTTCAATTTGCTTTTGAGTTCTTCGCGCGGTATGCCGCGCCGCAGTGGAAAAGACTGATGATGCTCTTCAACGAGGCGGGCGATCTGTTCGCGCAGTTGACTCCAATGCTTCATTGTGCCCGCGAGAATTTCACTGTTGGCTGTGAGTTGCCCGCTTTCGAGAAGCACAAGGGTATTCCTATTCAACAATTGCGGCAGTGAATCTTCGGCGATGCGCGCATCCAGCCGCGAGCGCAAAACGATTTCTTTGATGGGCGCGATGCCGAGGGCGTTCGCGGCTTCGAGTAGAACCTCTACGGGCGAGCCTTCTGCCAGCGACTCCAATGATCGCAACACGGATTCGTCGAAGCGTTTATGCCTGCCCTTGGGCTGGTGATCCACGATCCTGCCGCCGCCTAAAGTTTCGCCGGGCGACGGGCGCCGCAGGATATAACGGTCGCCGCGCGCGGCAACGACCGGCTCGCGTAGTTCAAGTTGTATCCAACCTTCGCTACCGGGCTGTACCTCTTCGGTTCCCAACAATCGAACTGTGGCAATTGCCTCGCTTGCGCCGACAAAGAATTTGACCTCGTCGTTGTGTTTCAAGCCTGTCGTCGCATCGTTTAGTATTCGGATTCGCGCGTCGAGTCTGCGGGCAGGTTGATATTGATTCGGACGGGCGAGCACATCTCCCCGGCGGACGGATTCCGCTTCCACGCCGGAGATGTTCACTGCGGTGCGCGAGCCAGGGATGGCGATGTCCTCTTTTTTCTTGTGAGTTTGCAAACCGCGCACTCTTCCTTTAATTCCGGTGGGCAGAATTTCAACTTCATCGCCCACCTTTAATTGCCCATCGCTCAAGGTGCCGGTGACGACTGTGCCGAACCCGCTCATGCTAAAGACGCGGTCGATCGGCAGGCGGGGACGGTTGAGATCGGGGCGGGCGGGTTGACTTCCCAGCAGAGATTGGAGATTGGAAATTAAATCATCGAGTCCTGTTTTTGTCCTGGCAGAAACGCGGACGATGGGCGCGTCGCGCAGGGCGGTGTCCTTCACGATGGCGCGAATGTCGGCTTCGAGCAGATCAAGCCACCCTGGGTCTGAAGCGAGGTCGCATTTGGTTAGCGCGATCAAGCCGGCGGGAATCTCCAGCAAATCCAAAATGGCGAGATGTTCTTTTGTTTGCGGCATCACGCCCTCATCTGCGGCGATGATGAGGAGCGCGGCGTCGAGTCCGCCTACGCCTGCCAGCATGTTTTCGATGAAATCGCGGTGACCCGGCGCGTCCACAATACCGATCTCTTCTCCGCCTGGCAGGGTGAGCCAGCCAAAGCCAAGTTCGATGGTCATTTCGCGCGCCTGTTCTTCTTTGAGGCGGTCGGGATGTGTGCCCGTGAGCGCGGCTATGAGCGTGGATTTTCCGTGATCAACGTGACCGGCTGTTCCGATGACTCGCATGAAAATAAAATCTTTCCACCCTCGTTACACCAGGGCAGGTTTTTCGCTTTTCCTGACCATGAAGGATGAAAGAGGAATAACATGATGAAAAATTGAGATTGCTCTATTTTTTACTTTTTTTCGCAGTTTTGCCGTGACCCATAATGCGCTCATACGCGGACATCCACTCGTGCGCCACGTTCATCAATTCCTGAAGTTGTTGCTCGGTGGCATCCGTCGTTTGGTGGACTTGGTCTTGTATGGTTTGGATCGATTCGACCAGCGGGTCGATGCGTTCCTCCAACTTTTGCATCACGCGGCGGACATCTTTTGTGCCTTCGTCTTGCGAGAGGGTGTAGCCCGTCCAACGTTTCTGGTCGTCGGCTTTGAAGGTTACCCATTCCTGCCGCAGGCGGTCTTCGGTCAGGCGTTGCATTTCGGTCACTTCGTTGATACGTCGTTCGAGTTTGGTGTTGAGTTCGTTGTAGGTCTCCTGCGCTTTCTTCGCGGAGCGCAGGGTTTCCTCGAGTTGAAGGATCTGGTGATCGAGCGTCTCGGCTTGTTGTTTCACCGTGTCGAATTTTTCCTTCCATTCTTTGTAGGTGTGTTCGCGGTCGATCTGCGCAACGGTCTGGCTTTCGATAAATACGGTCTGCGCCCTCTTGCGTTCAGATTCAGAGAGCATGAGTTCGTTCATGCGACTGTCGATGGTTTTCAACCCGTCTGCGCTGAGGTCTGCCTTCGCGCGGGCTTCGTCGATTCGTTTGCGAACGGCGGTCAACTCGCCGTGCAGGTCGGCGACTCGTTTTGTGTCTTGTTTGCGCGCCTCTTCAAATGCTTTTTGCGAACGCAGGGCTTCATCGGCGGCGCGGACGGCGTTGTCGATCAGGGGGGGGAATTCCTTGATGGCGAGTTGCAGGCGGGCATCTTCGTTGGGCAGGGCTTTGAGTTGCCTCTTGATCTCGGTAAGGTCGGTGGCTTTTTTTAACGCCTCGAGCGATTTTGTCAGCGGCTCCAAATCCTGGGCGTGTCGCTTGATCAATTCCTTTTCGCGTTTCTCGATCCGTTTCTCAACCGTGTCGATCGCCTTGTTCATATCTTCGCGTTGTTTGGCGAAGATCGAGTCGAATTGGTCCAGCCGCGCCGCGGTGGATGCGACATCCGCGATCTGTTTGTTCAGCGGCTTGATCTGTTTGGCAACCGCGTCGATGTTTCCCTCTAACGCGGCCATGCGTTCTTCGAGCGCGACGATGGTCCTGCGTGTTTTACGATGCTCGTCATCCAGCCAGGCAATGCGTTTTACGATCTGTTCAAAATCCATAACTTCCTCCGAAATCAGGCAGGATTATACCGTAGCCATCCTAACGACCCAGATGCTCGAACATCAACGGGAGTTGCGCGAGAAAAACTTGCACGGTCTGTGGGAACAACCCCAGGATGAACAGCCCGATCATCCCCAACCCAAGCATGATCATCTGCGGGAGGTTTTCGCGCGGTTTCCAACTGGCGAACTCATCTGCCATCGCGAACACCGCCAGCGAACGAACGGCGCTCACCAGAAACCCGGCAATGCCAATGCCCATCCAAACGGCAGAGACGGAGGATACGCGCGAAATATTTTCCCAAAGAGCCAGGCGCGGCGGAAAACTTGCCAGGAGGGGGAACGCGCCTGTGGATAACGTGGCGAGGACGATTCCCGTTGCGGCAAACGGCGTATTCCTCAACATGCCGCGTGTGGAGGAAAAGCGCATCGTTTCGGCGTTTTCCTTGATGATGTTCAGCGCGAGCGACCATAAGGCGAGAGTTAACGCGCGCGCGGGTATCAATAAGAACAGGATCGGGATACCCAGCCGCGAATCAACGCTGAGCGCCAGAATGGAGAGCCCGGTTTCTACGACAGACGCATACGCCATGATGCGTCCGAAGTGACGTTGAAAAGCCGCCCACAGCCCGCCTGTCGTTACCATGAGCAAGCCGGCAAATTGGAGCGCTGAAATGAGTTGCGGCGAGGAGCGTATCCACGAATAGCGGTCGAGGAACCCCGCTCCGAAGAGGATCGTGATGGTGGGCAGAATCCACAACAGGAAGCCGACCGTAAATGGAGACGACTCCTCCATTAGCATGGGAATCCAGTTGTATAGAGGGAAGATTGCGAGCAGGAACGCGAAGCCCAGTCCCAGCACCGAAGCGGATTGCGCCGCGAGAGCGAGGTCGCCGGGGCTGGCTTCTACGCCGGCGAGCAACCAGCCTGCCAATAAAATGAACGGCATGGCAAGCGTCTGATAGATCAAGAATCGAACGATGCCTTTGCCGGGCGTTGCATACAAGGAGGAGAGCATGGGTATCGATATGAGTATCGCCATCTCGATAAATAATGCCGCATAGAGGAACGGTTGCACTGCCAGCGCGGCGACCATCAAAGCGGTGACCATGAGTCCGACGGGTACCACGCGCGCTGAGCGCTCAGCCGCCAACGACCCAAAAAACCAGAGTGATGAGCCGGCGTAGATCAACGCGAGTAATGAACCCTCGGCGGGCGAGATCAAGAGCGCGCGCCCAAGGACGGATATGGACGAATCGATTTTTACGGAGAATTCTCCAACCCGCAACGCCGTTTCGATCGGGACGAACTGCGCGATCAGCGCGAGGAGAACGGCAAGCGTTCCTCCGAGCGCGCTGATGGCGCGCGCGTTCCGGATGAATAGAAGTAGAACGCCAAACCCGAGCGGTACGAAGATCCAAAGCGTGGGCGCGTTTGTGGTCACAACGCCTCCGGTTCACGGTGTTGCGAAGCGATCATCAAGTATGAGCCGACCAACGCCAGCCCCAGGTTGATGACCACTAGCAGGGCAACCACCAGCGCGGAAGTTTCGACGGAGGAGTAGATGATTTCAAAACCGGCAATGACGGTGAGCAAGCCCTGTGTTACGCGCAGGATTTGCGCAGTGATTCCCAGGTGAAGTAACCCCAAGCCAGCCAGCAATAATCCGCCCGCGGTGACTGCCGCGCCGGCATCAGCCATGATGTTGTTGATCGAGGGCGTTGCGCCTGCCACGATCAAGACAACCATCCCTGCGGCGAACAGGCTGAACAGCCTTCCGCGGGGCCAGAGATTTTCCTCTGAATCATTTTCTCTCAAGTCAGAGCGTGTCATGCCGAGGATCGCGGAGCACATCCACCCGGTCACCACTTTGACAGAAGCCATGCCAAGCGGCAAATGGGGGAGGAGCAGGATGAACATGGCGAGATATTGCGCGGCAAGAAAGGTGATGCTGAGCCGCCAGTCTCGCGCGATGAGTAATCCTACCGAGGTGACGAGGATGACAACGACCGCAACCCAGACAAGGATATTCATCTCAAGGAATCCTTTGAGTGAAGAAAGAGATGAAGAGGGCGAGGAAGAGCAAGGTCCACATAATACCGCCGTCGCCTTCGAGGATGTTCGAGAAGGTATTGCTCAGCCTGCCCAGTTGGCGATATATACTCCACACGGATTGATATAGCCAATCGAGCCACGTCAGGTTGGCGGGGCGCACCCAATGCGCGCGGACCGGGTTAAGGATGCGAATACGTGGGGTGAGCCAGATCAAGCCGACCGTGAGGGCAGAGGCGAGGAGTCCCGCGATCACGTTGCCAAGGTGAAGCGAGCCGTCCCAGCCGAACCATCCTAGAAAGACGATCACCGCCAACAGTAAGATGATTCCGATCGGGTAGATGTTTTTTCCCCACGGCGGTTGGTCTTCGTAATATTCGCGCGATGTGGGTGGGCGAAGGATGTGTCGGATAAACCCGGACATAAGCATGGCTTGCGCAAGCAGGAGCGGAAGCCATGCGAGGAGGAAGCCGGTTCCGCCGGCCCAGCCGCTGGCGGTCAGTGAAAATGGGAGGGTGGAAATTCCAAACACCGCGACCCATAGCGAGCGCGTGAGCCACTTGTTCGGCTCAGAGGATAAAAATAAAACGCCGCCGCACAGGATGAGCGCGCAACTCCATGCCGCCGCGCCGATGGGATTTGAGCGCAAGGCGGCGGCAACTGCCAGCGAGCCGACGCCGATCAACCAGAACGGACGACCTGTTAATTCATCAGGGGCGCGCAACCACATCCACCCGCCATATAGCGCGGCGAAAGCGATGATCATAAGAATGTGCGGGGCGAACGGCGAAGTAATGCTGCCGGCGGAGATGCGCGCCAGCAATATGAGGCTGGAGCCGGCGGAGATCATCCGCAACACGGTGCCGAAGCCTCGTCGTAATGCGGACCGGCCGGGATAGGGAAGGTGAAGAGGCAGAACGCCGATCCGTAATGCCGCGGCAAGCGGGAGAAATAAAGAGGCTTGCGAGGTCAATGCGTGGAAATCGAGCGCAACCCCTTGAGCCGCGCTTGACACATTTGCCCACAGCAAAACCATGACGCCTGTGATGCGCGCCGCGAATGAAACCACGACTCGCTCGCCCAGCGCTGGCTCCTCGACAAAACGTAGTTGAACGATCAAGTCGACGAGATCGATCGCCGCCCAGATCAACGCCAGCGTCACCGGGTTATTCGCGACAGCGGCAAGCGTTCCCAGCGAGCAAAGCGCGAGCGCGCCAACCCAACTTAACGCGCTGGGAAAATTGCTCCTTACCACCGATGTGAGGATCACAGAGAATGTGAGCGTGATCATGCTTAGGGCAAACATCCAGGCGGCCGAGTCGGTGACGAAGGTTGGCGATTGAGAAAACAACGAGACGGGTTGCCAGATCAGGAATTGCAAACGGTCCGTCTTGTTGATCCATGCGAAAACGCTTGCCCATGCGAGAAACGATCCGCTAACGGCAATCAACCATGTGTAGCGGGCGGCGGGTAAAAAAATCCGCACGACCAACACCAGCAGAGCGGTAACGAGAAGAATGCCAACTGTGATGAGAATGAACATGCGACAGGTATTTTATCAGGTTTGACCCGCTCGTCTCTTTAAGGGAGCGGCTATTTGGGCGCGCAAAGCCGCGGAGTCCGCAGAGAATCTGAGATTTTTCTACCTACCTGACAGTTTTAAAAATGGGACGCAGAATAACGCTGATCAACGCGGATTTTTCAAAAAACGGGCAAAAAAAGTTTTTATCGGCGTTTTCAGCGCGCTTCGCTGTCAGCGTCCAAAAAAGGAAAGTGTCGGGTAGTTTGAGATTTTTTCTCTGCGGTCTCGGCGTTCTCTGTGGCAAAGAGGGTTTGCGCGCTTGTTTCGCCACTCCCCTCTTTGATAGGGAATTGAAACGAGCGGGATTTGCATCAATACTTATTTGTTGTAAAATCCCGCCATGCGTTTTTTACACCTCGCCGTGATTTCCGTGTTGCTTTTCCTTACAGGTTGCAATGCGGCGGCAGATCATGTTTCTGCCGAAGAGATTTCCTCCCCAACGCCTTTTCAACCCCTGACGAATAGCGCTTCAGACACCCCTGCTTCTGATTCGGCTCCCACACCGGTGGACCTGCCCACGCTCGCCCCGCTTCTGCCCACGCCGACCCCGTTCCTCATCCTGCCGCAATACATCCCCGCCGATGCGATGGTGCCAGCCTTCACTGTGACCTCCACGTTGAATCCATTAACCGGCTTGCCACCCGTCGACCCGGCTTTGTTACAACGCCGTCCGATGGCGATCAAAGTGGCTAACTATCCGCGCTACATGCGCCCGCAATCCGGTCTTACGCTTGCAGACCAGGTTTTTGAATACTACATCGAAGACGGTTTGACGCGTTTCATCGCGGTCTTTTATGGCAACGATTCGGAATGGGTGGGACCCGTTCGCTCCGGGCGTTACTTCGATGAGCATGTGCAGCGCATGTATCACGCCTTCCTGGTGTTCAAATTTGCCGACCCGCGCGAATTGGGATATTTTCAAGGGAGCGAATTTGCCGATCTCTTACTCACGCCGACAAACGGCTCGTGTCCGCCCTTCCACTTTTTAACGGAACGCGAACAGACGGTCGAGCCGTATAACAATTCATATTTCAATACCACCCTCATGGCAGATTGCGCCTCGCGCGGCGGAAAAGACAACTCGCCTCAGATTATCCGCGATGGGCTGTTCGACGCCGCGCCTCCGCTGGCGGGATTGGGCGGAATCAAAGTCTCCACTTTCTACTCCGTCGATTCATATCATTACTGGCTCTACAGTCCGCAAGACCAGCAATATTATCGCTATCAAGAAACCGCCGATGTGCGCGACGGCAAGGAAGGCTCCTTTGCGCCGCTTGTAGACCGCGTCACATCGCAACATGTTCATGCGGCGAATGTGGTCGTCATGCTTGCGTATCATTCTTTCGCCAATGAGTACGATGAAGACGACGAGGTCTTCAAAATCGACATGACAGGTTCTGGCGAAGCCTACGTATTCCGCGATGGAGTGGGGATACCGGCAAAATGGTATCGGACCAACCTAGACCAGCCGCTCTACTTCGCCACGCTGGATGGCGCGCCCATTTACCTGCGACCGGGCATCACATTTTACGAAGTGATCGGCTCGCGGTCGTTCGTCGATCAAGCCAGCGGTGAATGGAATTTTCGACACGACCCGCCGTAATTGGCGTATCATTGCGACATGTCTGCCTTCCAACTCGCCACTCTCTCCCAATCCTCCCTGCAAGATTACGTGGACTGCGCGCGGCGCTTCCAACTCCGCTATGTGGAGCGGCTTGCCTATCCCGCCGTCGAGTCGGAGCCTGCGCTGGAGAATGAACAGCATCAGCGCGAAGGAGAATTTTTCCATCGCCTCGCGCAACAATATTTGGTTGGCATTCCGCGCGAACAGGTAAGCAAACTGGCGAACACGCCGAACCTGCAACGCTGGTGGGGAAATTTTTCAAACGCGATAGACCTGTTAGGTTTTAAAAACCTAACAGGTCTCTACCCCGAAGCCACCCTCTCCGCGCCTCTAGGAAACTTTCGTTTGCTCGCCAAATACGATCTCATCACCCTGCACGAAAACAAAGCGACGATCTACGATTGGAAAACGTATCGCAAACGTCCGCGCAACGAATGGCTCGCCGCGCGGATGCAGACCCGCGTCTATCGCGCGTTGCTCGTTCACGCGGGCGCGCATCTCAACAATGGGCGTCCCTTCGAGCCTGAACAGATCGAGATGGTTTACTGGTTTGCGGATTTCCCCAACGACCCCGCGCGATTCGCGTACACGTCCGCGCAATATAAACGGGATTGGGACTTGCTCCTCAAACTTGCGGATGAAATAAATTCCGCTTCTTCCTTCCCTCTAACTGACGACGCCACCCGCTGCCTTTATTGCCCTTACAGATCGTACTGCGAGCGTGGAGTCCGCGCGGGAGAGGCGGGCGAAGCCGAAGCAGAGACAGAAGCGGAAGAGTTATTCGACGTCAACTTCGAGCAGGTTGGGGAAATTTCTTTTTGAAGCGTGGGACAAATTTAAATTTGTCCTACGGCACATACACCCCAATGTGGTTTGCAACAGGGCGTTCTCGCCCGGGGATGTAATTATCAATCGGGGAATTGAGGATCACAGGCTCGCCGTTATCGCCCTCGATCACCAGCGTGGACGACCCTCCCCCATCGAGACTCATCGCAGTGTACACGCCTTGATCAATCAGCAGTTGCGCAAGATCGGAAAATGTGATGCCCGAGCTGTAAAACGGCTGGCGACCATCCACGACGATGAGATACACATATCGCCCATTTTTGTTTAATCCAATCGCCGTGCGCGGATCGAGTTCGGAATCGTTGAGTCCAGCCAAGGGCTGACCTTGCAACACGATCATCCTATCGCCTGAGATCGCGTTGTAGACTCGGTTCGGCTTGTCGTTAAAACTGAACGCGTTGCGGCGACTGATGTACAACGTGGGACGTTCACCCTCATCCAACTCGACGCCCTTCCAATAATCGTCACCGCTCGATGCCGCGAACCCCAGCGGCGCGACGGGATCGCCCACATGGGGATAATAATCCGCAGGACCGCGCGACCACCATGGAGTAAAGCCATCGCCGTTGATGGCGATCTGCACGCCGAACTCATCGAGGAATTGCGATGTGGTTCGCGCATTTAGCGGTGTTTCGCTTTTTGAGTCGGCAGGTGTGATGAGAAATTGAATCCCCTTCGTCTTTGTGTCAATCTTGATGATGTGCGCGATCATCGCGTTGGGAAAATATCTCACCACGCGCTGATATGTCACGCCTTCGTAAAGGGTTTCCTTGGCGGGAATGGGCGCGGGTCTATTTCGTCCGAGGAAAACGAAATACGCTGCCACGAACAGAACAACCGCTGCAATGATCGCAACGCTAACCCTTGCGATTTTTCTTTTCTTCATAGTTGGGATTCTCAAAACGAAGCCAATTACTATTTACCAATTAGGCTCTACCGTTTTTAACGGGAAACCTTTTTTTCAAACACAAAGGACACGACGGTCACAAAGGAAAACCCAAGGAATCTAGGCTCTTTTTTTTGCCTTTGTGTACTTTGTGCCCTTCGTGGTGAAGCTCTTTCCCGTTAATTACGGGAGACCCACCAATTACTAATCACTGATAACTGATCACTTCTTCACTCACCCTACACCACTTCCCCCTCCGCCATCCTCATCGTCTTAAACGACTCAATCGCCACCTCCAGCATGGACGTGTCGGGTTCGCGCGTGGTTAACGATTGCAGGGCAAGATTCGGTTTGATGATGAAACGCACGAAGGGGTTGGTCAAATTGTTGGCGGTCCAGCGGATGAATTCCACCGCAAGACCCGCAATGACAGGGATCAACAAGACGCGGCTCGCAAGTCGCCACCAAAACTCCATGTCGCCAAACAGACTGTGAACGAGAATGGATAACAGAACGAACGTCAGCATGAACGCCGTGCCGCAACGCGGATGCTCCAGCGGAAATTTCGCCACGTTCTCAGGTGTCAGTTCCACACCCGCTTCATAAGCATTGATGGTTTTATGTTCCGCGCCATGATAGCCAAATAGACGTTTGACATCGGGCATGAATCCAATTCCCCAAATGTAGCCGACGAGCAGGACGAGCCTCACCAAGCCTTCCAGCAAATTATGCGCGAGGTTATGCCAGCCGAGATAATGTTCCGCCGCGCCGCCGACACTGGCGGGAAGAAGTATAAATAACGCGACCCCAATCGCCAGCGAGGTTGCAAGCGTGAGATACAACGCGGGACCTTCGAGCTTTTCTTCTTCGCCTGTTTGTGTGTTGGCAGAAATGGTCAGCGCGCGCATTCCCAATCCCAGCGCGTCCCATAACAGGATCGTGCCACGCAAAAACGGAATCTTCGCAATGCGCGAACGATAGACCGCCGCGAGACTTTCCTTGTGAACGACGATGTCCCCGTTCGGCGCGCGCATGGCAATGGCGAACGCTTTTTGTCCGCGCATCATCACGCCTTCGATGACGGCTTGTCCGCCGTAGGTAATGATCTTATCTTCCATTTTTTTTGATTCACCACGAAGGCTTGCGAAGAACACAAAGGAAAACCTTTGGGTTTAAAACCTTCGTGACCTTTGTGTCCTTTGTGTTAGAAATTATTTCAAATTGTAGATCGTATGAACCAGCGCATCAATACCTTTGCGCCACGTGGGCAGGTGCAACTTTTCATTCGGCGAATGCGCGTTATCTTCGGGCAGACCAAAGCCGGTCAATACCGAGTCCACGCCGACGTATTCCTGCAACTGCACAACGACGCCGATCGAGCCGCCCTCGCGTTTGAACAGCGGACGCTTGCCCCACGCTTGTTCGAGTCCCTTCGCTGTTGCCTGCACGCCCAGGCTGTCGCGCTCCGTGATCGCCGCGCCCGAGCCGGTGATGATCTTCACCTCCGAGCGGATCGTCTTTGGCGTGTTGGCTTTTACATATTTGATCATCGCCTTTTCGATCAACTCCGGCGTTTGGTCTGGCACGAGGCGGCAGGATATTTTCGCCATCGCCCACGCGGGGAGGACAGTCTTCGATCCTTCGCCGGTGAAGCCTGACAGCAAGCCATTGACCTCCAACGTCGGGCGAATGCTTACCCGCTCTTCGGGCGTGTACTCGGGTTCGCCCCACAACGCCGGGACGCCGGTCATGTTGATGATGTCCTTTGGCTTGATCGGCAAGCGCGCAATTTCGGTGCGTTCGGCTTTGCCCGCCTTACGTACTTTGTCGTAAAAGCCGGGCAAGGTGATGCGTCCTTTTTTGTCGTGCATGCCCGCGATCAATTCGACGAGCGCTTGCGCGGGGTTGTGGATCGTCCCGCCGAACAGACCGGAGTGCAGGTCGCGGTTGGGACCGTACATGCGGATTTCAAAATACGCAAGACCGCGCAATCCGTACGTGATGGTCGGCAAGTCCGCGCCGATCATGCCGGCGTCGGGGTTGATACAAAAATCCGCTTTGAGCATCTCGGCATTTTTCTTGATGAACTCGCCGAGATTCTTCGAGCCGATCTCCTCTTCGCCTTCGATCAGCCATTTGATGTTCACGGGCAATCCGCCCGTCCGCGCAACCGACTCGACCGCCTTCATCGAGGCGATCACTTGTCCCTTCATATCGGATGAGCCGCGCGCGTATAAATTTTCTCCGCGCACTTCGGCTTTGAACGGATCGGTTGTCCACAGATCGAGCGGGTCAACGGGTTGCACGTCGTAGTGACCATAGATGAGGACGGTCGGCGCGTCTTTCCCCGCTTTGAGCGACTCGCCGTAGACTGCGGGATGCCCGCCCGTCGGCATGACGCGGACGTTATCCATCCCGATTGATTTCAATTGCGCGGCAGTCCATTCTGCGCAACGGAGCGTATCCGCGTTGTGTTCGGGGCTGGTCGAGATCGAGGGAATCGCGAGGAATTGTTTCAACTCCTCAATGAATCGTTCATTGTTCTGGTGAGCATATTCAAGCGCGGTTTGTCGTGAGTCGGTCATTGGTGGTCTCCGAATATTGATCGTGTTGTAGTGGCGACTTCAGTCGCCCTTTTCACATAACGACTGTAGTCGTTACTACGGTTTTATCACGGCGAAGGGGTTTCTGTTACATCTTGCAATGCGCGGCGCGTTAGCAAAAACCATTGAGTGAAGGTCGCAAATCGGTCACTGGGATCGTATAACGGCGCAACCTGCGCGCCTTGCACTTGCGCGTCCACGCCATACGAGTAAACAGGAATGTACAAAGGCAACGCGGGCAATTCTTTTGCAAAGATCACTTGAAAGTTGCGATACAAACGCGTACGCAATGAATAATCGGCGGTGACGCGCGCTTGCTCGAGATATTCGCTCGCTGGACGATTATCCCAACCGGAGTAATTTTGTCCGCTGGCGGCTTCGGCTTGATGCCAGAATGGGTAGGGGTCGGGGTCGGGGGTGTGGGAAAGGTTGAGGTCCACGAGAGCAGATTGATAGGCGCGCGAGGCGAGCGCATTCAAGACAAGTTGTTCGTAGGGCATTGCTTGCAATTCCACGCGGACTCCGATCTTCGCCCATTGGGTTTGAATCGTCTCGGCGATCTGGGTGTGAAGCGCGTCGTCTGGGTGCAACATCGTGAATGTCATCGGCGCGCCGTCCTTCGAGCGCACTTCGCCTCCGCCGGCGGGAATCACATATCCTTCGGCTTTGAGAATGGATGCGGCTGTTTCGGGATCGTACTCGAAATGATCGGTGCCGTCAAAAAATGCCCATGAACTCGGCAGGATTGGGCTGTGGGCGATGATCGCCTGCCCTTGAAGAAATTTGTTGACGATGAGGGACCGATTCAATCCCAGCATGAGCGCGCGCCGCACTTTTGCGTCTTGCAAAAACGCCACCTCGGGGTTGGTGAGGTTGAATAGGACGAAACTAATCTGAGGCAGTTGACTGGTGTACACCGCAAGGTTCGGCTCTTCGAGAGCGGCGAACAGTGAATCGCCTGTGAGGCGGCTGACTGCCAACACATCGCCTTGATTGTAGGCGTCTAGCGCGTCGGCGGACGTGTCGTAGTACCGGAACACCACTTGCTCGATGTAGGGCGCGGCATTGTAATATTTTTCGTTGATCGTGAGCACTACGCCGCTGATCCGACTTCCCTCCACAATGAGGTGATCGAACTTGTACGGTCCCGTGCCGACCGGCTGGATGTTGAATTGCGCGTCGGGCATTTGCTCCGGCGGAATAGACTCAAGCAAGTGTTTCGGCAAAATGCCAAAGGTTAGATAATCCATGAACGGAACGTACGGTTCAGGGAGTGTGAACTTGATGTTTTTGTCGTTGAGCTTGGCGACCTCGATGCGCCCCCAAAGATCTTTGATGTCCTGCGGCACAAGCGACCCCGCGCTTTTCATGCGGTCGATCGTGAAGAGCACATCGTCGCTGGTGACCGGAGTTCCATCGTGCCAGGTCGCATTCGCGCGAATGGTGAAGTTATACACCGTGCCATCCGGCGCGACGCCCCAAGCCTCCGCCAGGTCGGCGCGCGGAATGCCGCGCTCGTCGAAGCGGACAAGCCCGCTGAAGATGAGACGGTTCACGTCGCGGTCGGCGGAGTTGTTCCAATCCAACAGCGGGTTCAACCGCCCCAGCGACCCGATCAACGCCTCGGTATACACGCCTCCCTGTTCCGGTTGCGAGACGATCGGTCCGCCTACGGTGGTGTCCTGCGATTGCTGGCTGAATAGCAACACAGCCGCGATCGCCAGCGTCACGAGAACTACCAGGATTTGCCAGCGTAATTGTTTCATGCTTGGGGAAATTTGGTCATACAAAAAGAAAGGCTCGTTCTATCCCGCGCGCTCTGCCGCGCGGATTCAAACGGGCCCTTTGCGAGAGTGGATGTTGGCTTACGAGATGATCAACAGCGCGATCACAAGCCCGAAGAAAATAACGCTCAAGACAATTGTGACCCAAAATAGCGTGCGCTCGATACCGCGGCGGGCGGTGAATACACTGCCAGCGTCGGCGCCGGTCAAGCCGCCCAGCCCCGCGCCTTTGCTCTGCAAGATGACGCTGGTGATAAGAAGCACTGAGATTATAATCAGCGCATAGTCCAAATATACTTCCATGAATTACTGCCTCCTTTTATTAAGCGGGGTCATTATACCCGCTGGGCGGAACATACGTCAAACCGAGGTCACAGGAGAGAAACTTTGAAGATGCCACCCATAGCCACAGAGCGCGCAGAGACCTCTGAGAATTTTCTCAAAATCTCTGCGGTCTCTGTGGCTGGATTTTAAACATGCAAGAGATCATCGTCAATTTACACATGCACACGCGCTACTCCGACGGGAGCGGCGTTCACAAAGACATTGCCGATGCCGCGATTCAAACCGGGCTGGATGCGGTCATCGTGACGGATCACAACGTCCTCGTGCGCGGCGTGGAGGGATACTACCGCTTCAATCGCCCCTCGACATCGCTCAGGACAAGGGGCGTCCTGCTTCTCGTTGGGCAGGAAGTACACGACCAAGCCCGCGCTCCCCAAAAGAATCACCTCCTCGTCTTCAACGCGGAGCGCGACCTCGCCACCCTTGCCGAGAATCCGCAAACGCTCATCAACGCGGTGCGCGACTCAGGCGGGATATGTTTCATCGCCCACCCCAAAGACCCCGAAGCCCCCGCCTTCCACGAAACGGATATTTCATGGGAAGACTGGGACGTTCAAAATTACACGGGCATCGAACTATGGAATGGGTTGAGCGAACTCAAAACCGTCGTGCCGACAAAATTGCACGGATTGTTTTACGCATTTTTTCCGCAATTCATCGGGCACAATCCCATCCGCGAAACACTCACCCGCTGGGACGAATTGCTCTCGCATGGACGCCCCGTCGTCGCCATCGGCGGCTCGGACGCGCACGCGATGCACATGAGCATGGGACCATTGCATCGAGTCATCTTCCCGTATGAGTTCCACTTCAAAACCATCAACACACATGTGTTCATCCCTCAGCCGCTGACGGGCGACGTTCCCACCGACAAGAAAATGATCTACGACGCGCTCGCGGCAGGACGATGTTTCGTCGCGTACGACCTGCCCGCGCCGACAAAGGGATTCGTCTTCAAAGCCAAAGGACTCGAACAATCCGCGATCATGGGTGATGAGATTTCCGTCAAAGGCGGTGTCACACTCCACGCGCATACGCCCAAGCCAGCCGATATTCACCTCCTCAAAGACGGTCAACGGATCGGCGTGTGGAAAAATTCCTACGCCGCTACGCACAACGTCAACGAAGCGGGAGTCTATCGCGTGGAAGCCTATCGGAATTACCTTGGCAGAAAACGCGGCTGGATTTTCAGCAATCCGATCTACGTGAGGTAATTCTTTTTCAACACAAAGGGCACGAAGAGCACAAAGGAAAACCAAGGGAAGGCTGTTTGCTCATCGTTCGTCCAACCTTAGTGACCGTTGTGTCCTTCGTGTTAAAAGCTCCTTATGGAATCGTTCCCCTGCAATCGTCTCGTGGTTATCGGCACAACGAGTTCAGGCAAATCCACCCTCGCAGAAAAAATCGCCAAGCGATTCGATCTCCGCTTCATCGAACTCGACGCGCTTCACTGGGAGCCAAACTGGCAGGAGGCTCCGCTGGACGTGTTCCGCGAGCGAGTGACAAAAGCAACGCAAGCCGAACGGTGGATCGTCGCGGGGAACTACAGCGTCGTCCGCGATCTGGTGTGGGCGAAAGCCGAAGCGGTCATCTGGCTCGATTATCCGTTCTTCCTTGTTCTGCGACAACTCACCCGCCGCACGTTCACTCGCTGGTGGACTCAAGAAGTCCTTTGGGACAAAAACATCGAGCCGTTTTGGGTGCATTTCAAACTCTGGTCAAAAGATTCGCTGTTCCATTGGTTGTTCGCAACCTATTGGCGCAGAAAAAGGGAAACGCCAAAATTATTGTCACTGCTAGAACATCGGCATTTGACATTGATCCATTTCAAACATCCGCGCGAAGCAGATGAATGGCTGGCGAGACTATAATAAAATCACAAGCATGTCACTCTGAGCGCCAGCGAAGAGTCTCTACGTCGATGTCGTAGATTCTTCGCTCCGCTCCATTAGACTTGAAGTAGTATTGGAGTTGCCAAACAAGGGCTGAACAAGTCTAGAGCCGCTCACGAGGCAAACGCCGAGTCAAACTCAAATTCTGAAGCAGACCCAGCCCTTGTTGTGAACTATGCTTGATCAGTATTCAAGCCTGAAAGGCTAGTAATGGAGAATGCACGTTCACAAGTTGGCAAACCCAATACCCAAGTCCAAAAGAGGTTCAGAATGACAACATTTGTATCCTTTGTAGGTGTCGATATTGCATCCGCTTCTTTCATGGCAGTGTTGGAACACAGCCTTGGAAAGTCACGGTCAAACCAACGAAATTCGAGAATGACGAAAATGGTTTCGTCTCCTTTCTCGGCTGGTTGCAGGAACACAACCTGAAGACCGAAAGCACCGTGGTGTGTATGGAAGCGACAGGCGTCTATAGTGAAGGCTTGGCATACTTCCTATATGCCAGTGGTTATTCGGTGGCGGTCGAACCGCCGTTGAACATCCAGCGCAAGTTTCCTGTGAACGCTTCCAAAACCGATGAACTGGACTGCCAGTATATCGCCGAGTATGCCTGCCGCTATGCGGACAAACTCTCCTTGTGGAAACCGAGAGCCGAGATTTTGGAGCAAGTCAAGCTACTGTTGACCACGCGCCAGCACTTTTCGGTACAGTTGACGGGACATAAGAACGCCTTGCACGCGATCCACCGCAAGAAGGTCTCGTCTGAACTTGCCAAGCACTCTCACCAGAACATGATCGAGCAGATTACCAAGTCCATCAAAGAGATCGATAAGGAAATCCGTCGTTTGATTGAAAGCGATCCAACCTTCAAACAGACCCTGCTCTTGCTCATGACGGTGCTGGCATCGGGCTGCAACTCGCCGCTCACTTACTGATCCTCATGCAGGAAACACTCGATCCAAGAAGTTTGGCGGCTTTCATCGGCATCTGCCCGATCAAGCATGAAAGTGGCTCTTCCGTCTACTCGGCTCCAACTTCACGACACTTTGGACCTCCAAAGTTACGCAAACTCCTTTATCTGGCGGCCTGCTCCGTGCGTACGCACAAAAAGCAGTTTCAGCAATACTTTTACCGCAAAGTCGCGGATGGCAAGCACAAAAAACTGGTCCTCAACAACATCCAAAACAAGATCCTCAAGATTGCTTGTGCTGTCGTCCGCTCGCAACAACCCTACCTTCCCAACTATGTTGCTGTCAATCCCCTGGTTTTTCAAAAAACCTTGACGGCTTCATAGTATTCAGAATGACATAACGTGAAATACATAAACAAAACGAGGAACCATCAATGGAATATCGAAATCTAGGCAAGGCGGGCGTGAAAGTATCGGCTATTGGGATCGGATGCAATCAATTCGGCGGCAAAGTGGACGCGGCTGGCACAAAAGCCGTCGTCCATCGCGCGTTGGATGAGGGCATCAATTTTTTCGACACGGCAAACGTGTACAGCAACGGCGCATCGGAGGAATTCGTCGGCGCGGCGTTGGAGGGACAAAGAGATCGAGTCGTGCTCGCCACAAAAGGACGATTCAAAATGGGCGAGGGTCCGAACGACATTGGCGCGTCGCGGTATCACATCATGAGCGCGGTCGAGGCGAGTCTGCGGAGGCTGAGAACAGACCACATTGATCTGTATCAGATTCACGCGTGGGACGAATCGGTGCCCGTCGCCGAGATGATGCGCGCGCTCGACGATCTCGTCCGCGCGGGGAAAATCCGCTACATCGGCGCGAGTCAATTTTCGGCGTGGCAGTTGGCGCATTGCAACACGTTCGCCGAGATGATGGGCTGGGAGCAATTCGTCACGATCCAAACGCACTACAATTTGTTCGAGCGCGACGCCGAGCGCGAACTCCTGCCCTATTGCGCGTGGTCGAACGTCGGCATCCTGCCATACTTCCCGCTCGCGGGCGGTCTGCTCACGGGAAAATACACGCGCGGCGAAGCGCCACCTGAGGGATCGCGCGGCACGTTCAGCCCGTACGTGAAGAATCGACTCACCGAAGCCAACTTCGACAAACTGGATGCGCTCCGCTCTTTTGCCGTCTCACGCGGACGCGCGCTTCATGACCTCGCTTTTGGCTGGTTACTCAGTCGGAAGCAGATCCCCTCCGTGATCGCTGGCGCGACAACGCCCGAGCAAGTGACGGCAAACGCGGCAACTGTTGGTTGGAAATTATCGGAGGAAGAGTTGAAAGAATTACAAGGGTTGCTGTGAATCGAATGTTCACCATAAAAACTTTATCTGCCTCCGACCTGCCTCTTTTGCTCAATATCGCGGACGATGTCTTTGACAATCCCGTGAACGAATCTTTCGCGCGCGAATTTCTCGCAGACCCGCGCCATCACATCGTCGTCGCGTTGGTTGGCGGTGTTGTGATCGGGTTTGCCTCTGCCGTCCATTACATTCATCCCGACAAGCCGCCTGAATTGTGGATCAACGAAGTCGGCGTCGCGGATTCGCATCAGGGCAAAGGAATCGGCAAAGCGATCATGAATGAGATGCTGAACTTGGGGAAAGGACTCGGCTGTGTCAACGCGTGGGTGTTGACCGACAAGAATAATGTTGCCGCGAACGGATTGTATAAGTCGGTGGGCGGAAGCATTTCCGATGAAGAGACTGTAATGTATGAGTTTGATGTGGTTGGCGTTCAGAACAATTCGAGACTATAATGCCGTATATAGAATATCGCATAGCCTATAAGCTGATTAAGACATCGTTAGGCGTTTGTATGCAACCCTTAATGTCTCGTTTTATGATTGCCGAAGGGAGACGATTATGAGTTATTGGGATTTCAAAAGCGAAGAAGAGAAAGTAAAAATAATTGCCGATCAAAAAGAAAAAAAACCAAAAACTATTCACACCGTTGTCAGCATTATTTATATCGGGGTAATATTATTAAGTAGCCCGTTAATTCTCTGGTCGTTAGCGTATAGTTACGGGCTTTTCATAGCTATCATCTGGGTAATTGGTTCCATCATTGTTTCTAGAATCCTCATTAATAGAAACAATATTCCCATTGCATACCTGGTTTTGTTTTCTGCGCCCGTCATAGCATGGTTATTCATGATTCAATAAATAACATAACAACAACTTGATCTTGGCGTTCTGTTTGCAAGTGTAAATCGATTTTGTTATTGGCGAGTCAAAGTTCGAGTTTTTTCTACATCTCAAGCCTTTGTCAGCCCGCCCAAAATTGGCTAACGCACCCCCGTTACCTAATACTTCCTCAACCGCCACCAGCCGCGCTCGTTCTTACACGACTACTCCCCTCGCTTACAAATTTTCTCTCAGCCACGCGAGCGCGTCGTGTTTTTGTTCGCGCGCAGTTGCACTGCGAGCGGGGTTGTCTAAAAAGGGGAAGAACAAGTTGAGAAAACGGCGTAAACGGAGCAAGAGACAAAAAAACTGGCGGTCATTGGATCGCCAGTTTTCGTAAATTGTGCGCCATGCACACCAGACCCCACTCCACATCCACTTTTTCAACCCTGGAGCATGAACCTTCGGAAGCCCATGTTCTGTTTCACGTCCCCGAAGACCGTTTCGGGTTCAATGCTTCGTAATTTACGCAGGCCATACCCTGCTCGGAAAGCAGGTTGTCTTTGGCTTGCTGACGATAGCGGCGGAGTTCAAATCCGACTTGCATTTGGCGATTGCCTTTGGCTTTGGTGCATTTGGGTTTGAGAGGGCAGGCGGCACACTCCAAACATTCATAAACCCGCCGTTCAGATAAGAAGCCGTTTTTGGATTGGTAGGGTTTGGTTTCGATATAGACCATGCGATGGTGGGCGGGACACACGAACTGATCCTTGTCCTGATCGTAGGGAAAGCAGGTTGACTTGAAGCGCATCTTCTCAAGCAGTTCGGGTTTGCGCGGCGGGTGTTGCTCCTGGTGGAAGGTGTTGTATTTGAGGTAGTTCCCCATGCCGTGCTTTTCCAAATAGGCATAGTTTTCTTCGCTGCCGTAGCCTGCGTCGCCAGACACGTTTTTGAATTGTTTGCCCTGCGGAAACTGCTGTTGTTGCATATGGGGAATGAAGCAACTGGTATCGTCGGCTTGTTGGTGGAGGCTATAGCCCACCACAAACTGTCCTTCGGTTCCTATTTGCACGTTATAAGCCGGGCGCGCCAGCGGCTTGCGCGCCGCCCGGTCTTCCTTCATGCGCAGACTGCTGGCCTGCGGGTCGGTTTTCGAATAGCTGTTGCGTCCCGCCAGAATGCGTTCTTGCTCTTCGTACTTCTCCAAACGCGGCACATCCTCCTGCTCCAATTTCTTCATTGCCTTTTTCTGTTCCGGCGTCAGCGGCTTTTCCTTCAACTGGGCGTTGATCTCCGCCGCTTTCCGCTTCACCTTCTCGGCCGTCAACTCGCTTTGCTCGCCCAGTTCTCCCAGGTTTTCCTCCCGTATACTGCATTCTCGCGTTCGTTCACCTGCTCGATTTCATCCAGCAACGCCTGAATTTGCTGTTGTAGTTTCTCCTTGTATTTCTGCGTCTTCTTCGCCCACACCACTTTGTGCGGGTTGGAGTTGGCGCCCAGCTTGCTCCCATCCACAAAGTAATTCTCCATCTTCACGTAGCCCTCTTCCACCAGAAGCTCCATCATCGAAGCGAACACTTTCCGCACCGCTTCCTTCAACGTGTCGCTCCGAAAGTTGTTGATCGTGTGAAAGGCCGGTTGCCCCCGCTGATCCACATGAAGCCAATATTCTCCCACAGCGCTTTTTCGATCTTCCGCGACGAATAGATCTTCTGGGTGTAGGCATACACAATCACCTTCAACATCATGCGCGGATGATAACTGCTCGTCCCGCCCCCTTTGTATTTTGCTAAAAGCGGCTCGATGTCCAGCTCATCCACGACGCGATTGACCACCCGTACCAGATGTTTTTCAGGGATTAATTCTTCCAAACTCGGCGGCAGCAGACTCAACTGCTCCATTGCGTACGGCTTGAAGGTGAGGTTTCGGTTGTTCATCTCCCTATTGTATTAAACTTTTCCCCAACTGAGGAGGGGCTGTCCTCCCCTTTTTAGACAGCCCCCAACAGGGAATTTATATTTTTACGAACCCTTAGGG
Organism: Candidatus Defluviilinea gracilis; assembly: GCA_016716235.1. NCBI lineage: Bacteria > Bacillati > Chloroflexota > Anaerolineae > Anaerolineales > Candidatus Villigracilaceae > Candidatus Defluviilinea > Candidatus Defluviilinea gracilis. Next base: position 27,973 of record JADJWS010000007.1, read on the forward strand.
GGGTTGGAAGGGCTGATCTATCGAAAGTTCGGTCTATGGGCGGATTTCTAGAGCCGCGCCCGCCTTCTTGCGGATGCGGTCTGCTGAACAAGCGGCAACCAAGGTGCGGTTATTCGATCTGGTTGAGTTCGGGTCGTAGCGCCAACACTTCCGCTTCACTGGCTAATCCAACATCTGCGTGCAAAAGCGCATGCACCGATTCACGCTGCGCTCGAAACGGAAAGTGGATGTACAATGGGGCTTGTTCGCTCTGGTTCACAACATCGGCAAGATCCACACCTTTGGGACCCTAATCCGACTCCGCACAGTCGTGGTTTACCGTATTCAACACGAATAACCTGTCGATTGTTCCAGCATCCGTCTTGCGTTCTGCCTAAAAATATTGTTTTTCGACAGTCTCGTTAGGCGCCAACGGGAATCAAGGTCCAGAATATCGAAAGAACTGCATTATGAATGAAGATAACTTCAATAGCCAAGAAGACATGATTCGCCAGTTCGAAGAACGAGAGCGCCAAGCAGTCCTTCAACAAGACTTACCCGCACTCAAGCTCTTGTGGTCGGAAGAATTGATCGTCAATAATCCTCAGAATCAAATTTCGACTAACCGAGACGATGTTTTGATACTAGTCAAACGTGGATTGATCCGCTATGCAGTGTTCGAACGGCGAATTGAGTCTGTCCGGTTTCACACTGACATTGCCATTGTCATGGGTGCTGAGACTGTCGAGCCAATTGGGGATGCACCGCATGCCGGCGAATTTGTAGAGCGGCGGTTTACTAATATTTGGAGAAGGCAAGATGCCACCTGGCAGATGATTGCGCGACATGCCAATGTCATCGCCCGCTAATCTCGTCGAAACGCAGTGTAAGAACATGAGTGATTTTTGTCCGTTGCGAAGTTCACAGGGTCATGCAATAATTATTCACGTTGGCAGTGGTCTTACTTTTCTGGCTCAGCGCCTGCTAATACATAAAATGCGCCCAACAAGACGCGCAGCCGACTGGGGGTACGCACCGCGGTGAGTCCACCCTCCCACCCCAAACCGCTAACGCAAGTCCGTTACCGAATACTTCCTCAACCTCATCACCAGCCGCGTTAACCCGAGCGCGGCTATCACGCCATTTACAAATTCTCCCTCAGCCACGCGAGCGCGTCGCCGGGCGTGCCGATCCGCAAGCCTGAGTTCTCCGCCACTTTGGGGTCATCCAAGAAATGTTTGCGGTTATGTGTAACAAGGAAATCGACCCCGGCTCTCATAGCCACAAGAAGAATCGGCACATCGGCAGGGTCCTTGATCAAATATAAATTCGACCGAGAATCTTTGGGCAATGGATTGCGAACGATCTTCACTCTGGAGATTTTGATCAGATTTCTTAGGTCATCTAGGCTGCGCGGAGATTTACGCGCTACAACGCGTTCAGACTCAACGACAACCAACTCGCTAATGGTTATAACGATATCCCCGAATTCACCTAACAACAATATCGCGCGGGCGGCGCCAGCGCTCGAAATGGCGCCTGCTACCAACGCGCTGCTGTCAAGAAATATGTTCGGCTTTGCCACGAAGGTTTTTCCACTGCCTACTTCTCGGCATAGTGTTCCAGATAGTATTGGTGACGCTCTTCGTCGAGGGCTTCCAACAAGTCATCGAGGCTAACATTATCCTCCTTGAGTTGCTTTGCGATCTTGTCACCCAATTTATTGACTTGCGAAACCGTAGGCTTAATAAGAATTGATCCTTCGCCTAAATCAATAATGGTGAACAACTCGCCATCTTCCAACTTGTATTTCTTGCGCAAACTGGCAGGAAGAGTGATCGTCCCTTTTCCACGCATTTGAACAGTTGTCATGGTAAATCTCCAGAAAATCGGAATTCCAGAATTTCTGGAATTCTACCACGTCTCCCCACCAAGCAAAGGCTTAAAACTTCCTCAACCTCATCACCAACCTCGTCAACCCGATCGCGGCTAACAGCACCAACCCCACTGCCACTTCAAACGCCAATCTATTGATTCGAATCACCAAACTCAACAGCGCGATTCCAAACCCCAGCGCGGCGACGATGCCTGCCCGTGTCAGGTGACGGCGTTCCATGCCCGCGATATCATCCGTTGGGGCGGCGTAACTGAGGCGGCGGGCAAAATCGGAGAGGTCCCAGCCGAGCAAGCCGCCGAGCGCACCGAGCAACATCCAGAGCGTGGTGAAATTGTGCCACACGCCATACGCCGCGCCGAGAATTACGATAGCAAACGCCAAAGAGGAAACCCAATACAATTTCCGCCAGTGCGAGAGAATCCAAACGATTCCCAGCAACACAAACCAACGCGCGGGGTCAGTCATGCCTGCTTGCGAATATCCGTATGCAAGCGAGGCTGTTCCGAGGAGGATGCTCAATATCATTGCCGCAAGTGTCATCGATTTCTCCGTGTCCCTTAACCACTGAGACGCGGAGACACTGAGAAAAACATTTTTAATTCTCCGCGACTCAGTTTCTCCGTAGTTTGTTCTTTTCTACCTTCCAACAGCGCGCACCCACGCAGGCGGGCGCGATAATTTTCGCTTCACAACTTGATCGAACGGTTCAGACACGTCCCAATCCAATACTTGAATCCCTGCGCGCTGAATTTTTTGCAGTAGCAACGCGCGTTCCATGCGGATGACACGGGCGGCGAGTTCCACATGTTTATTCTTCGGCAGGTACGAGAGTTCAAACTTCACCGGGTTCGGGCAGACGACCAGCGCCTGATACCCCCGCGCGCGCAACTGCACCAATGGACTCAAATCATCCTCGTGCAATGGCGAGACCAGAATGATCTGCGACTCGGGCGGGAACAAGCGCGTCGGCAAATGCTCGAGACCCGCAAACACATTACTGCCGCCGGGACGCGCATGCGCCAGTGAAAACAAAATCTTCTCGCGTTGAAGTTTCCCGTAGCCCGGGATCGTCCAACGCAGGAAGGCGGCGTATACCAGCAAGCCCACGCGGTTGCCTTGCGCAAGCAGGGCATCGCTCAACGCCGCCGCCGCTTGCGCCGAATATTCAAACAACGAATGCCCGCGAGCAAACTCGTTCGTTCGCAAACGCCCATCCAAAATGATGCCCACATCGGCGGCGCGTTCCTGCTGAAATTCATTGGCGTACAGCGCGTCCGCATCCGCGTGATGCGCGCTTGCCCGCCAGTTGATGGCGCGCGGAGAGTCGCCGGGTTGATACTCGCGGACGCCGAAGAATTCCGTGCCTGAGCCGCCCACCCGCGCGGGAATTGTCCCAGCGTAGACTCTCGTCCGACGCGGACGAATCGCCACGTGACGGAGACGAATCACCGGCGGGAAGACGAACAACTCCGCCTGCGCTTCTAATTCGACCGTGCGGCTGGTCACCCGTAGGAAATCGTTGACCTGCGCCCGCACCGAGTCAAACCCGTAGCCCCCGCGCGGTCCCGCCACGCGATACCTGAACGTGAACGATGAATCTTTCCGCAGGCGAATCAGATGTCCCGTATGCCCGAAACGGAGGGTTAAATCCGCCGGTAAAAAATCTTCGATCAACACCTCGTCGAGGGATGCGCCGCGATTGACGACCGTCACCGTTACTGTGACTTCCGCGCCGGGCGATGCGCGCTCCGCGCTGAGATGCCGCGTCGCTTCGAGCTTGATCTCGTTGGGAGAAAATAAAAATCCCGCGAGCAGATAGATCACAAAAGGAATCGCAAGCGCGATGAACTCGCCGCGCACGGTGGCGATGCCCGCCATCAGCAGACTATAGATGATAAAACCGAGAAGGAGTGAGCGTGACAAGTGACTGCCAGATTGAGTGAGTAGAGGATTAGATAACTAGAGGACTAGAGGATTAGAAGATTAGAGGATTAGAAGGCTAGAAGACTACTTGTTTACCGGCACCGGTGTCTTCTCGAGCGCGTCGCGGATTACGTCGTCGCCGACCGAGCGCGACATCCAATATTCGGGTTGGAGGATCACGCGGTGGGTGAGGATGGGCGTGGCGTAACGTTTGATATCGTCGGGGATGATAAAGTCGCGCCCATCGAGCGCGGCATTGGCGCGCGCCATTTTGAGAAAAGCCAGCGACCCGCGTGGGCTGGCTCCCACTGCCACGCGGCGGTCGATGCGTGTGGCATGAACAAGCGTTGCGATATAACTTTCAAGATCGGCGTCCACGTGAACCGACTCGACCGCTTCTCTTAGTTCCAGTACTTGTTTTGCTTTGGCGATCTCGCGCAACTCCACTTCATCTTGTTTGCGTTCGCGCCGCCGTTGCAAGATCAATTTCTCCTCTTCGAGCGTGGGATGACCCACCGTGAGTTTCAACATGAAGCGATCGAGTTGCGCTTCGGGGAGCGGGAAGGTCCCCTCATATTCGATGGGGTTTTGCGTGGCAAGCACGAGGAACGGCTCCGGCAGGGGCAGGGATTCGCCGTCGATGGTCACGTGTCCCTCCTGCATGGCTTCGAGCAACGCGGACTGTGTCTTTGGCGAGGCGCGGTTGATCTCGTCGGCAAGGACGATGTTGGCGAACACCGGCCCCTTGCGGAGTTCGAATTTATTTTTGACGCGGTTGAAGATGTACCCGCCCGTGATGTCGCCGGGCAGAAGGTCTGGCGTAAATTGGATGCGCTTAAAATCCAGCCCAAGCGCTTTGGCGAAACTGCGCGCGATGAGCGTTTTGCCAAGCCCGGGAAAATCTTCGAGAAGCATGTGCCCGCCTGCCAGCACAGACGCCATCATCATTTCGAGCAGGGCGCGTTTGCCCACCACAGCGCGTTCCACCTCGGCAATAACCTGGTTGCCAATCAGCGATACTTTTTTTATGTCTGCCACGTTGACTCCACGAGTGAAATGACTGTCGCTTTATGTATGCCTATCCATTTGTTGCGATTCAAGAAACTCCACCGCTTCGCTCACATCCAGATCGAGCGATGTTTTTTGCGGCAGTGAAAGGGAACCCCATCTCCCGATTGGGAAATCTGCAAACGAACCCTGCAACCCGCGTTCGAGATAGCGCCGCACTTCATCGGGCGGATCCCAGCCTTCGCCGGTGAGCGGCGCAAACAGAGCGCGCGGTTTGCCATGTTCGCGCATGGAAAGGAGTTGATGCGCCAACTTGCCGAGGCGGTTTGCCACCACCCACTTGAAGTATGTGCCTTGGGTCGATTTTGCCAATGCCCTGGCGAGACTTTCCACCCCGCCGCGTTCCTCGCGCTGGAGATCGATCTGGCTTCCCTTCGGCTTGATCTCCGGTAGGAGGCTGGTTCCCAAAACGAGCAGGGTAACCAGCGCGATGCCGATCCACCACAGCGATTGGTCGACAGAGCGGTAAAACAACCCCAGCAACCAAAACACATACGCGAGCGGAATCACCACAAGGTGATACACCGCCTCGCGGAACGGAAATGCCAGCAAGGCGGCGATGATCGCAATGATACTCAGCGCCGCAAGGTTACGGCGGGTCATACCGGTTCACCGCAATGTTGCAGAATGGAGGTGAGACACGCCACTGCTTCGCTCACCATGTTCGGATTCGATCGTTGCCCGCCGTAACGGACCGACTCGAAGAGGCGCGTCAGCGCGCGCACCGCGTCGGAGGGGATGCCTTCCGCTTCCAGGCGCGCGGCAAATTCACTGGGCGTCATCGAAGCGTTTCGGTTCAGGTTTTTGCGGTGTGAGACGGCATCGCTCATCCGATAGTAGCAGTTGAGGATCACATCCGCCGATTCTCTGCCGGCGGATAAATCCAGGATCGAGGCGCGGGCGATCTTTGCGATCCGTCCTTTTGCAAGATCGGACGACGGCGCGTTGAGTTCCTTCCAGAAAGAATACGCTTTCCATGCGATGAAGAGAACCAAAAGGAGAAGCCCGAAACTCAACACGTACGCCCACCACGAAGCAGACTGAGGCGGCGTGAATTCTGGAGCCGCCGCTCCGGTCGCTGTCTCGCTCGACTCAGCATTCAATGCGGAAAGGTTAAGCCCTAACTGGCTGAGGATGTTTGGGTAGCGTGTGAAGATCATGGATAACAGCCAGATCGTGAGCGCCGCCCGAATGACGGCATTGAGCAGGCGTTTGCGCATTTCGGGAGAGAGCAGCAAGCCGATCAGCGCGAACAGGATAACAAGCAAGATCAAGACGAGCAATTGAGTTTGGAAGGGGACAGCCTGCATGTTGCTGATGGCTTCGATGGCGGCGGCGCGAATACCGTTTGCCGTTCCGGTGCCGAATTGTTGCCCCGCTCGAAAGTCCATGCCGCCCAGCCCGGAGGCGAGGATCGTCAATGCCGCGAGGGCAACGAACGCCAGGGCGGCGATCAGGATTTTGTTGGATGACAAGGCGCGCATAGGGTGAGGGGATTGTACCATCCCGGCTATAATCACCAACACCCTCGCCATGACTGAATCAACCATCGACTGTGCCAGCCCTCTCCATCCGCATGCCGCGCAGGGATTGCGCCTCTTTAATGAAGGGAAGTACTTCGAGGCGCACGAAGCGCTGGAGGTCGCGTGGCTGGAAGAAAAGGGAAAAATCCGCGACTTGTACCGGGGAATTTTGCAGGTGGGCGTGACGTATCTGCACATCACGCGCGGGAATTACAACGGCGCGATCAAGGTGCATGGGCGGAGCGTGAGGTGGCTGAAGGATTTTCCGCCGGTCTGCCGGGGAATCGGCGTGGAGGAATTGCGGAGCGATGCGGAAGAGGCGATCAACGAAGTGATGAAGCTGGGAGAAAAGAGAATTGGAGAATTCGACCTGGCGCGGCTGAGACCTGTCAAGTGGGAGGAAGGCTGGGGGAAACTGAAGCAGGCTGACCCTGAGTCGAACCGGCGCGTCTACATCTGCGATCGGTGCGGGAGCGAAATGCGCGAGTCGAATTGCAAGGTCACTTGTCCCAATTGCGGAAACCGTTTCGATTGTTCAGACTTGAATATTTATTTCGATTGAAGCCGTGCGAAGGGTCGGAACCTTCGCACGGTTCATTGTGTGGCAGATTATTTCACGAGGCGGAAGGTCAGGATGCTTTTTTCAAAAACTTCCAACTCCTTGTAAAACTCGTTGATTTGCGTCCAATACTCCACATACCAAACTGTATTGCCGTCTAAAAAAACATACAGCAAGCTATTGACATCAAGGTTGTCTGTTGATTTTCCCTCAAACAGTACTCGTAGCGCTGGCGCAGAATTCACGAACACCTTCCGTTGATCAACAATCCGCAGAGGAAGGGGAGTCGCCGTTATTTCGGCACCGGAATTCGCCAAATGCGACTCGAGCGTATCGCCTTGTAGTGGTTCGTAGGCAATGATGACATACAGGTTGTATAGCGTAGTTGTTGTCGGCGTCCGCGAAAGAGTAAGGTCTAGGGTGATTTGCTTATCGAGGATCAACAGGTCTTTGATCGTGGTTTTCCGATAGTCACTCGGCAGCCAAATCTCAATATTCGCAGTCTTATGTTGTTTCCACCCTTCTGGAATCAATTGCTCATAGGGAATCGCGGTTGGCGGGAGCGTTGGCGTGGATGTGGGAGGCGCGACCAGGGTTGCGGTGGGGATGACAAGTGTCGGCGCGACCGGTTGAGGAGCCATCGAGGTTACCCCGCCTGTGAAAATGAAATACCCGGCAACGCAAAGGATCAATATCAATGTTCCCGCCAGCGCGCCCAGGACGCCGAGCTGAGGGATGGTCATGCCGAGATACCTGCGATTTGGATTCATAAGCCCTCCGCGCAATACAGATTGAGATTAGCTCATTTTCTACGGACGTTCTGGGTGAAAGATCCAATGAATTTATTTTACCCTTTTCGGATATTACTCAACCGTTATAAGTTCATCACTGAAAATCATTTCACGGATTAGGCGTTCCCACCATGGAAGGAACGACCATGGGCGTCAACGTCGGCGTAATCGTTGGAGCGAGAGTCGGGATCGGGTTCAGCCAGCCGCTGAAGAAAAAATAATCCTGCAAGAATCCATAACGCTCATCATCCGTCATCAAGCGCGGGCGCGAGTAGTCTTCGAGGATACCGGTCAGCAATTCCACGCTGATGAGTTTACCGTCATAGATCACATAGCGATCGTAAAATTCGCGGCGGATTCCGGGCGGCATCCAATCCTGATCGCCCATTTGGTCGAAGAATAAGTTTCCAAGCCCATAATGGATGAAGGCATCGTCGTAGAATTCCATCATTTGCGGGTAATGCGCCTGACTGCCGCTGACGACCGACGCGCCGGAGTCTGCCATCAAACGGAAGTCCGCCATTTGTTGCGGGCTGGGGTGCGAGTCGTAACTTTCGTTCCATTGAAAGGTGGAGATCACCACATAGCCTTGCGCTTTCAATTCGGCGATCTTTTGCGCGAGATACTCAAAGTCGCAGGGGGCGGCGCCGGGGCGAAAATCGCGCGCGGTGGGGAAGCGGTCCACATCGGGCTTATTGCAACCCACGAACGCGATCTTGTTGCCGTTGACTTCAAACAGGGCAGGCTCGAGCGAATCGTTCAAGTCTCTGCCGCCGCCGAAATAAGGAAGATCATGCTGGCTGTAAATATCGATGGTTTCCAACATCCCCTGCGCGCCGCGATCGGCAAAGTGATTGCCGGTCAACTCCACCACGTCCGCGCCGACATCGGTGAGCAGGTCGATGTATTTCGGGTCACTGCAAAAGACCAGCGGGCCGGTCGCGTCGGGCTTGGGGAATTCGCATCCCGTGAAGAACGGAATTTCGTTGCTGATGTGGGCGATGTCCGCTTCGCGCAGAACATCGCGGATCTTTTCGCCGGGGTACGTCACGCCTTTGTATTCCATCGTCACGGCGGTGGCGCGCACGAGGGCGGTGACGCCGGTGAGGATGACGGTTGTTAGTTTTGATGGGTCGTAATTAGAGAGTAGAGGATTAGAAAGTAGAGAATTGGTCGGCGTTTGAAGTGTAAAGTCTACCGTGAGTGGATAAGAGGCGAGGTCGAATTTTTTTCGGATCGGCGATTGACCGTCAATGGTCAACACTTTCCACTTCGGCTGGATTTCCTCAAACGGGATGATCGCCCAGGCGGATTCGCTCCACGCTTGGTCGAGCAGTTCGCCCGTCGAAACGATTCGTACCGACGGGGCGACTGGGGCATCCCATAGGACGGTTAAGGCGTCCCGTGTAGATTCTTCCATCAACAGAGGCATCCCATTAAGCAGTTTGCCCTCCGTCCACGCGAGGTGGAGTTGGTCGAGGGTGACGCCGTCTGTGACAGTTGGGAACGGCGCGACGAGCGCGTACACCCATTGGATTTTTTTCTCGCTCAGCGACGGATTCGATTCGACGAACGGCGAGGCGTCGAGGATGAAATTCGACAGGTTCAAATTTTGCATTTGTTCGCGCAGTGACGCGGGGACCGACTCGCCGATGCGCGCGCCCGGCGCGGGGGTGAATGTGATGGGTTTTTGTGTTGCGATAGACGTTGGTGTTGATGAAGAGACTGGGGACTGGAGACTCGGTGTTGCTTGAGGGGAGCAGGAAATTAACAGGAGGAGAATACAGAGTGAGTGAAATTTTTTCATGGCGCGATGATTATACTCTCGCCCTCACCCCTAGCCCCTCTCCCTTGGGGAGAGGGGGATTCTCATGCCTTCAATGTAATTTCAGCCAGCGAAAATTCTTTCAGCGCGGATTCGTCAATCGTCACGCCCAAGCCGTGAGCGGTTGGGACGGTGATCGTGCTGTCGTCGTTCAGCATAAATCGTTCGTTCGTGATGTCGCGGTGATAGTAGCGATCCGAAGCGGAGATGTCGCCGGGCAGGACGAAGCCCGGCAGAGACGCGAGCGCGAGATTCGAGGCGCGCCCGATTCCCGTTTCGAGCATCCCCCCGCACCACACAGGGACTTGTTGAGCGAGGCAGTGATCGTGAATCGCGATGGCTTGACTCAACCCGCCGACGCGGGCGGGCTTGATGTTGATGATCTTGCAGGCTTTCATCTCCAGCGCGTAACGCGCATGGCGCGGCGAGACCACGCTTTCATCCAAACAGATCGGCGTTTTGAATTCGGCTTGCAGGAGGCGATGATCCCAAATGTCGTCTTCGAAGAGCGGCTGTTCGATCAACAGCAGGTTCAGGTCGTCAATCTTCTTCAACACCTGCGCGGACTCAAGCGTGTACGCGGAATTGGCGTCCACTTGCAAGCGCAAGTCGGGGTGCGCCTTGCGGACGGCGAGCGTCTCTTCCACTTCGCGCCCCGGCTTGATCTTGATCTTCACGCGGCGATACCCTTGACCCAAATACGAATCAACCGTCTTCACCAGCGCGGATGCGGATTCTTGAATCCCGATGGAGACTCCCACATCCACTTTGTCGCGTGTGCCGCCGAACATTTCTTTCAGCGGCTTGCCATCGCGTTTACCGAGCAGATCCCACAACGCCATTTCGACTCCCGCCTTGGCGAGGTGGTGTCCGCGAATCCGCTCGACGCGGGATTGGAAATCGTCCGCATCCTGGATGTCTTGTCCCAGCACGAGCGGGGCGATGAAATCTTTGAGGATGTGCCACGCGGTGCCGGTCGTTTCGTAGTTGTAGCCCGGCTCGCGCGAAGCGACACATTCACCCCAACCGGTCAGTCCTTCGGCGTGGAGTTCAATGATGACGCACTCGCGCACCGTCTCGCGCCCGAACGAGGTCTCGAACGGCGCGACGAGCGGCATGGAGATGTGGTGGAGGGTGAGGGAGGAGAGTTTCATGGGATGTTTTCTATGTTGTCTTTCAGTCGTATAATGTTGTACATAGGCTATTATACAAAGAATTAGCTGTACAACCATGCCTATGGCGTCTGATACGGCAAAAGTAGGATTAAGGCGTAGTTGGGCAGGTACTTGCAAAACATAGAGAAGCCTAAATTGCATAGGATGAGTGATGGGTCAAAGCGAAAAAAATTCAGCGGCAAGTGTATTTTCGTGGAAAGACGTTTTTCCCTTTTTAGGCGCGTTAATTGCCGCTTATATTGGCTATTTAGGTATCCGCTCTCAAATTGAAATTCCAATTCAGGCTACTCAAACTGCCGAAGCACGGCTTACAGAGGTTTCGGGGATATTTAGCATGACGCAATTCGCAATTGCACCTTCCGAAACATTATTGCCCTCACCAACTTATACCGAAACATCTACGCCAACTTTTACTCCTACAATAACATCGAGTCCAACTTTGCCGCCATCGCAGACCCCTACTAAAGCCCCAACCGCAACTCCAACAATTGCCCCTGTTGTATTTCGGGGTTTAGACAGAAATTGCATTTCAAAAACTTACTGGAATCCAACTCCAGTATTTCCAACTGACAACCTGACATTGGACAAAAATGGTTGCTGGAACTTAACGTCATGGGGTATTCTTGCAGAAAATCAAAGCCTAAAGTTTGTTGTTACCGATGATATATTCAACGACCGAGTAACCCGAAGTATTTACACAACCCTAGGCAATAATGCTGTTGTTGAATTTAAGGTAAATGTCAAATCACTTACTTCTTCATCGGACATGGACGGCGTTGTGTTCATTGGGCTAGGCAATAAAACTTCTTATGCAGAGCCTGGTTACTTTCTAAAGTACATTGTTCTTGCCAGAGAAACGACACCGTATTTTGTATTCGCCCCTGATTATTTCAACTACTACACTCCAAAAACTGATTACAGTTTTGGCGATGTTCAATCGGTAAAAATTACAATTAACGGTTCAGATGTAAGCGTTCAGGTTGGCAATCAAACAAAAAGTCTCACCTTGCTTCCATCTAAAAGAGAAGTCCTTTGGATAGGCTATTCAACGCCCGCATCAAACAATTACGTCAATGCCGTAATTTCTGATTTCAAAATCTATGACAAATGAGTTGTGTTCAAAAACATCTATGGGTATATACTTTCCAAAGTCAAGGTTTCGGTAGGCACAAGCCTGCCCAACAAAGCGTCCTATTCAGGTTAACTAAGATTGACTTACAATAGGCAGTATGACATGGAAGCCATCATACTTGACACGCGAACAAATGGAAGAAAGGCGACTAGAGGGTGGGCGTCTTTTGAGGGCGGGGAAATTATCGCAAGCCGAAATTACTCGGCGCTTGGGAGTCAGCCGAGCCACGGTGAGCGAGTGGGCCAAAACAGTGGAAGCGAAAGGCATACGCGGTCTCCGCAGAAGGAAAGCAGAAGGTAGTCAATCAAAACTGAATTCGTTGCAAAAGCAAAAACTAAAATGCCTGTTGGATCGCGGCGCATTGGCAAATGGATTTCCAACAGACCGCTGGACATTGGAACGTGTACGGCAATTGATCCAGCAGAAATTTGAGGTCGGCTATCATCCCAATTATCTCAATCGTTTGTTGCGGGGCTTGGGTTTCAGTCCGCAAAAGCCTTTGCCGCAAGCCATGGAACAGGAAAAAGAACTGGTACGGGCGTGGTTGCAACGAGATTGGCCAAGGATAAAAAAAATCGCGGCGGCTCGGCGCAAAAATCGTATTTTGGGATGAATTTGGCTTCTCCTTTCAAGAACAACTGGCTACGACTTGGGCTCGCAGAGGAAAACGTCCACTCTTTCGACGAGTCACAAAGGAACGTCGCGCATTATCCACAGCGGTCGCGCTGACACTTTCAGGAAACATCTACAAACGCCATTTTGAAGGTTCGGTGAAAAGCGAAAACGTGGTGAAAACACTCGAGCATGTTCAACGGCAAATACCAGGCAGAATCATTTTGATTTGGGATCGAGCCAGTATTCATCTGAGCAAGATCACCAAAGCCTACCTTCAGAAACATCCTGAAATCTTGATTGAAGAATTGCCTGCCTACGCTCCGCAACTCAACCCAGAAGAATATTGTCATGGAAATGTCAAGCAACGTCTCAAAAACGCTCGCCCTACAAGTAAAGAAGAAATTCGCTCCATGCTCAATCGTGGCTTTGCTCGCTTGCGTCGCCGTCCCGATTTGCTCCTCGGGTTCTTTCACACCGCAGGGCTGTCTGTTAGGCAACTTAGGTTAACCTGAATAAGAAACGAGAACATGAGAGCCTATGCTCTTTTGACGTCCTTTTCCCCGTCTATGCTTAACACAAAAAAGGATGTCGCCTTTTGCTTTTTTGTATAACGACATCCTGTCATATGCACAATTTAATTGATGGGCATGAATGGCACGGCTCTTAAGTGGTGCAGCTTCCTAAACGGGATCGTTATAGATCGTCAAACAAACCAATCCTGAATTTATTGGATGTACAATGGACGCGCAGCGATTCGCTCTGGTTCACAATATCGGCAAGATCCACGTCTTTGGGGCGCTCGCCTGACCCTGACAGAGCGAAACGAAGACTGCCATACTCGGTCCCTGGCACACGGGGACGGCTCTGGCCAAAATCGGTTTTTCGACAGTCTCGTTATACGGATGGCGTCTGAATAAGTGGTGATTGAGCGCAAATTTGAAATGAATTAATTACAGATCGATGCAACATGAAAATTTGATGCCAAGGAGGATCGTTATGGATGCCTGGAGCTTGTTTTTTCTCCCCTGCTTGTGCGCCATACCTCTCGTGATAATCGCAATCTTCGTATCAAAAGACACCCACATCTTTGACTTCAAAGATAAAACAGAAATTCAATCAACAGACAAAAGTCTTTTGCAAGTACCAGACTCTTCGCCGAAAGGTAAAACCCTCTTTTTTTCTGGGTGTGGATTCTTAATTGCCAGCGCTTTTTGCCTTGCAGCTTTTCCGATTTCTCTCATGATCGTGCTAGGGTTGGGAATGAGCGGCGACTTCGAAGTTTCAATCGTAGCTTTGAGTATGGTTGGTTTATTACTCAACATCGTCTTTATAATAGCGTTTGGAATTATTAGCGCGATTCTGTTATCCATTTGGGCAATCAAGAAATACAAAACCAGGTTAGCCTGACCTCAACATGGCAGGTCTCGCACGATCCGCTCGACCATCTCCATATCCGCCGACGGGATTTCAGCCAGGCGATACCAATTGGTACACAACATCCGTTTTTGCTGTTGAGACAATTTCTTGGCGGCGATGGTCAGATCGTAGGCGGTTTGCCAGTCGCCGGTTTGGGCATACGCTTCGATAAAGGGAATGTATTCCGCGCCGTATTTCGGAGTCAAACCAAGTCCCTGCGCCTGCTGATAGAGGTCAATGACTGTGTTCCACTCTTTCATTTGGCGGGCAAGGTCTGCCTTCTGGAAGAAGTAACACCATGTGTGAGGAGGCTCGGGCCCGAAAATGTCGGTGTCGGGCGAGGCAGGCTGAGGGTCCGGGATGATGCGCGAAAGGTTAGAGATTGGGATGAGCCGTTGGCTCCCCTCATCCAGCAAGGGATCATACAGGTAGACCGAATCCAGAACGCGCAGGCAGGACGAATCGGTTTGATGAAAAATCGCGACATTGTTGGACGAGTTGCCGTTGAACATCAAATTGCGGGCGGGGAATTTGTACGCGGTATCCGGTGTGACATACCGTTCGTATTCAGGGGTGATGAACATGTAGGGGATCGAACCGTTCGGGGTTTGAAAATGATACAGGAGGTTGACCGCCCAAGTCGCGTCCATGTCGTGCGTGATCATGTAGGACGGATAGGCAAAACTGTACACCGCCGTATCCGTTTGCAAAGCGGGCGCGCGCCAATACAACTGCCAATAGAATTCGGGTTGGATTTTCCAATCGCGGCGATACGAATCCGCCATCACAACCTGCGTTGCTATCGAAAACATGAGCAGGAATCCAAGTATCCATTTTTGCCCGGCAGGACGGATGAACAACAACACGAGACCGATAAGCGTGAGACTCGCGCCAAACATCGGAGCGAGCGTAAAGCGTTCGTTCCAGCCGCCCGTGCTGACCTCTTTGCCAATCGCCCAAATGGGAATCGCGCTCGAGACGAACATCAAGAGACCGATGAAAATGATCAACAGCGGAGAGGTTCGATTCTGAGTCTCATCCTCTTTTGTGTTGTAGAAGAACCAAAAGGCAAGCGCGAATAACCCACCCAACCCAAACGCGAACCACGTAATTCGCTGTTGGAAGGTGACGCCGCCAAGCCCGATGATCGCGTCTGTCCACACTTGAAGCGTAGAATACAAAACATCCCACAACGCCTTGTTGAAGAGATTCAACGAGGCTCCAAGAAAAGAAGTTTCAAATCCGCTCAAGGTGGAATCGATATTGTCGAGGCGGGCGAAGGTCTGAAGCGCGGTGGGAAAATACACAAAGCGGATCCAGAAAAAGAGCGCGGTCACCAGCACATACGGCAGGGAATACAGCACAACTTTACGCAAGGTCTGCGAATCTTTTTTGAATCCATTTGCGACCAGTATCCAGATCAGCACAGGGCGCATGAACTCGACGCCCGAAAAGTATTCGATGGTGATGAGGTGCATGAATGTGGCGATCCACGATAATGGAAAAAATAAACGCGCCCATTTCGGCTGTTTGATCGCGACCGCCATCAGATACAACGACAAGCAAAAAAGGAACAGCGTCATGATATGGCGCGAGAACGCCGCTGATTGTTCCTGTTGGATAAAGCCCGGGTACACCGCCAACAACGCGCCCAGCCAATAAAGTTGTTTTTTATACTCGGGCCAACATTGGATCAGCGCATACACAAAGAACAACGTCCCTGCCGCGCGAAGAGTCAACGAGGCGATCTGCCAGCCGATGGGTTTTGAACCGACAAGGAGATAGATCAACTGATACGCCCACGGATACGGTCTATCCACCGCGTAATAGCCGAATTGATAGGCGGGGTCGAGCTTGGTAAAAAATTGAACTTCCCAATCGGACCAGTAATAGCCCAGCGAGGTCAGGTCATATCCGTACGCGGCGAACGCCAGCAAAAATAAAGCCACTGGATAAAACCATGGCTTTTCAGAGATCGTTTTTAGTTTTTCAAGGCTGGTTTTCATAACTTTGTTTCTGTATTTTCCGTTTTCCATGATTGAATGCTTGATGCCTATTTTGTCAGGAGGTTATTTTGGATGGCTCTCATTTTATCATTGGCGCATACGCAAAGGTAGGGCGTAGGAATGGCGCCGCGAAATCTCAATTCTCAATCGCAAACCGCCTTGGTTGGATTTTTACAACAATTTTACATCTCTGCCATATGGGCGTAACTCGCGCATTCTACAATTGCCATCGTAACCTTGAAAGGAGGTTTATCATGATGATGAAAGTATTGTTCAAGAAAACCCTGTTGCTGGCGCTGGTAATGGCGCTCGGCGTGGGGAGCCTGTCGGTATTTGGCGTTTCGGCCGCAGGATCGAACGACCCGACTCCGCCGCCCCCGCAGGGTGAAATGACGGACGAGCGTCTCGAGCAAATCTGGGCGAAGCAACTCCGCGCGTATGAGATATTGGGCAAGACCGAAGAGTTCATCGGCAAAACCCAGAAACTGATCGATCGCGCCGCGCAAAGTGGAAAGGATGTCTCTGCCGTGCAAGCCGCTTTGGACGCATTTACAGATGCGGCGAAAGACGCCAAGCCGGTCTATGAAAGCGCGCAATCCATGGTCGACTCGCATGCGGGCTTCGATGCGGACGGCAAAGTGATCGACCCCGAGCAAGCCAAAGCGACTATCCGCGCGATGGGTGAGAAGATGAAGGAGATCAAAGACGCAATGGGCGGCGCCGGCAAAGACCTGCGCGATGCGCTCCACGCCTTCCGCGAAGCAAATCCGCGCCCTGAAAAAACTCCGACGCCGTAATTGCTTATGCCGTGTCGCCCTGAGTGGCGCGAGGCGCCACTCAGGGTCTCTGATCTCGCAGTAGGGCTTACGCAGTTGAACCTGTTCCGCCGTAGTTGCACTGCGGCGGCGGCAGTACAACTGCCTGCCAACTGCGTAAGTCCTGTCCAGCTTATCTTGAGTTTTTCGAAGGTCTCAGAATGGCATGGCAACACGGTTTCCACAAACCCGCATTCGGCAGTACAATCGCCTCACCAAAAAAAAACAAAGTGAGGCAGATTATGTACACATCCGAAGGTAAAAAAATCGTCCATACCGATAAAGCGCCCAAAGCGATCGGTCCCTATTCACAAGCCATCCGCACCGAGAGTTTGGTCTTCACAGCCGGGCAGATTGGGTTAGACCCCGCCACGATGGAAATTGTCCAAGGCGGCATCGAAGTGGAAACGCGGCAGGCGCTGACCAACCTCAAGCACGTGCTCGAATCGGCGGACTCGGGTTTGAACTTTGTGGTCAAGACGCTCGTATTTTTGCAAGACATGAACGACTTCGCCAAGATGAATGCGGTCTATGCCGAATTCTTTCCTGAGAACCCGCCCGCGCGAAGCACTGTCGCGGCGGCTGGCTTGCCCAAAGGCGCGCGGGTCGAAGTCGAATGTGTCGCGTTGCTCTCTCCCGCCCGCGGTGATTAATTTTTAACCGCAAAGCCCTACCCGTGAACGAACTCATCCTCCTCGTCGACGACGAACCCTCCATTATCAAACTGGCGCGTATGTATCTCGAGCGCGAGGGTTTTCGCATCCAAGCCGCGCGCGACGGCGAGGCGGCAGTGGAGGTTGCCCAGCGTGAGCGCCCCGCTCTCATCGTGCTGGATGTGATGCTCCCGAAACTCGACGGCTTCGAGGTGTGCCGCCGTTTGCGTTCTGCTAATCATCCCGCCGATATCCTCATGCTCACCGCGCGCGATGAGGATATCGATAAAATTCTGGGTCTCGAACTTGGCGCGGACGATTACCTCACCAAGCCGTTCAACCCGCGAGAACTGGTTGCGCGCGTGAAGGCAATCCTGCGACGCGGCGAGCGCGGCGTCAGGGCGGAGAATGCTTCCACGCTTCGACTCGGCGACCTGACGGTTGACCCAGCTCGAAGGGAGGTTCGAATCGGTTCTTCCTCCTGCCTCAACCTGCGCGCGCAAGAATTCGACTTGCTCCTCACGTTTGCGGAGCATCGCGGGTTGGTGCTCACGCGCGAGCAGATCCTGCAAAAGGCGTGGGGCTTTGATTTCTACGGTCAGACCCGCACGGTGGATGTGCACGTGGCGCATCTACGAAAGAAACTGGAGCCGAGTTCCGTGAAGATCGAAACCGTGACCGGTGTTGGGTATAAACTCGTGGTTGCCTGACGCAGTTCGTTACGGCATTGCAAGATTGTTCCGCCCGCCGAGGCGTACACTTAGGTTGGAGTATGAGCGAGCAAACCAACCCCTTGTTGAAAATCTGGGCGCAGATGCACTCCGTTATTCAGGAGTTTTGGGCGATCACCGAGCCTGAGGTCGAAAAAGTCGCCGTGCGTAACGACGTCCCCTTTGAACTGTATCTGTACAGTGAATTAGGGTTGGATTATTTCTCGCGCGTTAACTTTCAAAAGCGCGACCCGTTTACCAACCCCGAGAAATTTGAGAAGACGTTTGCCTACCTCGATGTGAAGGGGTGGATCCAGCCTCAGCCGGAGGATCAATACAAGGTAACCGAAATGGCGCGGGCGGGCGTGAAATTCATCGTCATGGCTGGCGATGCGAAACTCCCGCCGCCGGAGTTTATGCCGGAGATCGACCTCGAACGACTTAAGGTGTTGCTCAAGAAGATCGCGCTGGCGAACGATAGCGCTCCTGAGCCTCCGGAGAAATGGGCGATCCTCAAGCGCTTCCGGGTGGCGGACCGGGAAAGCCCGGTGATGACAAAGATTCGGGAATACCTGCTGGACTTATTTGCCTATCGCGATGATGCGCATCTTGAAGCGGCGCGTCCGCACTTTCATACGGCAGGCAT
The DNA here is from genome assembly GCA_016716235.1 of Candidatus Defluviilinea gracilis. Lineage (NCBI taxonomy): Bacteria > Bacillati > Chloroflexota > Anaerolineae > Anaerolineales > Candidatus Villigracilaceae > Candidatus Defluviilinea > Candidatus Defluviilinea gracilis. The sequence goes on from JADJWS010000007.1 coordinate 46,706, forward strand.
CGCCTGGAATGTGTTGGGCGCGGCGGCGGGCGGCAACCCGGTGACTGCGGACAGACTGGCTGAACAACTTGCTTTTCGCGGGTACGATGCCGATGAGTACGCGGTCGCATTGCAAGCCGCGCAAGAGATCGGCTGGCTTGAACAAGCCGGCGACTCGGGCGCATATCGCATATCGCGCCAGGGAGTTGAACTGCGCGAGCAGGTTGAACGACAGACCGACGCGTATTTCTTTGCCCCGTGGTCGGCGCTCACACAGGAAGAACTCGATGAATTGCAAGAGTCGCTCGGCAAATTGCGCGAGAAATTGCGGGAGCATCGAAAATCGAACCAGCAAGCCTGACGAATTGTTTGCGGATTTCGCGGGGTTGCAAACCATACTCTGTTGCATATGTTTACTTCACTCCGTTCGCGCCTTTGGCTAAGTTACGCCCTCGTGATCACCGTTGCATTACTGGCGGTGATTGTTGTTTTGTTGGTCTATCTGCTTCGCAATCCGTTGTTGTATCGGGAAACCTTGCAACGCTTGCGGGGTGTTCAAACGCAACTCTCAACAAACCCGCGCGAGTTGTTGCAAGACACAGCCAAACTCCGCGAGATCGCCGAAGCGAATAACGCCCGTATCGTGATCTTCGATGCAACCCAGACGCTCGTCTTCGATTCGAATCCCGACCAGCCCGCCCTCCCGTTTCCGCGCAACACCCTTGTGAATCGAAATTCGCAATTCGCCACCGACGCGCAAGGCGGATCGTGGTTGCAGACGAAATCGCGCCTGCCGAATGGAAATATGATCGTGACCGCCGCGCCTCGACCCGCAACAAAGTTTTTGAATGTCTTCGCCGACGAACTGTTGACTCCGATCTTGCAAGGCGGCGTAATCGCCCTGTTGCTCTCGCTCGTGCTGGCGTTTGCGATCTCGCGCTCGGTGGCAGACCCGTTACAACAGGTTGTCCTCGCCGCCAGAAGTTACCCGCAGAGCGCAGAGGCGGAACCCGTTTCGTTGCGCGGACCGCGCGAAGTGCAAGATTTGACTCAAGCGTTCAACTCGATGATTCAGCGCGTGAACAACACCCAAAAAGCGCAGCGCGATTTTGTGGCGAATGTTTCGCACGAGTTGAAGACGCCGCTCACCTCCATTCAGGGATTTGCCCAAGCCATCCTCGATCACACCGCCGATTCGCCCGACGCGCGTAAGCAAGCCGCGCAAATTATTTATGACGAAGCCGGGCGGATGCACCGCATGGCGCTGGATTTACTCGATCTTGCCCGACTTGAGGCTGGCACGGCCGACCTCAATATCTCCGCAGTGGATGCGGGAGCGTTGTTGCGCGGCATCGCTGAAAAATTTTCCATCCAGGCGCAACAAGCGGAGGTAGACCTGCAAGTGAATGTCCCGCAGGGTTTGCCCTCGCTTCTCGGCGACGGCGACAGGTTGGCGCAGGTGTTTACGAATCTTGTGGACAACGCGTTGAAGTTCACGCCCGCGAACGGACGTGTTGCGCTCTCCGCAAAAAAGGATGAGGGGTGGATCGAATTCGAGGTGGCTGATTCAGGTGTCGGCGTCGAGAGCGAAGCGTTGCCCCGTCTATTTGATCGGTTTTATCAAGTGGACACATCCCGCGCCGGTGGCGAGGGGCATGGGGCGGGGCTCGGTCTGGCGATCGCGCGCGAGATCACGCAGGCGCATGGTGGTAAAATTGGCGTCCGAAGTTCGATGGGGCATGGGACGACATTTACGATCCGTCTGCCGCTTGCGAATAAGTAAAATAAGACCATTGCGATCTTTCTCTGCCACAGAGACCACGGAGAAAAAAAAGATTTTCCACCTGCCCCAAACGTGATTTGCCTGGCAAATTATGCGGGGTCAGAGTTCTCGGAGCGCTCTCCCGACAACCATCGGGACACTGTGTGGCTAAGGTAGCCAATCTATGCCTAAAGTTTCCATTATCGTTCCCTGTTACAACGAGCAAGCCACGATTCGACTCTTGTTGGATGCTCTGCGCGAGCAGACCTTTCCTCGCTCTCAAATGGAAGTGATCGTGGCAGACGGCTTGTCAACCGACAACACGCGCGAGGTGATCGCCGGGTTTCGGAGCGAGTTTCCCGATCTGGATGCGCGCGTGGTGGACAATGTGAAGCGCGCGATTCCCTCGGCGGTGAACCGCGCCATCGAAGTGTCGCGCGGCGAGATCATCGTGCGGCTGGACGCGCATTCGAAGCCGTACCCCGATTATGTGGAAAATTGCGTGAAGGCGCTCGAGGAGAATCGCGGCGACAACGTGGGCGGCGTGTGGGAAATTCACGCGGGCGCATCAGGTTGGGTCGCCGAATCGATCGCGGTTGCCGCGGCGCATCCGCTCGGCGTGGGCGACGCGTTGTATCGTCATGCGAAGCAAGCCGCGGAAGTGGACACGGTGCCGTTCGGTTCGTTCAAACGGACGTTGATCGACAAAGTGGGCATGTTCGATGAGACTTTGCTCACGAACGAAGATTACGAGTTCAACGCGCGGGTGCGGGAGGCGGGTGGTAGAATCTGGCTCGATCCGTCCATTCGCTCGATCTACTTTGCGCGCGCAACCTTGTTGGAACTGGCGCGCCAATACTGGCGTTATGGATTTTGGAAGTGGCGCATGTTAAGCAAATATCCGAACACTCTTCGTTGGAGGCAGGCTCTGCCTCCGTTGTTTGTCATCAGCCTGGCGGGGCTGGCGTTGTTGTCATTCTTTTTCCCGCTGGCGAAATTTCTTTTGCTGGGCGAGATACTCCTGTATCTTTTTATCTGCTTGCTGGCGGGCATTCAAGCGCGGTTGCGGATGAAAAAAAATTTCTTAAGTGTGGGGTTGCCGTTGGCAATTCCCATCATGCACATTGCGTGGGGGAGCGGGTTGTTATGGAGCATGCTCGCTTCTGGTTTTAGAAAGAATGGCTGAAAATCTTCGAACCGCCCCGTTGCGATTACGCCCCAGCGAACACCGCACTCTGTTGTTCCTGGGCGATCTCGTATTGTCCATCGTTTCCGTGTTCGCCGCATTATCGGTGTGGCGGGCGTACAACTACAACGTGCAATATCAGGCATTGCTGGCTGAAAAACCCCCGATCCCCGAGCCGCGGATCGTCGCGATTCTCAATACCAGGGTGGATATCGAAGTCCCGTTTTGGTTTTACCTCCTGCCGGTCTTGTGGATGCTTTTGCTGGTGGATTTATACGAGCCATCCATTGCGGGGAGCGGGCGCAAAACAACGCGCGGCATTGCCGTTGCCGCGTTCATCGCGTTGGCGCTGTACTCGTTCGTCTTTGTGTTTACTCAAGACCCGACCAACCTGCCGCGCGTCGGCGTTGGCGCATACCTGATCTTCGCCTCGCTACTTACCCTTGCCTGGCGCATGATCTTCATTCGCATCTACAAACGGACGGGGCAGTTGCGCCGCATGCTCATCATCGGCGCCGGGCAGGCGGGGAAGACCCTAGCCCAATTATATGAAACGCTTGGAACGCGCTCGTTCAATCTGGTGGGTTTTGTCGACGATGACAACCAGAAAGTTAGAAAATCTTTTCACGGTTCGAAGGTACTCGGCTCCAGCGATCGATTGCTCGCCTTGATCGACGAACACCAGGTGACCGACCTTGTCGTTGCTATTAATGGCGAAATACGGGGAAAAACGTTTCAAGCCATTTTAGACGCGCAGGAAAAAGGCGTCGAAGTCATGCGCATGCCTATCCTCTACGAAGAGATGACCGGGCGGCTTCCCATCCATCATCTTGAATCGGATTGGATCATCCGCTCGTTCGTAGACGAGGTACGGGTGAGCGGGATGTACGAACTAGCCAAACGCGCTCTCGATATTGCGGGTGGATTGGTGGGAATCGTAGTCCTGCTCTTATTATTCCCGGTGGTTGCCCTTGCCATCGTTCTCGATAGCGGTTTTCCCATCACCTATAAACAGACCCGCCTGGGAAAAGGCGCGCGTCGTTTTACGATCTACAAATTCCGTTCGATGCGCCAGGATGCGGAACAACAAGGCGAGGCAAAACTCGCCGAGAAGAACGATCCGCGCGTCACGCGCGTCGGCGATTTTTTACGCAAGACGCGGCTCGATGAATTCCCGCAATTCTGGAACGTGTTACGCGGCGACATGAGTCTCGTCGGTCCGCGCGCCGAACGCCCCGAACTCGTCGCCGCCTTCCAAAAGCAAGTTCCGTTCTATCGCGCGCGTTTACTGGTCAAGCCCGGCGTCTCAGGCTGGGCGCAGATCAATTACGGCTACTATGCTAGCGTCACCGAGATGGCGGTCAAACTCGAATACGACCTCTACTACATCAAACATCGCTCGCTAACGATGGATTTGCAGATCATTCTCCGCACCATCGGCACCATGCTCAGGCGCACGGGACGATGATGAAAACTCTCGTCACTGGCGGAGTGGGGTTCATCGGTTCGCACATCGCAGAGACTTTGCTCGCGCGCGGCGATTCGGTGCGCGTGTTGGATAATTTCACCACAGGCAAACGAGAAAACATCGCGGCGATTGCGCAGGATGTCGAGATCATCGAAGCCGACCTTCGAGACGTTTCGCGCGTCGGGGAGGCTGTGCGCGGCATGGACGTTGTTTTCCACTCCGCGGCATTTGTCTCCGTCCCGCAATCTATGGAGCAACCGCAAGAATGTTTCGACGTTAATGTAGGCGGAACACATCTCCTGCTCGAATCGGCGCGACGCGCGGGCGTCAGGCGCGTTGTCCTCGCTTCAAGCGCGGCAGTCTATGGCGAATCCGATGCGTTGCCTCTCCTCGAAGAAACTCCTCTGCAACCAAAATCACCTTATGCGTTGTCGAAGCGCGTCAACGAGATGTACGCCGAACTATTCACAAACCAATTCGATCTCGAAGTTGTCGCGCTCCGCTATTTCAACGTCTATGGTCCACGCCAACGCCCCGACTCGATGTACGCCGCGGCAGTCCCGATCTTCATTCAGAGATTATTGGATGGAAAACCTGTCACCATCTTCGGCGATGGCGGTCAAACCCGCGACCTCATCAACATCCGCGATGTTGTCCGTGCCAACCTGATCGCATCCGAACACCCAAACGCCGTAGGGAAAATTTTCAACATCTGCACAGGCATCGAAACGTGCCTGCTCGACTTGCTCGACGTGTTGTATGCACTCTTCCCCAGCGCGCCGCCAACCGAAATCGCTCTTCCCCGCGCAGGCGACATCTACCGCTCCGTCGGAAGCCCGCAAAAAGCAAAAGATATAATTGACTTCAAAGCAACCACATCCCTATCCGAAGGTCTAAAAGAAACCGTCGAATCCATGCGCCAACAATCTCCAATCTCTAATCTCCAATCTCCAATCTCTATTCTCTAATCCTCTATTCTTCTATTCCTCTAATTCTCCAATCCTCCAATTACCAATTACCAATTACCAATTACCAATTACCAATTACCAATTACCAATTACCAATTACCAATTACCAATTACATGTCTTTCTCCCGCCCCCCTCACATCCGCAACCGCTTCGTCCTCATCGGCGACATTGCCCTCATCATCGTCTCGGTGCTGGGAAGTTTTGCCCTGCGGCTGAACGTGGAGGAATTGCCGTTTTATTTTCCCGCCGTTGTGTTGATGAGTGTGGTCGCGCTCGCAATCAAAATCCCCGTTTACTATTTCTTCGGTTTGTATCGCCGCCTATGGATCTACGCCAGCACAGGCGAGTTGCGCTTGATCACCGTCGCAGTGACTACCGCCTCTGTCCTCACCTCAGGCGTGATGGCGCTCCTCATCGTAACTCGTAACGTGTATCCTGGAATGCCCCGTTCTGCTTTAGGCATTGACTGGCTCCTCTCGCTCGTTCTCATCGGCGGCTCGCGCTTTGCATTGCGAATCCTTGCCGAACAATCCATGTCCGCGCGTTCAAGCGGAAAAAGCAAACGCGCCATCATCATCGGCGCAGGCGACGCGGGCGCGTTGGTTGTTCGTGAATTACAAAAAACGTCGCAACTCAATTTGATTCCCGTCGGCTTCCTCGACGACGACCCCGCCAAACAAAAACATTCCATTCATGGAATTACTGTCATCGGGGCGGTCAACGATTTAGCCTCCGCGATTGACCTGCATCATGTAGACGAAGTCATCATCGCGATTCCCTCCGCGCCCGGTCAGCTCGTGCGCGCGATCAACGACGTTTGCCGCGTCAAAGGAATCCCCTCGCGCACGATGCCTGGCATTTATGAACTCATCGGCGGCAAGGTCAGCGTTAACCGCCTGCGCGAAGTGGACATCACCGACCTGCTTCGCCGCGAACCCGTGCGCGTCAATGACGAAGCCGTCGGCGCGGCGCTTGAGGGCAAGCGAGTCCTCGTCACGGGCGCGGGCGGCTCCATTGGGCGCGAACTCTGCCGACAGATCGCGCGCCGTAATCCATCTGAACTTGTTTTGCTCGGTCACGGCGAAAATAGCATCTTTGAAATTCTGCTCGAACTGAATCAAGAGTATCCGAATCTATCTCTCTCGCCCGTCATCGCCGACATCCGCAACACCGAACGACTCGCGCAAATTTTCGCGCAGCATCAACCGCAAGTTGTCTTCCATGCCGCCGCGCACAAACACGTCCCGTTGATGGAGGTGAACATCGTCGAAGCGGTCACGAACAACGTCATCGGCACGCGCAACGTTGTCCAAGCCGCGCTCAGCCAAAACGTCGAACGATTCGTGCTCATCTCCACCGATAAAGCCGTCCGCCCGTCATCCATCTACGGCGCAACAAAACGTCTCGCGGAAATGATCGTGCTGGACGCCTCATCGCGAAGCATCCCTTTGGGACGATCCACGCCTCACGCCTTTTCGGTAGTCCGCTTCGGCAACGTCCTGGGCAGTCGCGGCAGTATCATTCCCATTTTCAAAAATCAAATCGCGGGCGGCGGTCCCGTCACGATCACGCATCCCGACATGTATCGTTTTTTCATGACCATTCCCGAAGCGGTCTATCTCGTGCTTCAAGCCGCGTCGATGGAAAACGGTGGCGAAACGTTTGTGCTCAACATGGGCGAGCCTGTCCGCATTCTCGATCTCGCCGAAGACCTTATTCGACTCTCTGGACTCGAGCCGCATCGCGACATCGAAATTTCATACACGGGCATTCGCGCGGGCGAAAAATTAACGGAGGAACTTTGGGATGAGGGGACGCCGCTTGCGAAGACTCTGCACCCCGACATCTTCCGCCTCGACGCAGACGCTTCTTCCTCCGATTTGAACCTGCCTCAAGTCATCGAGCGACTCTCATCCCTCAGCCATTCCAACGACACCGACGCGATGATCGCACTGCTCGACGAGTTGATTCCAAATTCATCCATCCGCGAACAATCAGAGTCAAAGGTCACAGGTCAAAAGTCATTGCTGACCTTCGACCTTTGACCTTCAACCTTCAAGCCGCATGATCGTTTCCCTCACCGACTGGAGTCATTTCCTCACCCAACATCCCAACGCCCACCTCCTGCAAACAGGCGAGTGGGGTGAGTTGAAGTCCGCGTTTGGGTGGAAGCCTGTGCGAGTGATCAGCGGAAATATTGGCGCGCAAATTTTGTTTCGCAAGTTGCCGTTGGGGTTCACGGTTGGGTATATTCCGAAAGCAGTTATCAGTGATCAGTTATCAGTAGGCAGTGAGCAGTTATCAGTGGGCAGTGAACAGTTTTGGAAAGAGGTCGATTCGGTTTGTCGAAATCATCGCGCAATCTTCCTCAAACTCGAACCTGATCTTTGGAGTGACCCACAACCTGAAACATGGAACCTGAAACTTGAAACCTCCCCTCACAACATCCAACCTCCTCGCACTATCCTCATCAACATCAAAGATGACGAAGACACGATTCTGGCGCGGATGAAACAAAAGACGCGCTACAACATCCGCCTCGCCGAGAAGAAGGGCGTGACCGTCCGCGCATGGGACGATATCGAATCCTTTCACAAGATGATGCTCGTCACAGGCGGGCGCGACGGGTTCGGAGTCCACTCGTTGGAATATTACAAACGCGCGTATGAACTCCTCCGGCCAAAGGGCCTTGGCGAAATCCTCGTCGCTGAATACGAAGGTAAACCTCTCGCGGCGTTATTCGTCGCCCGAAATGGAAACCGCGCGTATTATCTTTACGGCGCGTCAACGGATGAAGAACGCAACCGAATGCCAACGTACCTCCTGCAATGGGAAGCGATGAAATGGGCAAAAGCGCGCGGATGCGAAGAATACGATCTCTGGGGAGTCCCTGACGAAGATGAAGCGACCCTCGAAATCAATTTTGAATCACGTCACGATGGCTTGTGGGGAGTCTATCGCTTCAAACGCGGATTCGGCGGAGCGCATAGCGTCAAACGCGCGGCGCAGGCAATGGATCGAGTGTACAATCCGATTCTGTATTGGGCGTATCTGAAATTCATTGGGAGTCGCGGCGAATAATGCCACATTATTGTTTTCAATGCGGATCAAAGTTGGAAGTTCGTCATATGGAACTCCATGATCGGGAAGTTTGTCCTGCGTGTGGTTGGGTATATTACGCTCAATTGAAAGTCGGCGCAGCGGTCTTGATTGAACAGGACGGAAGGCTGTTGTTGTTACGGCGTAGCTACGAACCATGGACAGGAACCTGGATGACGCCTGCTGGATACGTCGAAGCAGACGAAGATCCAAGAAATGCGGCGATCAGGGAAGTTTACGAAGAAACAGGCCTAGAAGTGGAACTCGGTGAATTATTCGATGTTTATTATTTTGACGATGACCCGCGCGGCAATGGCGTCACTTTTGTATATCTTGCCGAAAAAATTTCAGGAGAAATAAGAATCAACGGCGAATCCAGCATTGCGAAATATTTTCATTGGCGGGAAATTCCTGCTGAATTATCTAAAGGCGCGCACGATAAGATGATTATGGCATGGCGTATAAAGGCACAACAGCGAGAATCATAAGGCAATGGTAAATCTTTGGAACAATCTGATCTCTGATCTTCCCAACCCGCACTTCCTCCAAACCTACGAGTGGGGACAGGTGAAGGCGAAGTATGGGTGGAGCCCGTTGTATGCGGTGTGGGATGCGGATGGAAAGTGGAAAGTGGAAAGTGACCCGAATCTACTTTCTACTTTCCACTCGCCAGTTGCGGCGGCACTGATTCTGAAAAGACAAATCCTCCAAAACAACTTCGCCGCGCGGTTGTCTATTTTATATTCGCCGAAGGGACCGCTCCTCGATTGGACGAATGAATCGCTTCGTAAGCACGTGCTGGATGACCTGCAGTCCTTTGCGAAAAAACAAGGTGCGATCTTCTTGAAATGCGATCCCGATGTCGTGCTGGGAACGGGAGTCCCTCACAGCGCGGATGATGCCGAAGATAAAAACGGATCAGCCATCATGTCCGAGTTGAAGCGGAGGGGGTGGGGGTACTCGTCGGATCAAATCCAATTCAAGAATACGGTCGTGATCGATCTCCATTCAACCGAAGATGAACTCCTCGCGCGGATGAAACAGAAGACGCGCTACAACATCCGCCTCGCGGAGAAGAAGGGCGTCTCTCTGCGCGTAGGCAATTTGGAAGATTTGGGGATGCTTTACAAAATGTACGCAGAAACCTCCGTGCGCGACGGCTTTGTGATTCGCGATGAAGCATATTACAAAACGGTTTGGGAATTATTTATGAAGGCAAACCAAATCCAATTCTCTAATTCTCCAAATTCTCAATCGGATTCAGAACAAGCCTCCAGCCCTTCGACTTCGCTCAGCGCAAGCCTCCAATTCTCTAATTCTCCAATCTCTAATCTCCAATCACCAATTACCAATTATCGCGAAGCATCCCCGTGGGACCAATTACCCCATGCCGAACCTCTCATCGCGGAGGTAAACAACCAACCCGTCGCCGCGATATTTGTTTTTTATTTCGCAGGTCGCGCATATTATGTGTATGGCATGTCGCGCGACGCGCACCGCGAAAAGATGCCGACATATCTCTTGCAATGGGAAGCGATGAAGCGCGCAAAGTTGCGTGGATGCACAGTCTATGATCTGTGGGGCGCGCCCGAAGTGTTCGATGAAAGCGACTCGATGTGGGGAGTCTATCGCTTCAAAGAGGGACTCGGCGGCAAGGTCGTCCGCACCCTCGGCGCGTGGGATTTTGCGCCAAATCAATTTTGGTATCGGATGTATTCGGATATCATGCCGCGCGTGTTGGATGTGATGAGATCGCGCGGAAGGTCGAAGACCAAGCAGAGTTTAGGGGCTTGATGATTTGCTGGTCGAGTAGTCCCGCGATGCTCGTCGCGGGACGTATCGAGACCAGATGGTATTGAAGAAAACTTCTTGTAACAAATTTTTCTTTACGGCGTGGTGGTCTCGATACGGGCTTCGCCCTACTCGACCACCGAGTAGGATTAAAAAAAGGAATCATCATGAACAAAATCCCTCGATTAAATTTCGCCCATCTCCCAACACCCATCGAAGAACTCCCGCGTCTATCGGACGTGTTGGCTGGTCCGCGCATCCTCGTCAAGCGCGACGACCAGACGGGACTCGCTTTCGGCGGCAACAAGACTCGCAAGTTGGAGTTTCTCGTTGCGGAGGCGCAGAAGCAAGGCGTGCGGACGTTGATCTCTGGCGGCGCGTTGCAGTCGAATCATTGTCGGCAGACTGCGGCGGCGGCGGCGAAGTATGGATTCGATTGCATCCTCGTGTTGAACGGAGAGATGCCTGATAAACCGTCCGCCAATTTGTTGTTGGATCAATTATTCGGCGCGGAAGTCGTGACGATTGCCGATCGCAATGAACGCGACCGCGTGTTGAAAGAGACATTCGACAAAGCCGTTGCGGATGGACGCAAGCCGTATCTCGTCCCGTACGGCGGGTCGAGTCCGACGGGCGCGTTGGGGTATGCGTTTGCGATGGAGGAGTTGATGGAGCAAAATAAACATGTTGATTGGATCATCTTCGGCACATCCTCAGGCGGAACGCACGCGGGACTCGTATTGGGTCAGCGCGTGTTTGAGTTCAAAGGCAAGGTGTTGGGAATCAGCATTGACGAGTCGGAAGAGTGGTTGAAGAGTCGCGTGTCCAAACTGGCGACGGAGGCGAGTGAAAGGCTGGGGGAGCGGATTCGGTTCGAGTCGGCTGAGGTGTCTGCAAATGCCGACTACTGCAAGGCAGGCTACGGAGTCCTGACTGATGCGGAGCGCGAAGCGGTCAATCTGTTTGCGAAGTACGAAGGTCTTCTACTTGATCCCGTCTACACAGGGCGCGCGGCGGCGGGGATGATCGATCTCATCCGCAAAGGGTATTTCAAGAGCGAGGAGACTGTGCTATTCTGGCACACAGGCGGACAACCCGCGCTGTTCGCGGAGAAGTATGCGAATATTCTAAAAACCTGACAAGTCTTCGCGTGTATGTGCCTGCCAAGGAAAATTGTCCACGCGTGGATTCTTTTAGGCGATGGCGCGGAAGAGGCGCTTCGACATACTCAGCGCGTCGCCTGTCAGGTTTGTGATTAAAAAAGAATTGAAAACGGATTTTTCTTGAATCTCCTCACCCCTTCACATACGACAACTTCTCGCAAATCAACCCGTCCCTCAACTTGAACACATCCACCCCGCGGACGTGACCGTCGCCCCAGGTGTACGTCCAACGCATGACGCAGTGGATGCCGAGACCGAAGATTTCTTCGATGTCAATGTGGGCGTTTGGCGCTTCGCGGAAGAAATCTTCCCAAAAATTTGTCACTGCATCTTTGCCTGAGTACCTCGTCCCATCTGGGGAGGGGGATGTGTTCTCAAAGACTGTGTCGTCTGTTGTCAACTTCATCATGCCTGCGATGTCGTGACGATTGAAGGCGTCGTTGAAGTCCATCACGGTGCGGACTGAGGATTCGATTTTGGACATGCGGGTTGGGGTCATGGGGAACTCCTTTATTTCAATGTCACCCTGAGGAAGCGTTTTTCAGCGACCGAAGGGTCTCGATAGTTGCGGTAGAGATGCTTCGCTTCACTCAGCATGACATGCTTAAAGTTCTTGATGCAGTTGCACTGCTTCGAGCCTGCGATAGCATAGCATGGTGTTATTGTTGCGGATCTTCTTCTCTCAACCAAATATCTTGCGCGGGATCGTAGCGTAGAAAATAATCGGTTTGGATGCGTTCGGTGCCTGCGATCAAATTATAGTTGAATGCGGAGCCGCGCACGAACATTTCATCGGCTTTGCGGAAGACGATGCGGCGCGCTTTGTCGTCGCCATCCGCGCCCCAGCCAGCCATCGAGAATTCGAAGCGGGGTTTGCCGCGAATCTTCCCATCGTTGCCCAGCGCCACCGACCACACTTCCGATTTGCGCGTGAGACCAAAATACAAGCGTTTGCCCGCGATGCGGTTGAACACGCCCAGCCCGAACGCGTCAACATTTTTTAATTGCGATTCGACTTTGCCCGTATCCAGATCAACTTGATAAATGATTCCCACTTCGGTATCTTTGCCCGAGCCATATACCGAAGCGGCATACAAGCTGTTCGTGTCGCAATCGTACGCCAGCCCGATAATGCCGAACGGATTTTCAGGCGGCATCGGCGCGGCAAATGGCAGGCGGATGTATTCCGCCAGTTCGCCGGTGTCCGTGTCCACTTTGTAGATCGTGTTTTGTTGTTCGGGCGGATTATCGTACAGATTGACGCGCGGCGCGGGCGCGACGTAGATGTTTCCCTCTCCGTCGTTGACCGGCGTGCCGAGATAGCCCGCGTCATCCCACGTGGGATGCTGGTACACGTGCGCAAGCGGCTGCCCCACTTGAAGCGGACGGTCGTAGATGAATAGTCCCTTCAGCGTTTCGTTCGTGCTCATGATGGCGGAATCGTCGTAGCCCATATCTTTGGCAAACTTTGGCGTGGACTGACAATACGTCACGCCGCCGAGACCGAAGCCCGGCGCGAGTTTTTCCTCCGAGGTGTTGACGGAGTAGACGATGTATCCCGCCACGCCAACAACCAGCGCGAGGAGGATGCCCCACAGCCACCACTTGCGACGGTCAGCGCGTTTTTGTTTTGCTTGTTGTTTTTTCTTGTTTGCCATTGAGGTCTTCAGTGCCGCAAGATTTATCTTGCGATTCATGGATTGGTGTCAGCCAAAAGCGCAAACTGAAGTTTGCGGTACAGGTTGTATTATGCGATTCATAGATTCGTGTCAGCCGAAAGCGCAAAGTGAACTTTGCGGTACGTTATGGAATCGGCACGAACATGGGACCCATGTAGCAGGGATATTCTTTTGCCGTGTAGACGCCGCGATCCAAAACGGATTCTGCCCAGCAGTATTGTTCGCCGGGCGCGCCGTCGTTTTCCACTTGCGGAACATACCACAAGATGAGATTTGCGCCTTCGATGGATTCGTTGTCAATGAATCGTTCGGGTCCCTGCTCGTAATTCACGTTGCAACATGGACCGATGGTGATCATATCCGAATCGCCTTCGTCGCGGTCGGGGTGGTCGAGGGTCACGTAGACGAAGGCGTTGTCGCCGTGACCCTCGTCGCCGAATTGTCCGCGATCTGGTTCGATGTAAAAGCCCGCGCCAGCCGCATCTTGGAAGCGATATTGATAGCCCTCGTCTGTCGGTTCGGAATCGGACTGCGCCTGCCAGCCTTCGGTGGACCAGGTTTCCCAGGCCGAGTCGGCATAAGAGGCGAAAGAATTTTCACCGGCGAGAGCGAGGCGAAGCACGGGTCGGTACGTCCCGTTCGTCCCGCATCCGCGCCCGATGTTGCCAGCCATCACGCGGAAGCGTCCATCGGTGTAGAAATCGAAGCGTTGGACGTAAAAATAACTGCACGGCAGGGGCCATTGCTCGCCCCAAAATTCCTGTTGGAGACGAAAGCCGACGACCTCGCCGTTCTCGATGATGTCTTCGACAGTTGGACCTTGGAACGCGACGACCGCGGCTTGACTGAAAATGGGACAGCCGACCGCGTCGCTGTAGCCGAACGCTTCGGTGGTGGAGTAACTCACGTGCCAGTCCACGAGTTTTGCGCTTTCGAGGATGGCGCGACTCTTGAACTGCACGTCGGAGATGCGCAAGCCGTCTGAACTGGTGAGGATGAAGTCCATGCGCCAATCGCCATGTTCGAGCGCGGTGGACTTGTTGCAATATAACTGCGTGACGATGTCGTCTTGCAAACTGCGTTGCGTGACGGCGGGACCATATGTGCCGACATCCGTCCAGCGGACTCCGACAAGGACGCCATCGGTTAAGTCCACGATTGCCCAGAGCGCGCGGTCGCCGTCAATGAACGTGGGCGCGAGGCAAAGATGCCGCGAACGTTGACAGCGCGTGAGGTTGAGCGCGGTCTTGGTGTTTTCCATGCGGGCATCGTCGCCGTTCGGTTTGTATCCCAACGCGGCGATGACTTCGGGCGATTCGCTAGCGATCTGCACAGCCAGGTCAACAAGATATTGCGGGGCATCGGGCTGGGTGTCTGCCATTTTCATCACGGCTAGGAGGGTTTTATCGGTGACGCTCACGAACCCAACGGTGGTGAGATTTTTTGCGTAGTTGTACATCTCCACGCGATAGCACTCGGCTTGACCGCATTGGGCGGTGACATCAGTGATGTCGCTTTCGCGCATGGGATACACGCCGAAGATCTCGTTTCTTAACGCCGCGCCAGTGGACACGTCCCACAGGTCGCCTTGAAAGCGCGGATCGGTCATGGCGATCTCTTGCGCTTGCGCGCGCGGCGCGTCCAGCCCGATGAGCAAAAGGATCGGGAGCGGTTGTTGCAAAACATTCTGCACGAGCGTCGCTTGGGCTTCTAACGCGGGGAGGGGATATTGCTGTGGATTGATCGTCGCGCGCGGCACGACCGCGCCCGGCGAGGCGGGGGTAGTTTCGCTGAGGGAGGCATTGCAGGATGTTAGTAAAACGGTGAGGATTGCGGCAATTGCAAAAACTGTACGAGTTCGATGTATCACTTGGCGCTCCGAATGTTCGATTGACTTGGCTTGAACATTGGGAGCATTTTAACTCATGTTGCAATTTTCTCGATTGATAGTGGGAAGCGCCCAACGGCGCCACCCGAAAAAGAAAAACCCAACGTCTTTTTCAAGACATCGGGATTCCTCCGGCGATTTTCCGCTCTACAGCTTGACACTTTTGTTCATCGATACACGCACGGATTGCGGCGCTAGCCTTTCCCAGCTAAGGAAATGTTACTGTGTATTGGATGCTCGAACTGATAAGCAAGAGAACCCCACCTATTATTAAGAGGCGTCTTCGGCCCTGTTGGGAATAAAAAACACGATTTACAATGTTGTCTGCATCCTCCCAAAGGTGAATGCAGTATGCGGCTCCATAAATAAATAACGCAAAGAATGGAATACCACAAATGTAAGGAGCCATATTTTCAGGTATAGCCTCCAGCATGTCCAATATCGGCCAAAATACCACCGGAATATCAATACCATCCAATGAAAAAAGTATTGCGGGCACGCCGAGTAAAAGTATCAGCCATGAGACGCGAAGGAAAAAAGCAAGTATGCTCGAGCTAATTGCTTTCATTCTGTGTTCCCCTAGTATTTCCGGAGTCATAAAAGCGGCCGAAACAACGCTAATAATCAAACTTAACCTATTTAGGAATAAGTGTGTCTCTGGATCCATAAAGTCTCCTGTTTGGGATCACTATAGCAAACTGGCATTGACCTAAGTACCGAAAGCAAGACTAATAGTCTCCTCTATTGCTCATTTACTATGCGGCTAACGAGGCTGTCGAAAAACCGATTTGGTAGAGAGCCTTCCGTGCCGAGAGTCTCACCGAGAGATCAAATTCTCGCGTGGTAAGCAAGTTTCTGTTATTTCGTTCGGTCAGGGATCAGTCGGCGCTTCCAAAGGCGTGGATCCTGCCAATGTTGTGGACCAGAGCGAACCGCGTCTGCGTCGATTGTACATCCACTTTCAATTATTTTCTTGCTTCTTCCAAATGCCCGCCCGCCTCTGCCTGATTCAACACCTCCAGAATTGTCCTCGCCAACTCCCGCGCCGCGAACTCGCTCAACTCCACTGCCACGCGGGCGGAGGGTCCTTTGGATTCGTTCACGAAGTCAATGTTCAGCGCGTGTTCCATCGGCGCATTGAAGGGATGGTCGTATGAGACGTTGGCTCCGTTGAGCGTGAACCATCCGCTCGCGCCTTTGCCGCTTCCGTCAATCTTCACTTTTTCGACGATCATGGTGCACATGGTGAACTCTTTGTCCATTCATATTCGGTGGTTGAGTAGCCCCGCGCGTGCTGAGCGGAGTGGCGCGTGGTGTTCGCGCCACGAAGACGAAGCATCGCGGGACGTATCGAAACCACCAGTCCGTAAAGCAATTTTTGCTACAAAGGTTTGTATGCGTACCTGTGGTTTCGATACGCCCTCGGCTGTCGCCTCGGGCTACTCAACCACCGGGTTTTTCATGAAAGATGCTTTTCACAAAACGCAAAAACTTTCTCCCAGCCATCCATGGCTTGGGCTTGACGATAGGCGGGGCGGGTGTAATAAAAGAATCCGTGACCCGCGCCGTCGTAGCGATGGAATTCATACGTCTTGTCCTGCTTCTTCAATTCAGCCTCATGCTGGTTGACTTGCTCCGGTGAAGGCGAGGTGTCGTCATTGCCGAAAATGCCGAGCAGCGGACACGACAAGTCCTTGGTGAGAGCCAGCGGCGAGACCGGCGTCTTCTCGTTCAACTGATCGGGAGTCATCACGACCCGTCCGCCCCAACAATCAATGGCGGCGTTGAACTCCGTTGTGCGGCATGCCGCGAGATACGCATGACGTCCGCCTGAACACGTGCCGAAGATTCCGATCCTGCCGTTGACGTATGGCAACGTGTTGAGATATTTTGCCGCGCCCGCCAGATCGCCGACTACCGACTCGTCCGACACGCCTCCCTCCGCTCGTACTTTTGCCGCCACGTCTTCGGGCGTCCCATGCCCCGCGCGGAAGTACAGATTCGGCGAAATGGTCACATACCTGTGATGCGCGAACTTGTACGTGAACTCGCGATACAACAAGTCCCAGCCCGGCATGTGATGCGCCAGCACCATCGCGGGAAATTTCCCGTCACCGAGCGGACGCGCCAGAAACGCGTTGATGCGGTCTCCGTTCGCGCCGAGCATTGTCACAGTTTCGGCATGAATGCCTTCGTTCATGTCAGTCGTGTACATGCGGGCTCCTTGTAAGAAATTCGACACCGACCTATTTATGCGCCGGCTGGTTGCTGAACCCAAACGCATAGACCTTGACCGGGCGGTAATCGATCCCCAGGTTTTCCACGCGGATGGTGTGCTCACCCGGCTTGAACCCGGTGATTTCGATGTAGCCTCCAAAGTATGCCAGCGACTTGCCAAGCGAGACGGTCGAACCGCGCCACACTTCCACGCCATCGAATAACACGCGCGCCGAGCCAAGATACCCCGACCCCCAAAACTGCACGCCAATCGAGGTGAATGGAAGTTCTGTTGTCGCTTCCAACCAATCGCCTTTCCACCACAACACGCGATGCGTGCCATAAGGGATGCTATTTTCGTGATACCGCAGTTGAATCCCTTCCGGCGAGGCGACATTTTGATCGTTCGCCGCCACAAACACATCGGGGCGAACATCAAAGTAATGACTATCTCCCGGCAGGATGGTCACGCTGACGGGCAGGTTGGCGGCAATTTCATTCGGCGGAATTGTCGAGTCGGAACAGCCTGCCACTTCATTGCCGACGCCGCAAGATTTCCACGGTTGCTTCGTCAGGTTTTCCTTTCTCAGGTCGAAAGCGCAACCGTCTTCAACGACTGAGAAATTTAATTCCCCGTTTTCAACCCTCCATTGATATTCGCCGACATCCTGCGGACAGAGGGGGTCGTTGAACAGTTTTACGCGGTCGCCCTCCACAGTAAATGATGCGATGCTTGTCCAATTCGTGATCTGGTAAAAGATTCGCATCGTGCCTTTGTCGAATTGCAGACGCCAGATCCCGCCGGCGGGGCGATAATCCGCGCAACGGTAGCACGTCCAGAATTGCGGCGGCGATTCGTCTAACTTGGCAAAAGCGCCATCCAGATCAGACACGGTCGCCTCGGGCAATGGAAATGCGTGCGGGTACGGCGTGGCTAACAGCAATTCATCCCAAATGGTTGTCGATAACACGCTCGTCGGCGCGCTGGTGGCGGGCGCGGGGGTTGCCGAACGGCTTGCGCAAGCCGCTATAACGGACACAAGCAAAAGCAGACAGATTATGCGCGGGTTGTTTTTCATGGGATATCCTTTCACAGCCGACTGATATAATGTCGAAATTATATTCCAAATATCAGGATAAAACTAACATGCAGGAACGCCTTCAAAAAATATTAGCGCAGGCTGGATACGGATCGCGCCGCGCCTGCGAGGACTTCATCACCGCGGGACGTGTCCGCGTCAACGGACAGATCGCTTCTCTCGGCGGGAAGGCTGATTCGGCTGTGGACAGGATTACCGTCGATGGAAAACCCATCGCCGCCGCCGAGCGATTAACGTACATCGCTTTGTACAAGCCGCGCAATGTGCTATCCACAGTGGAAAAGGAGAGGGAAGACGATCGGAAGACCGTGCGCGAATTGGTGGATGCGCCAGGACATCTCTACCCTGTCGGCAGGTTGGATTTTGAAAGCGAAGGTCTCGTGTTGATGACCAACGATGGCGACCTAACCAACCGCCTCACACACCCGCGTTTTGGACACGAGAAAGAATACCGCGTCCTGTTGGCGCGGCGTCCGGACGAGAAACAACTCGAAGCGTGGAAGCGAGGCGTCATTCTCGAAGATGGATACAAGACCCAGCCGGTCAACGCCCGCTATGAGACCGGTCAAGGAAAAGGCGCGTGGGTGCGCGTGGTGATGGGCGAGGGCAGAAAGCGGCAGATCCGCGAAACCTGCAAGCAGTTGGGCTTGCCGGTGGTGAAAATTTTACGCATCCGCATTGGCGAACTGCGGCTCGGAAATCTCAAACCCGGACAATGGCGCGCGCTTGATCCGCGCGAGGTGGCAGAATTGAAGGGAAACTCTCCCGCAAGAAGAACAAACCGGCGTTGAGCCGGTTTGTTGTTTTCAGCGCGTTTTTGGCGCGGAGTGGGGGACCTGTTGGAAGCCTCTCAGGCGATCCTCAGCATTTCCGCGTCTCTGCGGTTGGGTTGCGTCACGCCAGCCCATTAACTGATCCGAATATCCCAAAACTTTTTCACAAACTTCCCCAGTTCGCGGCGAATGGCGTCTTTCTTCATGCCGATCACTTTGAAGGTGACCACTTTGGAATCGGCGTCGGGACCCGCAAACATGCCGAGCGAGATAATATTTCCTCCCGCGTTCGCCACTGCTTTGGTCAGCTTCCCCAGCGTGCCGCGCTTGTCGGGGATGGTCGCGGTGATGCGCGTGGCTTTCTGGCGCGCGCCCATCATCTCGAGGAAAATTTTGAACAAATCGGTTTCGGTGATAATGCCGACCAACTTGCCGTCGTTCATCACCGGCAAGCCGCCGATCTTCGAGTCTGCCATGATGCGGGCGGCTTCTTCGATGGGCGTGCTTACGCTCACCGTGCGCACCTTTTTGCTCATCACGCGGCTGACCGTTACTTTGCTCAGTAGATAGTTCATCTCCCACACGCTCAGCGTGGTGACCGGGGACGGCGAGGCGTTCAGCAAGTCCGTTTGCGAAACGATGCCAACCAGCCTTCCATCCTTGACCACCGGCGCGCGACGGATGTGTTCTTTGCGAAACATCGCAAGCACATCATTGATGGGCGCGTCCGGCGAGACCATAATCACAGGGCGAGACATTCGTTCACCGACTAACATGTTGCCTCCGTTTCTGGGTTTTTCACCCAACCTCATTATATGCCTTGAGAAGAAAAAGAACGTCACCAATGCGGAGTGAGTTAGGTCATATTCATATTTCTAACATAACCAGGACTTACGAAGTTGGCGGGCAGTTGTACTGCCGCCGCAGTGCAACTACGGCGCAACAGGTTCAAAGGCTATGAAGACTCAATAAAACCTTTCCTGGCAACCTTAGGACGATGCGCCTATTTTTTGCGTGTTCGCCTACTCGGCAAATTTTTTCAAGAGCCGCGCCATGTGCCGCGCGTGTTTGAGATACAGATCCAGCCGAATATTTTCGTTTGGCGCATGCGCCCGGGTATCGGGATGCCCCAACCCGGCAGTTGCTACCGGCAAACCCAGGTCATGCACGAACGGATAATTCGGACCGGAGCCGCCGATCATCGGGACGATCTCCATGGCGAATTCATATATTTCTTCGGATGTTTCCACCACGGTTCGCACGAAGGGGTGGTCTGGATCGGTCCGCGCGGCCGGCTCGCCGCCTAAAAAGTCGATGCGCACATCCTCAAACCCCTGCGCGTCGAGGTGGGCGCGAAGTTTCCTTACGATGTCCTCAGGCTTCTGGTCGGGCACGAGGCGGAAGTCCACCTTGGCGGAGGCTTTCGCGGGCAGAACTGTCTTCGCGCCGGGACCCTGATATCCGCTCGTCAACCCACAGATGGTGCATGTTGGCACGAAGACTTCTTCCATCTTGAGGTCGGTTCCGCCCGTCAGCCCCTTGATGAATTTTTTCACGCCGTAGCGTTGCTTGTATTCATCTGCCACATCCGGGAGCGCGTCCATCATTTCGCGGTCGCGTTGGGTGGGTTGTCGAACGTCGTCGTAAAAACCAGGGATGCGAATCTTCTCATCGGGGCCCTTCAGCGTGGATAGCGCCCAAACCAAGCGCCACGCCGCGTTTTCGAAGATCGAGCCGCCCAACCCGGAGTGAACATCGGTGCTGAGTCGCTCCACCGATAACTCAACATAACAGATGCCGCGCAACCCGAGATATTGCATGGGCACTTCGCGGTGGTCCACGCCGCCGAATTCCCAAATACACGCGTCGGCTTTGAGTTTCTCTTTATTCGCGCGGATAAAATCATGCAAGTGCGCGCTCGATGTTTCCTCCTCGCCTTCGATAATGAACTTGACATTGCAAGGCAGTTCACCGTCGGCGTCGAGAAGCGCGTCAAGGGCGAACAACCGGGAGGTGATGTGTGATTTATCGTCACTCACGCCGCGCCCGTAAAGTTTTCCCTCCCGCAAGGAAGGTTCGAAGGGAGGGGTCTCCCACAGTTCCAGCGGTTCGGGCGGTTGCACATCGTAATGGTTGTAGAACAGCAGCGTTTTATCCGACTTGCCCTTCCGCTCGCCGAACACCACCGGCGCGCCCTTGGTATCCATGACCTCCGCTGAAAAACCGCGCGCGCGGAGCATGTCGGCGACCATCGCCGCGCATTCTTTGAGTCCAACACCCTGTGCGCTGATGCTGGGTTGCGCCACCAGTTTGGACAATTCGGCGATGCTTTTGTCCATGTTCTTTTCGAGATAGGCGTCGATCTTGCTGAAGTCTGACATGGTATTCTCCTTTGAGGCTTTCAGATGTTTCTGCTGTGTTGACGATATGGCTTGGTAGGATCGATTATATCGAATCGGGGTGATGGTGACAGTCTCATTCCAATCCCAGGGCGATTTTCAAACTGTCGATCAACCGCTCTGTCCGAACCCTGCGCCCCTGCTGGTTGAGGTGATACGGCGTGTCGTAAAAATAATCATCAGGCAGGCAGAGTTGATCGAGATTTGTAAGCAGGGGTATCGTGGTCTTTGTTTTTAGACGATTAAAGAATCTGTCGAGGCTTTTCTTTCCCGTCCGTTCGCAATTCGTCTGGCGATGCGCCTGCGCTTCATAGTAGACTGTCGCACCTTTCGACAACGCATATTGATTGAAGTCCTCTAAAAACACATAAGCGTTCTCGATCAAGTTGATAGGGTAGACCGAGTCGGCGATTTCAAACTGTTTGTTTCCGTTTTCATCGAGATGACCGATGAAGTCGCCGTGTTCGTTAAAGAGGTCGCCAGAGTAGAAGTTGCGTCCCGATTCGTAGGAGAAGCCGTTGAGATAATAATTCAGCTGGCGGTTGACCTTGCGCTCCAGCATCATTGTGAAAATGGACGGCATTTGCTTGTAGGGGTCGTGCAAGTACCAAATCCGCTCTGGCGAGAACTCAACCCAGTCTGCCAGATATTGGGGTTGACCGTAGAACGACGCCTCGTCGGTGAAGTTGTAGTATTCAAGGCTGATAATGACGATGTCGCCTGCTCGAAGATCATGTTTTATTTCGTTCAGTGGCGCGATGCCTAATGCGACGTGCAAGCCGTCGTTGATGACGGGGATGCCGAGTTCTTGTTCCATTAACTCGCTGTCTATGCCGAAAGCGACGTTCGAGCCGCCGACGATGATGATGCGCGGAGAAGGGACGGTGCGGAGCAGATTCGATTTGAGCAGGCTGGCTTGGTAGAGATGCTTGTCGTCAGGAGGCGTGGCGATGAAGATTGCCGAAATTAAAATGACAACCAATACGACAACGAGAGCCGCATGTTTTAGTAATTTCAATACGTCGCTTTTTTCAGTCATTTTAGAATTGGAAGTAGATGAAGGCTTGTTCGACGCCAGTGTATAAAGTTCCTAACGCCAGAATGATGACAATCAATAACGAGTAGCCGATATAGCGGATTGCTGGTTGTTTGAGATTGAACTGCGCGAGAAAATCTCCGCGATGTTGCTTGGTCTCAATGTAAAGCAGGAGGATGAGAGCGAGAGCCGATAACGTAATTTCTGAGCGTGTCAGTTCGGTGAGGTCGTTCAAGGATGCAAAAAGCCCGTTTACGAACACCCAAAAGCCAGAGTGGATGACCTCTTGTGCCAAACTGGAAGTTTGGCGTACGAAGCCTGACCATCCGCTGAAGAGGTGGGTGACGATGTAGAGCGCGTCGGGGAGAGTCGAAGCGCGGAAAAAGATCCAGGCAAAGCAGACCAGCCCGAAGGTGGAAAGAAGCGAGAGACCGTTGTGGAGGGAGGAGAATCGTTTTGCGAATCCCGAATCGCCCAATTGAGTCCAGCGGGGTTCGATCCAATGATTCAAAATGATGTAGACGCCATGTAGCGCGCCCCAGATGACGAACGTCCAGTTGGCGCCGTGCCACAAACCGCTGAGGAGAAATGTGATGAAGAGATTGATGGCAGTGCGGCGCGCGCCCGAGCGATTGCCGCCGAGCGGAATGTAGACGTAATCGCGGAACCACGTGGAGAGCGAGATGTGCCAGCGCCGCCAAAATTCGGAAATCGATTTTGCAAAGTATGGGTGTTGAAAATTTTTCATCAGCCTGATGCCCATTACTTGCGCTGAACCGAAGGCGATGTCGGAGTAGCCTGAGAAATCGCAATAAATTTGAATCGCAAATGCGAGTGTTGCGAAGACTAGCGCGGGATCCTCGTGACTTGTGGGCGAGTCGTAGATCGGGTTGACGAACAACGCCATACGATCGGCGATGACCACTTTTTTGAACATGCCCCACGCCATCCATTTCAAACCGTCGGCGACGCGTTGATATTCGAAGCGATGCTCCTCGTGTAGTTGATGCAAAATGTTTTGCGGTCTTTCGATGGGACCCGCCACAAGTTGCGGATAGAACAATACGTACAGAGCAAGATAGCCGTAATGCCGTTCGGCTTTTTGGTGCCCGCGATAGACTTCGATGGTGTAACTCAATGATTGGAATGTGTGAAACGATAAGCCGATGGGCAGGATGATCGAAAGGTTCTCGATGGGATAGTTCCAGTCAATGAAGTTTGCCAGCGCGGCGATGTTTTCATTGGCGAAGTTGAAATATTTGAAGAACCCCAACATGCCAACGTTTGCAAGGATGCTTGCCAACAGAATCCATTTCTTTTTATTTCCCTGTGTAGTCTCGAGCCCGATGCCTGCGAAATAATCCACCGTGATGGTGACGAATAAGATGAGGATATATTTCGGGATGAACGCCATGTAAAAATAACAACTCGCCGTAAGCAATAACCCCCAACGGAAACGATGGGGGAGGAGAAAATATAAAGTTGTTACTACAGGGAAGAATACAAGAAAATGGAACGAGTTAAAGAGCATTGAGCGAGAACTCTATGTGCATATTGCGACGACGCGCCCGCTTACATAAACAACGACATGATAGACCACAGCGCGGAGGCGGTCAGGCACATGGTTATCATTGCAAAGGCGGAGGTTGTGATCCCTGCGGCTTTCGAGCGGATCCAGCCTGAAAGCCCGATGCCGCCGAGGAAGACGAAGATCGCGGTGACCAGCATGAGGAACCCGCCGATGCTGAGGTTGTCCAACTCGGCGCGGACTTCGTTCAGCTCCGCTGTGGCGGCGAACGATAAGATCGAGACGATCAACGAGTAAGTGAACAGCACCGTCGAAATCGCAAATACGATAATGCAC
This sequence comes from Candidatus Defluviilinea gracilis, assembly GCA_016716235.1. Classification (NCBI taxonomy): domain Bacteria; kingdom Bacillati; phylum Chloroflexota; class Anaerolineae; order Anaerolineales; family Candidatus Villigracilaceae; genus Candidatus Defluviilinea; species Candidatus Defluviilinea gracilis. The sequence goes on from JADJWS010000007.1 coordinate 71,079, forward strand.
GCGGTGACGAGTTTGCTCTTGTTTTCTGTCACAAGAAATTGGATCACGGCGGTCAAGCCGAAACCTGCCAGCAAACCTGCCAATGTGGCGAACGCGCCTGCCTCTGCTAAATAATTTTCTACGGTCATGCGATCTCCTTTTGCAGAACAATTCCGAAATGTTCTTTCAGTAAGCTTTGAAATTCGTCTTGCGATTCCAGCGGGCGTTTTACGCGCTCGCCGCTCTTTGTTATCGTCAGCCAATTGTCGTTCAGCGACACGCGCCCATCGTCTGTGGCGCGAGAGACGACGCTCCCTTGGGTGAAACTCGTGTTGGGAGAGGTTTGGTGATACAGGCATCCCGCTTCGTAATCTTGCGGAAACATTCGCGGCTCGGTGTCGAAAAAATATTGCCGCTCCCATGTGCTGTCGTAGTTTTTCTGCCACATGACAAATCCGTCAATAACTTTTTCCAGCCGATACGCTCTCAATCTCTGCGTTTGCTCGCCGTCATTTTCAAATTCGAGCGGCTCGGTAAACGAATCGCCGAAGCCCACATCTGCCAGCCATTGCGTGGACGAATTGGGAATCCTCACCAACAGCGCAAGATGATCGAACTCGATGCCGAGTTGACCTTCTTTATTGAACACGCGCCCGTTCAGATACGTGATCTCAAAACCGATCTGCGTCAACAGTCGCGCGAAACTTCCATTGAGTTCATAACAAAATCCGCCGCGCTCGTTGACGACGATCTTTTTCCAAAGCGACTCTTCGTCAATGCGGATCGGACGCTTCAACATGACGTCTAAATTTTCGAACGGGACTGTCCGCATGTGCGCGATGTGCAGTCCGCGCAGTGTATCGTAATCGGGTTGGATGGAACCTTGATACTTGATTCGATGTAGATATGTTTGGACGTCCATGCCGCTGAATTATAACGGTTCATTCGCAGGGACGGCTGGTTCAGTTTTCTTCGGGCGGCTTCACAGCCCGAAACTCGCGGAAGAGCAGAAGGTCGTAGATGATCTTCAATCCGCCCGCTAAAAAGAACGGGAGGCTCAACAACGCGGGGATGCCGAAAAAGAATCCTGTGAGCATCGGCGAAACGGACGCGCCGACGGAACGCGCGATGGCAGTGACGCCCGAAGCGGCGGATCGCTCGTCGGGGGCGACAACAGCCATCGTGTAGGATTGGCGCGTCGGCACGTCCATCTGCGAAATGCTGAAGCGGAGGAGCAGGAGTCCGATGGCGAGAGGAAGCGTCGGCATCAACGGCACGAGGATCAGGAGAATGTTCGAGGGGATGTGCGTGAAGACCATCGTGTTGATCAAGCCGATCTTGTTAGCGAGGGGTACGGCGAGCAGAGCCGAGATGCCCGCGAGGATGTTCGCGCCGAAGAAGATACTGCCGAGCGTGCCAGCGTCCACGCCGAAGCGGACGAAGAACCAAAAGGCGAACATGCTTTGCACGATGAAGCCGCCCGCGAATGCGTCGAGAGCGAAGAGGGCGGAGAGTTTGAAGACGACGTTACGGGAACGGTGGAGACCTAGAGTGGATTGCGTCCCTTCGACCTTGCTCAGGGCAGGACTGCGTACTTCGTATTGAGTAGGGACTTCGATGGAGGGCGAGAGGCGGAGAAATAAGAGGAGGAGGATGAAGCCGCCGAGGGCGTAGCCAACTAAAACGAAGCGATAGGATTCGAGCGTCGTCCAGCCGCTGAGTTGCAGGGATTGCGAGAGCCATCCGCCTGTGAGCGCGCCTGTGGCGGTGGCGAACGAGCCGACGAGGTTGTACCACGCGAAGAAGTGCGTGCGCTTTTCGTTCGAGATCAATTGCGTGAGACTTGCCTGCTCCACCGATAAAAACGGACCGATCTCGTTCCCGCTTGGGCTGATGACGCCGATGATTGCGGCGAGGGCGAGCAGGGCGAAGTTTTTCGTCAGCGCGAAGCCGATGCCCGCGCTCAGCATCAAGACCGCGCCGATGAGCAAGGTTCGTTTTCTGCCGAACCTGTCTGCGGAGGTGGTCAGCCACAACGAAATGACCGCGTCGCCGATGAGGGTGAGCGTGAAGAGCAATCCGATCTGCGTTTCGGTGAAGCCTGCTTCGGCGAGATACAGCGCGAGGATGACGGAGAGAAACCCGTAGCAGAACAAGCGGATGATGCGCGTGGAAAAGAGGAGGGGGATATTAGGATTCGTGTGCATGGTCAGATGTATTGAAGCGCCGCGTAAATTATTCCCGCGATAATTGTTCCAAGCGCTACCTTTGCTACATCCGCTTTGAAAAATGTAATCAACGCAAAGGCAAGCAGCGCAATGATAACACTGGACGCGCCGACTACCGCGCTTGGGATAAGATCAAACGATACAACAAGGATGACGCCAACCACGCCTGCGCTGATCCCTGCCAGAAAAGCCTGAACAGAGCGGTTATTTTGTACTTGTTCGATATATCGCGCGCCCAATAAGACAAAGACGAAGGATGGAAGAAAAACAAAGAACGTTGCAATCACCGCGCCTGTAATTCCGCCAGCCAAATAGCCGACAAACGTTGTGAACAGCATAAATGGTCCTGGGGTAGCCACACTTAACGCGACGCCGTCTAAAAGTTGTTCGGCGGTCAGCCAGTGAAACTGGTCAACCGCGCCTCGCTGAAGAAAAGCAAGGGAGGCGTACGCGCCGCCAAAGCTGAATAAGCCTGTTTTCAAGAACAGCCAAACCATTTGAAGCCATTTCTCATCGGTGAAGAATCCGCCTTTCAAGCCTCCGATCAAAACAGGCATCATACCCATCGCTGAGTTCAAACTCGGCAGTCTTATGGTAAGGAGCAGGTTTGCGAGCCCAGCAAGGAATAGGATGACGAGAAAGTCAATTTTGAGAAAGAGCATGGCTAGAGTGGCTGTGATCAATATCGCGGCGAGCCGAACATTTGTAATTGCGGCTTTACCGAGTTTGATGATTCCCGCGGCGATGATTCCAAGCACGGCGGGCTTCAAGATATACAGAACGTCATTCACAAAGGGCAGATTTCCGTACGTGACATACAAGTGACTGAGAAGGACCATGATCAACGCGCCAGGGATGATAAACGTCAGCCCTGCGATGATTCCGCCCAGAACGCCTTTCTTGAGGTAACCCACATAGATCGCCAACTGCAGAGCCTCGGGTCCTGGCAACATGTGCGTGAACCCCATGATCTTGACGAATCGGTCTTTTGACAGCCAATGACTGCGCTCGACCATGTTGTTGTACATCATGGTAATTTGCGCGACGGGTCCGCCGATGTTGATGAAGCCCAACAGCAGAAAATATAGAAACACCTCGCGCGCGGGAGGCATTCTTTCGGGTGTTTCCGTGTTTTCCATCTAGGCTTTGCCTTTTTCTTCAACTATAAGCCGATGGATTCTTTCCACAATCGCATCGCGCGCCTTTTCGTAATCCTCACTCACGGGCGGGACTCCATCCCACTGCTCGATAACAGTTTTGCTTCGATATTCCTCAGGCAATTCACAGAACGTAACGACGCGTTGAGTCGATTCGACATCTGCCAGCGACAACTTCTGCGGAATTGATTCGGTCGGAGTCAGACCGTCCGCTTGCAAGCCAGTGGCGGCTTTGGGCGACACCTCCGTATCGGGGTTCGTGCCGCGCGCGATGGCGCGGACATCGAGATTCTTTTCGCTTGCCAGTTGGTTGAAATACGCCGCAGCGATGACGCTTTTCGCCGCGCCGTGTTCACAGACGAAGAGAACGGTATTCATGAAATCAATCTCCGAATTGTTGGGCGATGCAAAAAGAATGCGATGACTGTCATGACAATTCCCACGAACAACAAAAACGGCGGGTCAAGGATGAGACCAGAGATTAGCCCCGCGATCAACACGTAAAGGTGGGTGATGGTCGGGACCCAGAACGTCAACGAGGGGACGGGTTGCGTGTTCAGTCGCGGACGCAGGGCGACGATCAGCATGAGCGCGGCGATGAGTGCGCTAAAGACGACAGCAGAACGAAGCGTCGCTGGGACGACGAATGTGATGAACGCGTTCGTCCCCAGCACGCCGAGCAGACCGACGATCAAAGCGGCGAGCGGAGCCAGCCACGCGCGAACCAGATCTCCCCGTCGAGAAAAGAGGCGGTATCCCGTCGAGAAGAAAAAGATGACCCAGAACCACGCCCAGAAGTTCGCGTATGGCACGCCGAAGTATTGAGAGTCCAAACCCTGACCCCAATCCCAAAACCCGAAGCGGATGGCGACGGCGTCGAGCGCGAGGTCAATGTTGAGGGCGAGTAAGCCGTCTAGCACGGGGCGCAGAAAATAGGGTAGACTGCTCGCGTCGGTGAATTCCATCACGCTGAAGAGGATGCATCCCCACGCGACACCGATGCACAAAGGCACGTCGAGAACCATAAGGAGGAAACGTCCGTACTCGTACGCGTTCAATTGGCGGATCGTGGCAATTTCAAGTAGTACGCCAAAGAGAATGCCCGCAAACAGGCGCAGAAGATTTGCCTTGCCGTGTTTCCACGCATGAAGCAGGCATAGCGCAAATTGCACATAGATGACGAGTTCGAATGAGATGAAATAGAGGCTGGGCAGGTTGTTCATTTCGCCCGATTATACAATAGCCAATTGCAAGTTTATCTGTAACACGATATGATTTCTCGCGTGGCAGATATAAACGAATCACAGGCAAACATCTTATGCAAATCGTGCGGACTGTGTTGCACAGGTCATTTGTTCATCTGGGCGAAACTGCGACCCTCCGAGCTGGATCCCGCCGAGTCGCTGGGACTAACCGTCTTTCGGTCGAATCCCAACGAGCGCGGATTTAGCCAACCCTGCCCGCTCTGGCAGGGACGATGCACGGTCTACGACTCGCCGCATTACCCGCATGTGTGCCGAAGTTATCAATGTAAGTTGCTCAAGGAAGTGATCGCTGAAAATATGTCCCTACCCAACGCGTTGACGGTTATCGAGCAGGCAAAGGAAATGATCCGTGAAGTTGAGTCGCTGTTGCCCAATTCGGCGGAGGTCAATTTTCGTCAACGATTGGTGACGGAGTTGGAAGAATCGAACGGGCTGGCTCACACGGATGCGGGGTTTCGGTCGAAGGCGGAGGCTTTGTTGGGGTTTTATGAAACGGTGTTTGGGGTGGATGATTTGGTGGAGAAGGCTGATGAGGTGGTGGAATAAAAGGTGACTGTCATCTTCAAGATGACAGTCACGTTGTTGACTAACAAAGAGAGATGGGCATCTTTAAGTTGGCTGTCTCTTACAACGGGAGGTAAACTATGCGACTTTTCAATTCGTTCGTGTTGCTGAATTCTGCTATCAACAAAATATCTTCAATCGAGGTTCCAATCGGCAGGTCGTCGGGGACTTCGATGACCCCTGGCATAGGCAACTCTGCGCGCACGCGTTCATAAGCGAAGTTTGTCATGGTCGCGGCATCGTGCGTGAGTAAAATCCGCTCTTCATTTGCCGCCCATTCTAAAATGACAGGGTCTTCCTCTCCTCGTAATCCAACATCTTGTATGCGGACAATATCCAAATTGGGATTTCGGCGAAGCAAGCCGCGCACAATGTCGTTGTTGAAATTTTCATCAGAGACGAAGCGGAGCATGGCTATTTATTTTTACGTGCCAACAATCTCTCGCGGATACCCGATTGGTCGAACCGTTTTAAATTTTCCTGTCTTATCGCCTGCGCCTGTTTTGTCCGCTTTTTGAGGTAGGTCTCCACTTCATCGCGGTTTTGCAGATAGTAACTGATCGTCGCGTACACATCCGAAAGTGCAAGCGACGGATACTGTTGCGCGATTTCCTCCGCAGTTGCTCCCCTTGCAAAGGCTCGAACGATCGTATCCAGCGTAACCCGCGTCCCGCCGACCCGCGCTACGCCATCCTTGTTGAGGGTGAGGGGGAGGGGAAGGGGTTGGATGGTCAATGTGACTGCCATGAAGATATTTTACTCGATTCTACATCCCCAACCAACTCCCCGCCTCGCGCGGCAAATTGGCTGGCAGACCTCACAGGTTTCCAAAACCTGTGAGGTCTAAACTAAACTTCCGATTCAAATTCCTCGTCAATCAACTTCGCTAACTTCTTCTCATCCATTTTTGTTTGGTGGAATTCCTCAAATCCTTTCACGCCGCCAAACATATTCAAAACTTCATCTCGTTTCAACTTCGTCTTTCCTGTTCCGACAAGTGCGTGGTATGAAGACCATTCCCAATCGCGGAAGTCATCCACAAATCCGTGTTTCTGCGGGTTATAGTGGATGTAGAAGATCAAGGTCGTAAAATACGCATCGCTCGTAACGGGGATTCGCCCAAAACGTTCCTCGAACAGGCTTCCCGTTCGTCCATATCCCTTGTTGATGGATTTGGCGTACGCGTTGAAGAAGTTCGAGAAGGCTTGGGATGGATTGAATTTCTTCTTTTGATCCAAGACCTCACAGGTCTCCGAGACCTGTGAGGTCTGTTCTAGATATTCCCAAAACTCCCGCTCAGTTTTGATCCTCCCCGCAACGTGAAAATGATTTCTCAGCAAGCCATAGGCGTGGGTGTCTGCGACAGGTGTGATGTGCTTATCGTACAAAGAAAGGAAATATGGGTAATTCCGTTTTTCAAGAAACAAGTTCTCGCTGTTGTTCCCGCGATTGTAAATGTGATAGTACATTCCCGGGACAAGTGGAGCAGTTGTATTTTTCATAGTTTTCATCCCGAGACCTCACAGGTCTTTAAGACCTGTGAGGTCTAACTATATTATCCCAACCAACTCCCCGCCTCCCTCGGCAAATTGGATGCTGGTCCCTGCCGCGCGGTGCAGGGAGGGAGTGACTCCAGGAACAGCCTGCCATATTGCTTGGTTAGCACGCGGCGATCCAAAATGGCGACCACGCCTCTATCTGAAGCGGTACGGATCAGGCGACCAAATCCTTGCCGAAATTTCAGAATCGCTTCGGGCAGATAATATTGATTGAACGAATCTTCGTACATTTCGGAGCGCGCCGCGATAAGCGGGTCGGTAGGTACATCGAAGGGAAGTTTGGTGATGACCACAACCGAAAGCGACTCGCCTGGCACGTCTACGCCTTCCCAGAAGGATTTGGTTCCGAGCAACACGGCGCGTTCGGTGGCTTTGAACGACTCGAGCAACGCGTTCGGGGATGCGCCGTCGCCTTGCTCGTAGACGTAAATATCCTCACGCGCCAACGGGGCGGTGATCTCGCGCGCCGCCTTCTTTAGCGCAGAGTAGGAGGTGAACAGCACGAGCATCCGTCCGCCAGTGGCTTTGGCGGTAGCGATGAGCGTTTTGTTGAGCATCTGCTCATATCCATTTTGATTCGGTTCGGGGATGTCGTTGGCGATGTACAGCAATGCCGCGCTTTCGTAATCGTACGGCGAGCCGAGTTGCATCTCTTCGGCTTCGGCGGCGCCGAGAGTGTTGCGCAGATATTGAAATTCTCCGTGCGTTGTCAACGTGGCGGAGGTGAGCACCACAGAACGTTTCTCGTGCCAGATATTTTTTTCGACCAGCGATGCCACGCTCAATGGAGCGGCGTTCAACGACAAACGGTTTTGATTCGGTTGCACTTCGATCCAATACACCATGCCTTGGATGGGCTTGCTGATCATGCCCGAAATATTCGCTTCGGCTTCGGTCAATCGGCGCGTCACGTTGCTGATGTCGCCCATTACGTCTTCGAGATTGTCGTGTCCCTCGGCGTATAAGTCTGCGGCGGCTTTGTAAATTTGAGCCAACTCTGTCAGCAAATTTCGCAACGTTTCGCCTGTTGCGTCCCATGCCATTTCCACTTCGTCCCAAAACGGCAATGTGCGCGTGGCGGGTAAGACGCGCGCTTGCCATGCGTAATTTGATTGCGGCTGTCCCTCGCGTTGCAGTCGCGCGAACTCGCTCAACACATTGAAGAACTCGCGATTCATCTGCTCGATGCGAAAAGCCATGTCGGTGGCATGAGTCACTTTTTTCTGAAGCAGGCCGAAGTCCGCGGGGCGAAGCGTGGCGTTCGTCTCGCCGAGAAGTTTTCCGAGCACACCCGCGTTCGATCCGCCGACCTCCTTCATCATGCGATCCATGTCATATTGATTCAATCGAAACGACATCGCGTTCGTCGTCGCTGATTCCAAGTGATGACCCTCGTCAATGATGAGATGCGAATACTCGGGCAGGACTTTGCTTCCCGTGGCGACATCCGACAACAACAGCGCGTGATTGACGACCAGCACATGCGCGGATTGCGACGCGGTCTTCACGCGATGGAACGGACACGCGCCGCCCATGCGTTTGATGCACGTTTCGGTCGTGCACGCGTCATCCTCCGCCGACATTCGATTCCACACCTCGCGCTCGGTTGGTCCCGTGAGATTTAATTCGCTTCGATCTCCGCTCGAATTATTTAACTGCCACACCAACACTTTCGCCAGTACGCGCATCTCATCCGCATTGCGCGGATACGAACTACGCATGTTCTCCACTTTGCGCGGGCAGAGATAATTCGAACGTCCCTTCAATACTGAAAAACGAAAATCAAGATCCAATGCCTGACTCAAATTCGGCAAATCGCGTTGAATGAGTTGGTCTTGCAAGTTGATCGTGTTCGTTGAAACGACCACGCGCGTATTGTTTTGCAGTGAGAACAACGCGGCAGGCACGAGGTATGCAAAACTTTTTCCAACGCCCGTTCCCGCTTCGACCATCAAATGATTTCCATACGAAAGCGCGTCCGCCACCGAACGCATCATCGCAACCTGTTCGGGTCTCTGCTCGAACGAATCAAAATATTGCGAGAACGGTCCGCCATACTCCAGCACGGATGCGACTTCCTCCGTGTTGAGCGGACTTGGCTCTTCGGGATTATCCAACGGCGGAAACTTCGAGTCATCCGCCCATTCAGCCTGATTCTTTTTCTTCGATATTTTCTTCGCTTTGATCCCCTCTTTCGCTTGCGCTCCCAAAATTTGTTGAAACACCCAGCGCGCATCCCATTCAACGGGTTCGCTGAGACGGACGATCTCGTCCACCAACTCGCGCGGAAGTTCACGCGCCATTTCGAATAATTTGTTGAACGCCGCCATCGTCACTTTGGCGTCGTCGAGTGCGCGATGGGTGGCGGGCAATAAGATTCCCAATTGTTTGCCAAGCGAACCGAGATTGTATCGGCTCGCGGTTGGCATGACCACCGCCGCGATCTCGTACGTGTCAATGACTTCGTTGTAATTCAATATCCCCGCCTGCTTTTGGATGAATCCCAGATCGAAGCGGATGTTGTGTCCCACCACAGGGGCGTCGCCGACGAACGCTTCCAGATCGTGGATGATGTCGCGCAGTTTCGGCGCGTTGCGCGTCTCCGCGTCGCTGATGCCCGTCAGCCCCGTGATAAATTCAGGGATGTGCCTGCCAGGGTTGATGACCGTTGTCCACTCCGCTTCGACGCGATGCCCTTTGAACTTCACCGCCCCGATCTCGATGATCGCGTCGCGCTCGTCATTTAATCCTGTTGTTTCGAGGTCTATGGCTACGATTGATTGCATACGTTTGTTTTACTCTTTCGTTTGAATAGTAACAGGTTCAGGTCGTTGTGCTAGAAGGTCCATGTTCGCTAGCAGGCTGATCCATAACAGCAAGCGGAAGATCTCCACATAAGGAAAAATGTGGCGATGTATCCCAATGTTATCTCCAAAAAAACTCAATAGCACAGACGCGCTTCCGAAGAAAAACATCCATGTGGCGAGCCATGTCCACGCCCACGACTTGCCTGATGGGTACTTTAGGCTGTTCACAACCATGGATGCTACGAGGATGAAGTCAATCAGAAAGACGGCATTGGTCTCTGGGTGGACGATTCTACCCACATCCAAGAGAGCTTTTCGAGAGCGGATATCGGCGGTGGTAAAGTACGGTTGAATAAAATCTTCCGACAAATAGTCAGACCGTTCGATGAGCGCGGAAATAATGTACCGCGGATGAGTCGCAAGAAAAATTCCATACGATCGGAAGCCGCGCGTGTTGAACCATTCCGCATACTCAGGGCTGGACGGGTCGCGCGGCATGTCGAAACGTTCGGCAAAATAATCGACCATGCCCGAATCGGGAAAGACGCGGCCATCCATCACATGGAACAGCGGAAGTTCCCAGCGCGGGCTTTTTTGTGTGGTGTACATCCCGAGGATGAAAATTCCGCCGAGGATATAGGTCGTAATTGGAATCCACGCAGGGAGGCGGAGTTTTTTTACCAACACGAAGGGGAGCAACATCGCAACTGTGATCAAGCAGGCATAGATATGGACATCCCGCAAAAAGACCCACAGCATGAATATTGCCAACCATATAACGGCTAATGACTTGGTTGTTGCCGACGAATGCTGGCTACGGTCTCTGGCGATCCGCTGTGAAATTTCCAACATCAAGCCTGTGACGACGGCAAACATCGAGAGCGAGAGTGATTCTGAACTGAGCACACTGTCCCATTCGGCGAGCTGGGGAGTGAACCCAAAGGCTAACACAAGTGGAACCGCCATGATCTTGTACAACGGATGAGATAACCAACGCGCGGCGATCAATGCCAGGAACGACCAGCCGAACATTGCAAGCGTATTTTGCAGAACGGCGATTTTGTCAAAGCAAGGCTGGATTTCACGAGGCAACTCGACGCCTACCGAAGGATTGCCAATGACCAATAACGGGCAACGGTCAGAGTCGTTGGCAAGTTTATACAAAAGATTGGTTGTGAATAACCGCTCGCCGTTAAACATCTGCGGTGAAAAGAGATTGGCTTGTGAAGAATTAATGTAGCTTGGCGTATCACTCATCCCCGCTGAAAGCCGAAAATCTCCGTAGGTTGTTGCGCGGAACCAAAGCCCCATCGTTAGAATGCCGAGAATAAGGATCGTTGCCCAGTGGTTCGCAAAAAAATTTCTCGTTGTCGATAATTGCATGATAGAACAAGTGTATCATATTTAAATAAATAGTCTCCAGTCTCTAGTCTCTCACAAAGAGAGACTAGAGACTGGAGACTCAAGACCGTCGCGCCTGAAATATCACTCCGGTAACGCCGCTTTCACCGCCGCGAGTTGTGATTGTGTGATCGGTTTCTCTTTTGCTTTTTGCCGCATAAAACTTTTGAGCTGGTCCGCTTTCAACGCGGGTGTGGGAGCGCCTTCGGCTTGAATTTCGATCTGCTCATTTGTGAAAATCAATGCGACATTGACCTCGGGGCACTCGTGTTCTTCGAAATGTTTTGCCAGAAGGTTCTTGATCTTACGGGCCTCATGCTCTGCCTCAGCGTCTGGTCTGCCGATTCCCTCCTGCCCGAAGATGCTCATATACGCCTGTAAGAATCCGCCGCCGCGGACGCGCCAACGGTTCTTTCTGAACTCGATGGAGCCGCGCAGTCGATAAGGGAGTAACGCCCACACCCCCGAAGGACCCACAAGCAAATGCGCGGTCGGCGTGGTGAAATGATAGATCGTGAAATCACCGGGCAAACCCTTGAGCGCGGCGTCGAGTCGTTCATCCATGCGCGGTTTGCCTCCGTAGCGGTTTACGAAATACAACCCAACCTGAACCAGAATAAACCCGACAACGAACGAAGCCAGGGTAATATAGAACGAGCGCATGTCTTCGCCCGAGAGATTGTTGACGTTGACAAAAAAACCCCCAACCAAAATGATGATGGAAAGCAGGATCGCAATCCCCCCGATCTTTCCGTTGCGCTGAATTAATGTATCGTTTGTGATGATTTTCATATTATTCCTGTGTAGTGACGACTTAAGTCGTCACTACGTTATTTCTTCAAACTCTCTTCAATTGCAGATTTCATCGCGTCCAACACCTTCGACTCTGCCGCCTCTTTTGCCACGCGGATGGCATTCTTGATCGCAAACGCATCCGACCTCCCGTGACCGATAAACGCCAGCCCATTCACGCCCAGCAGGGGAGCCGCGCCCTCTTCCGCGGGGTCGAGCAGTTTGCGGACTTTGCCCATCGCGGGACGGATCAGCGCGCCGCCCAACAACGTCAGCGGACCTCCACCCTTGATCGACTCGCGGATCTTATCCACCAGCAGTTTGGCGACCGCCTCCGATGATTTGAGCAACACATTTCCGGTGAACCCGTCTGCCACTGCCACATCCGCATGACCGCCGAAGAGCTCTTTCCCCTCGATGTTCCCGACAAAATTCAAGTTGGAATCTGCCAGCAATACATGCGCCACCTTTACGAGTTCGCTCCCTTTACCCGCTTCTTCGCCGTTCGACACCAAGCCCACGCGCGGATTTTTCACGCCGCGCACCCGCTCCGAGTAGACACTGCCCATAATGCCGAATTGGACTAAATTCTCCGGCTTGCAATCGGGATTCGCGCCCAGATCGAGAAGGATCGCGATTCCATTCGCCGTGGGAATTGGACCCGCCAGCGCGGGCCGATCCACGCCTCTGATCCTGCCGAGCCTGAACAGCGCCGTGACCATTGCCGCGCCGGTGTTGCCCATGGTAACGAACGCGTCGGCTTCGCCGTTTTTCACGAGATCGTAGCCGACCGCCATCGAATTTTGCGCGTCCTTATGCCGTGCTTTCATCACGAGGTCTTCGCCTTTATCTTTCATGGTCAACGTTTCGGGCGCGTGAACGACGCGGATGGGTAGAGTCGCCGCATGGTTAGAATCAAGCAGAGGCTGAATCCGCGAAGCGTCTCCCGTCAAGATAATTTCCACGCTGTATTCGCGCGCCGCGTCCACCGCGCCAAGCACATCCGGCGTTGGGTAATTGTCGCTCCCCATGGCATCTACTACGATTCGCGTCATGTTTTTCTCCAAAAAAGGTTTTGCTTGACAAGCAAAGTAAGCCGATTATAATACGCCCTGCTTGGGCGCTGGTGCTGGAATTGGCAGACAGGCATGGTTGAGGGCCATGTGTCGCAAGACGTGGAGGTTCAAGTCCTCTCCAGCGCACTCGTTGATAAATCCCCGATCTGTTCGGGGATTTATTTATTTTGGCTCTACCGGTTTTAACGGGAAACCTTTTTTTCAAACACAAAGGACACGACGGTCACAAAGGAAAAATCGGGGCTCTTTTTGCCTTTGTGTACTTTGTGCCCTTCGTGGTGAAGCTCTTTCCCGTTAATTACGGGAGACCCTTTATTTTTTGCCCGGGAGCGTGAAGTAAAATGTTGCGCCCTGCCCCAGCTGCGATTCGACCCAGATCCTGCCGCCATGCACCTCGACGATGCGCTTGACCAGCGCGAGTCCGATGCCCGTCCCGTCGATGCGGGGATTCAATTTATCGAATAATTCGAATACCTTTTTGTGAAATTTTGGGTCGATGCCGATGCCGTTATCGCGCACGAAAAAGACGACCTCGTCCCCGGTGGTTTCGGCGCCGATCTCGATGACCGGGTTGGGCTGATCGCCCATAAACTTTGCGGCATTGTCCAGCAGGTTTTGCATCACCTCGATCAGCCGGTTGCGGTCTCCATGGATCGAGGGCAGGTCGGTCATCACCATCACCTCGATCTTTTTCTGGCTTAAGCGGCTCTCCGCGCGAATAAAAGCATCTGCCATGATCTGCCCAAAGGGAACGAGTTCCGGCGGGTTCATCTTTCTACCGATGCGCGAGAGTTCCAGCAGATCGTTCAACAAGGTTTCCATTTTGTGGTTGGCTTCCGAGATCCGTTGAATATCGAGCCTGAGTTTTTCGACATTTCCGCTCAGCGCGTCTTTTTCCAGGTAGCCGAGAAATCCGCCCATGGTGATGAGCGGCGCTTTCAAGTCGTGAGACACGGTGTAGGTGAAGCGTTCCAACTCGGAGTTTTTTTCCTCCAGCTCCTTGATGAGCGATTCGCGTTGCGCTTCGGATTCCTTTTGGTTTGTAATATCCATGAGCACGCCCTGAATATACAAAAGTTTGCCCTCGTCGTCTTTAATAACAACAGATTCGTCTCCCAACCAAACCCACTCCCCATTTTTTGCTTTCATTCGGTATTCCGATGCCACGCCCCTGCCGCTGGCGAGCATTTGTTTGATATCGTTGAAAACCTTGTTTTTATCGCCGGGGTGAAGGAGCGATTGCCAGAAATCCGGTTTCGATAAAAAATCCTCGGGGGAGTATCCGAGCATGTTCTTGATCTGCGGGCTAATGTAGACGGTAGGGCCATCCTCTTCCGCCAAATCGCGGTAGATGGCGACGGAGGTCTGCTCCACGAGAGTGCGATAAAGTAACTCCGTTTCGCGTAAAGCCTCCTGCGCCCGCTTTTGCTCGGTCATATCGATCGTCATGCCGATCATGCCCCGCACTGTTTCGCCGTCTCGGATCGGCGCTCCGATCACCATTAAGTGATGAATCTTCCCGTTTTGTTCATGGGTTTCTTCTTCCCGTATCGATTCGCCCCCAAGAATGCGCACATGTTGTTCCTTGTAGGTTTTAATTATCGCTGGCGGCAGGTCCAACTCCTCGACAGTTTTGCCGATTAAATCGCCCGCCAGGCGTTTTGAGATGGGGTTTTGCAGAAGGTAGCGATCGTTCTCGTCGCACACCCAAAAATCAAATGGAATGTTTTCGATGATCGTCTTCAGCAACACTTCATTGGAGCGGAGTCTTTCCTCAGCCAGTTTATTTTCGGTGATATCCAGCAAATATCCCTGGACGATCGCCTCCTCGCCCGCCGCGCCGCCTGTCACATATAAACTTTCGTCCCGCATCCAGATGACCGTGCCATCCTTCCTGCGAAAGCGATATTCCATCTTGAATTGCGCGCCCTCATTCAGCGCGCGATTTTCCTCCGCAATAAATCGTTCGAGGTCTTCGGCATCGAGGCGCGTGTACCAAAGGTGGGGTTTCGTCAGCCATTCTTCGGGAGCAAAGCCGGTTAATTGCAACACGCCCGGGCTGACGTACAACCAGCGTCCGTCGGGTCCCGGCTCCGCGCTATAGATCACAGCGGGCACGCGCTCAACCAGTTCGCGGTATTGTTTTTCGGCTTCGCGTAAACGCTCCTCGGTTTTACGTCGCTGTTCGACTTCATGTTGCGCGTGTTGTAACGCGTCGGCAATCCGTTCTGTGCCCATTTGAAGCAGGCTGGCGGCTATAAAAAAGAACGTCGATTGCGCGACCCACATTGCCATTGGGTTAGCGACTTCGTTGATCTCGCGCAAGACGCCGACACGCTCAAGAACGACAAAAACGCCGCCGCCGATCACGCTAATCAGCGCGACGCGATTTGCCCACTCGCGCCCAATGAAGATCCCAGCCGCGAGGATGGTAATGAGCAATCCGCTATACCCAGGCGCCAGCACGCCGCCATTGAACGACGCGGCGAAGAATAACAGGATCCACACGCCCGCCACCAACGCGCTTCCCGCAAGTTTTACCTTCCCTTTGCCGATCAGATTTAACAGCCAGAAGCATAACGGGTAGATCGGCAACGCATAGACACTGCGAAGCCTAGCCTCAGGCACGAGCGCCGACCACACCGCAATAAAGAGAGTAGTCGCCGCGAGCATGGCAAGCGTAACGGTTCTTAATTGGGTCGCGGAGCGCGTCAACTCTTCATCGTCGAATACGGGCAGGGGAAAGATTCGTGTGAACATGACTTCCTCGCGAGATAGGTTGAGCCGATTGACGCCGCGTATAAATCTTGCAAGCCAATACGGATTAAAGTCCCCGCTTCATTCCGCCATTGAGGCTGATTCACACACCCAACCCCACTCTCGCCCGTGATTGCGAGAAACACGAATCAGTGTCCCCCGGTGCGATATCGATCGATCAGCGCTTTCGTGCGCGGGTCTTTGGGTTTGCTGAACAGCGTGGACGGTTTGGCGTCTTCGATGATCTCGCCCTCACCCAACACGAGCACGCGGTCTGCCACTTCGCGCGCGAATCCCATTTCGTGCGTGACCACGAGCATGGTCATGCCGTCTTTGGCGACCTTCTTCATCACGTTTAACACCTCGCCGATGAGTTCAGGGTCGAGCGCGGAGGTGGGTTCGTCGAACAACATGACGCGCGGTTGCATGGTGAGGGCGCGGGCGATTGCCACGCGTTGTTTTTGTCCGCCGGAGAGACGCGCCGGATATTCATCTTTTTTGAACAACATGCCCACGCTGTCGAGATTTTCCTCGGCGAGCGCAACGGCTTCGGCGTGGTCCATGCCCTTGACTGTGACAGGTCCCTCGATGACGTTTTCCAACACGCTCATGTGCGGAAAGAGGTTGAACTCTTGAAACACCATGCCTGTCTTGAGCCGCACGTCGTGAATGAGCTGGCGATGCTCTTTGCCGCGTCCGTGACTTTCGACAGTAACCCCATCGACTTGGATGATTCCGTTCGACGGCTCTTCGAGGAAATTGATACACCGCAAGAGCGTGCTTTTCCCAGAGCCGCTTCGTCCGATCAGGCAGACCACTTCGCGCGGCTGAACATCGAGCGAAATATTTTTCAGCACATGCAAGCGCCCGAAATATTTATCAAGGTTGGAAATTTGCACAATAGGTTTCATTTAGCGATCCCCTTTGGCAAGACGCGCTTCCAACCGTGATTGGAAAAATGTCAGGATCAAAGTCATTATCCAGTAAAACATAGCCGCCATCAGCAGGGCTTCCAGATTGTTGAA
Source organism: Candidatus Defluviilinea gracilis (assembly GCA_016716235.1). Lineage (NCBI taxonomy): Bacteria > Bacillati > Chloroflexota > Anaerolineae > Anaerolineales > Candidatus Villigracilaceae > Candidatus Defluviilinea > Candidatus Defluviilinea gracilis. The sequence continues at coordinate 87,689 of JADJWS010000007.1, forward strand.
TTGAGCGCGTCCCACTTTGACTGCGCGCCACATCACCTCATGGACGAAACCGGTCGCGGCGACCAACGCCGAGTCTTTCGTCATCGAGATGAAGTCGTTGCCCATGGGCGGGATGGCGAACCGCAAGGCTTGCGGCAAGATGACGCGGCGCATGGTTTGCCCGGGCGTCATGCCGATTGCGGCGGCGGCTTCGCGTTGCCCTTTACTTACCGATGCCAGCCCGGCGCGGAAGGTCTCGCTCATGTATGCGCCGTAGTTTAATCCGAGCGCGAACACGCCAGCCGTAAAGCCGCTTAAGTTGATGCCTAATTGCGGAAGCGCCAGGAAAAAGAAAAAGATCTGGAGGTAGAGCGGCGTGCCGCGAATCAATGAAACGTAAAATGTGCTCAGGGCATAAATGGGTGGAAATGTTGAAAGCCTTCCCAGCGCCGCCAGCAATGCCAAACAGATTGCCAGTAGAATGGACGATGATGAAATGAGAAGAGTTTCCCCGAGACCGGAGCCGATAAACCCAAGGTTTTTCCTCATGAACTCGGCGTCGAGTTTAATCGTTTGAAAGCCTAGAATACTCTGTCCGCTGAACAAAAAAATTAAGACCAGCAATAACACGCCCCATGTCGCGCCGACGCCCATGCGAAATCCCCGTTTCTTTCTTTGCTGCGCCTGAATCAGTAGTTCTGCTTGCGTAGTAGGTTGCGTGTGAGAATGCGCGATGGTAGAGTCGGTTTTCATGACAAAGTCTTTCCATAATACCTGTGCCGACCGGGTATGATCAAATTTGCCGCAATTTTGTAATGTGTCAGGATTTACGCAGTTGGCGGGCAGTTCTTCTGCCGCCGCCGCAGTGCAGGTTCAACTGCGTGAGTCCTATGTGTATGTAATAATAAACGAACAGGAAGCGGTGAAAACCGCTTCCTGTTCGAGCAAGAAACTAGTTGGGAGCCTGGGTCAGATCAATATCGAACCATTTGAGCGAGAGTTCCGAGAGTTTACCTTCTTCGTGCATTTTCGTGAAAACTTTGTTGACCTCAGCAAGAAGTGTTGCGGCAGACAGGCTGGAGGTCTTGTCGAATGCGGCGGCGAGATCCTCTGAGAACACTGGGGAACCGAGTTTGACGACCGGGAAGCCTTCGGCGATATTCGCATCTACGACGGTTTCCGATGTGACATAGCCTATGAAATCTTCACGACCTGCGGCGATGGCTTGGGCGCATTCCTGATCGGTCTCGAGCGGAACCACGGTTACGTTCGGCGCTTCGGCATAAATAGATGCTTCGGGCAATCCCAAGCCAGCCATATCATGGTTGAGCCAAGATTCGTAGGTGGTGGCGGTGCCAACGCAGAGGGCTTGCCCCTCGAGATCGGCGAGGGAGGTGATGCCCGCATCGGCGCGAACCGCGATAACCGCCGGGGTGTAATAGTACGGCACGCTGAAATCGAGGACTTCCTGGCGGGCGGTGGTGACGGTCATCGAGCCAACGCTTACATCCCACTTGTCAGCCCACGAACCGGCAGTGATCGTATCCCACGATGGGGTGGCGAAGCAGGTTTCCACACCGAGCGCGTCGCCGATGGCGATGGCGGCGTCCACGTCAAAGCCTTGCATCTCGGCAGTGGTCAACGCGTCTGACGGACATTTCGTATCGGCAGGACGTTTGCCCTCGGTGTTCAGGAACGATTGCGGCTCGTAGTTGGGATCGGTCGAAACGAGGATGTAACCGCGTTGTTTGATCGCGCTCAGCAAATCATCCGCTTTTCCGCCGCTTCCGCCGCCGCATGCGGTGAGCAAGAGCGCGGCAACGATACCAACGACCAGCACTTTGTAAAGATTCTTCATGTTCTCCTCCAAGAGAATTAAGAATGGGTTTGAGATGAACCGTTCATCTCGTTGGCGCAAGGATAGACCATTTCCCGCGATTCGACAAGTGCTCAGTCGTTAAAGTTTTCCGAATGACATGCCGAATGGGCATAGAATCTCCGCAATCCTTTATCGGTTTGAAGAATTTAGGGCGTTCGCAAGTTTTCCGCCTAAAATAACTCCTTGCCTATCGGCGTATTCATAAAATATGTGCGCGGTCAGAATGCTTAGCGCGATTGTAAGGAGCGATGTCGCTATCGCCGAAGATGGATATGGCATGTACGCTTCTGTGATTCTATAGATCAAACCAGTGGCGCTGCATAAGATGGGGACGTGGACCAGATACAAGGAAAAAGAAATTTTTCCCAAATAGACCGAAAGACGGGATGAAAATAATTTTGCAAACCCAGAAAAGGACAGCGCAAGGGCGACCAACCCCGCCGCAATGATGAGATGAAATACCTGTCCGTAATTCGGAGCTCCGATGAGAACCATGATGGATATGCCGGATATGATCTGGATCCACCACATGCCAAATATTTGACCTAGCCTTGAATAGATTGTCGTATGCACATAGAGATCGCACAGGATAATTCCCAGTAGGAAAGCGTTCAACCAGTGTAGTTCTTTAAAATAAAGTACGATGAGAATAAGCGGGTATGCAAACCATCGCATTCCTTTATTTCCAAAGAGGCTGAGAAAGCCAAAAAGAAAGACGGACCCGAAGAACTCAGGCTGCATTGTCCAGAGGACGGTATTGTACGTTGTGTCGCGGTTGAAATTGAAGAATGTATCCCATACGGCTGATTTAACTGCTTGTGTCAGGGAAGGCTCAAATTCGTAGAAAGTAAACAGCCACCCCTGGCTTGTATGAGTCCCCAACCGTTCACCCAGATCGTTATTGGTCATCCCGCCAGCGGACAGGATCACGAACGCAAATAAGACCGAAGCCAGAATCGGGACGAACAATCTTGGGTATCTTTTGATCACGCTTCTGGTCAGATATTCCGCGCTTTCGAGATTGCGATTCGCCTTCGTGAGTTGGAAATATTTCCTGCTGAGCACGAACGCCGACATGACCCAGAAGACCCAAACGGCGAAATTCCCATCGTGGAGGCCGGTTACGAAATATTGACCCGCTTTGGACAAGAAGAATGGAAAATGAGCATTTAAGTACGATGCGATCATCTTATCGATTCCCACGAAGAACGCGAGGTGCAAGTGATCGAAGATCACGACTAGCGCGGCGATGCCTCGGATACCCTCCAATGCCAGCATCTTTCCTGAAGTTTCGTTTGCGGTTGTATTCAGGTCGCTTCCCATATAATATTTGATTCAAGTATAGCATAGGCAGATCGGCGCGATTGGCGGTCGCCTTTATTGGACACGAGATTGGAGTTTTGTTAGAGAGAAGCGGGAATCTCTTCTTACGCAACATGTTTGCAGTAGAATCTGACCATCAATTGGAGTAAAACATGAAACTTGTCACTGTCTCACAAATGCAAGCCATCGAAAAAGAAGCCGACTCAAAAGGCTTGACCTTTGATCGAATGATGCAAAACGCCGGTCAGGGATTGGCGGAAGTCGTTGCCGACCTTTTCGTTGATGAGGAACAGCTCGAGGTCGTCGGCTTGGTTGGTCCCGGCAACAACGGAGGGGATACCCTCGTCGCGTTGACCGCGCTTGCCGAAGAAGGTTGGAAGGCAAGATCATACCTCGTCAAGCGCAAGAAAGATGATCTGGTCAAACAATTTGTTGATGCGGGCGGGAATATTTTTTCGGGCGACGATGCTTTCGATCAACTTGGCGAATCTCTCGAAACGGCCGATGTACTTCTCGATGGCGTCCTCGGCACAGGCATCAAACTCCCTCTGAAAAAAGAAGTTGCCGAATTGCTTTCCGAAGTTGGCGACCTGCTCGACAGCCTCGACGAATCTCCGCTCGTGATCGCGGTGGATTGTCCGTCGGGCGTTGACTGCGATTCTGGCGAAGTTGCAGATGAAACCCTTCACGCGGATGTGACGGTGACCATGGCGGCGGTCAAGCAGGGATTGTTGAACCTGCCTGCCTTTGAGTATGTCGGCGAGCTAAAAGTTGTGGACATCGGCTTGCCCATTGAGCTGCCTTCGCTCAAAAATTTGCAAACGGAAGTAGCGGATGAAGATTCTGTCTCCGCGCTTCTGCCGGAGCGCGCCCTCGATTCGCACAAAGGGACATTTGGTACGGCTCTCATCGCGGCGGGATCCGTCAACTACACCGGGGCAGTCGTCCTTGCGGGAGAGGCGGCGTATCGCGCGGGAGCGGGATTGGTCCAATTGGCGATCCCCGCGTCCATCCACGCGGCAGTCGCAGGTCAGGTTCCCGAAGCGACGTGGGTCTTGCTCCCACATTCAACAGGCGTAATCGCATCCAGCGCATCCGAAGTGTTATCGAAAAATTTTGAGCGAGCGACAGCGTTATTGATCGGTCCCGGTTTGGGAACGGAAAACACGACAAAAGAATTCATCGAGAATTTGCTGGCTGGCAAATCAACGCCGAAAAAATCCGCGATTGGTTTTGTGCATGAAGAAAGCGATTCAAATGCGGCGGAGAAAAATTCCCTACCGCCATTGGTCGTTGACGCGGACGGACTGCGTTTGCTCGCGCAGATCAAAGACTGGCACACGAAATTACCTGCGCCCGCGATTCTCACGCCGCACCCCGGCGAAATGTCCGCGTTGACCGGGTTGTCGAAAGAAGAAATTCAAGAGGATCGGCAAGCAATTGCCGTCAAGTATGCAAAAGAGTGGGGACATGTCGTTGTTTTGAAAGGCGCGTTCACCGCGATTGCTTCGCCCGATGGAAGGACAACCATTATCCCGGTCGCATCGCCCGCGTTAGCCCGCGCAGGGACAGGTGATGTGCTTGCCGGTCTGATCGTCGGCTTACGCGCGCAAGGACTCGATGCGTACGACGCGGCAGTTGCCGGCGCATGGATTCACGCGCAAGCCGGTCTCTACGCCGCAGACGATCTCGGCACAACCGCCTCAGTCATGGCAAGCGATGTGTTGAATTCGATCTCGGATGTATTGAGTGATTTGGAGTAAAAAATATTTCGTACTGCGTACTCCGTAATGCAATATTTTGTTCTTTTCACAATTATTCGAGCAATAAACCGAACCACCGAGACACGGAGACACTGAGAAAAGCCAATTAAAAACTCCGTGACTCAGTGTCTCCGTGTTTCAAAATGGAGCACAAGGATTGCTCGGTTAGGTTCTTAATCTGCAATATGTTGCGGTTTCTGGACAACCAAAAACCGTATAACAAAAAGACTCTCCACGCGGAGAGTCTTTTCGTTCATCACAAATTACGAAGTACGCAATACGCAGTACTAACTGTTCATGAACGCTTCAAGGTTATCCTTGCTGATGCGGAATGCTTTGCCGACTTTTTTGGCTTTCAGGCTTCCGTCATTGATCGCGTCCAAAATATCAGACTCTGTCACCTTCATGAACTGCGCGGCTTCCGCGGGGGTCATGATGTCCGGCATTTTCGCGCCGCCAGCCGCTCCGCCGGGCGCCGCGTTTTGGAATCCGCCTTGCAGAGCCTGTCCCATAATGTTGCCGATACCCATGCCCGCGCCGATTCCTGCGGTGAGACCCGCTCCGCCGCCCTCGTTTTGCGCGGCATCGCGCATCGCGTCCGCGGCTTGCAGTTGAGTGTAGGTCGCCATGTCGAGCATGCCCATGTCGCGGAGTTCCTGCGCCGACTTGCTCGAGGGCTTCAAGTTGCCGATGTAGAAAGTTTTGAGCGCCATGCCGAGCGCTTCAAAATCATCCTGCGCCTTCGCGCGGACAGCGGCGCCGATCTCTTCGGTCAGCCCGATCAGATCCACGACGCTTTTTGCGGCTGTCGTCTCGCCGAGCGCATCCTGCAATTTCGAGAGCAACATGGTCTTCAAGCGTTCTTCAATATCCGCTGTGCGATACGAACCTTGCGCGCCGACAACCTGCGTCACAAATTGTTGAGGGTCCTTCACTTGGAACGAATATGTTCCAAACCCCTGCAACAACGCGACGCCGAGTCCCATGCCGGGGTTGCGCACGATGATCGGTTGCGGCGTGCCCCATTTTTCATTTGCAAATTCTTTGAGCGAAACAAAATACACTTCCGCGGGGAAGGGCGTGCGGTCGTTGAACGCCTTGCCGATCAGATCAATGATCTTCGGGATGTTCGCAGTCGCGATCGTGTGCCTGCCCGCTCCGAACACATCTAGCGCGTTGCCGTCGCGGAAGAACACCGCCGCCTGCGACTCGCGCACGATCACCTGCGAGCCGATGCGATAATCGCCGATGCCCGTTTCAGGAAAACGATGGACGATCTCATCCCGCATCTCATTTGGATATTCAATAACGTCAAAAATTCTAGCCATGATTCTCTCCTTTTGAAGAACGTTGGTGTGATTATAGTCTATTCTACGATAGCAGACCTCACAGGTTTCAAAAACACTTCGACAGGCTCAGTGCAACGCCTGTGAGGTCTTTACCTAATCTTTCATCATCTTTCCCGTCCCCTTATCGCGCAGCATCAAAATTTCTGCCATGATGCTCACCGCGATCTCCTCCGGCGTTTCGGCGTTCAACTCCAGACCCATCGGCGAATGCGCGCGCGCGATCAATTCATCGGACACGCCTTTTTCTTTCAACGCCTTGACCGTCGTCAGCCACCTGCGTTTCGAGCCGATGACGCCGACGTATGCCGCCTTCGATTCAAGCAGCGGAGGCAGACCCGCCGCGTCGACTCCGGATCCACGGCTGGTTACCACTAGGAAGGTTTGGCGCGTCAATTTGAGTTGACTCGGCAACTCCGCCATCGGAACTGGGTAATACGCGTCAGCCCCCGGCACCGACTCGGGATTGCAAAACTCCGCGCGATCATCGCTGACGGCGACTCGGAATCCCAGCCACTTCGCCAAATGGACGACTGCCTTACCCACATGTCCGCCGCCGATGACGACGATCATCGCGGGAGGAAGGATCGGTTCCACAAACACCTCCACAGTTCCGCCGCACACACCCGGGTCGCCGCGCGTCGGGCTGACGAGGTTATACACTAGCGAGCGCGGCTTGCCGTCGCTGATCGCCATCCACGCCTCATCGAGGACGCGGTGTTCCAAGTCCCCGCCGCCGACGGTGCCGATGAATTTTCCATCGGGGTAAACGAGCATTTTGCTCCCCACGTGACGCGGCGTCGACCCTTCGCTTTTTGTCACCGTGCAAAGCGCGGCGGATTCGTTATTTTTTTCGAGTTCTGAGAGGGCTTGAAAGATCGAATTCATAAAGTCCTGTAGAGGTGCAACACAATCTGCCTCTACTTAATTATTCCAATAACCCCAATACCACCGGCAACAATTGTTTCTTCCGCGAAACGATACCTTGCGCTTCGCGCGTGCCATCGGCGAGAGGGGGATAAGGTAATTCATCAAGCACCGGCGGGGCTTTGGAAGAGATGATCAGCCTGCTTGAGCCGCGCACGATATCGGTGATGAGCAGCATGGCAAAGTCGAGCCCGCGTTTATCTTTGAGCGCGTCCAACGCTTTTGCGAGGGGAACAAGATGTTCAGCGAGCTGCAGGAGGTCGGTTACTTCGGCTTGGGCAATGGCAAGCTTGAATCCGCCCGCTTCATATTGTTTGATGTCTGTGCTGACGATCTCATTCGGATCGCGGTTCGAGAGACCGGCTCCCGCGGCGAGCAGCGCTTTGCCGAACGATTCAATCGTCTCGCCTTTGAGCGGACTTCCGCCGACGAACGCCCAGCGCGATAATCTCTCGGCGGCGTCTTTGTCGCGAGGCGTGGTGGTGGGAGATGTCAAAATGAGCGTATCAGACAGAAGTCCCGCGAGAAGCGCGCCGGCGAGGCTGGGCGGCATGGAGAGTCCCGCCTCCGCTGTCATCTCCGAAACGAGAGTCGAGGTCGAGCCCACGATATCCACCGTGAATCGAATCGGCGTGTGCGTGTGCGGGTTGCCGAGGCGGTGATGATCCAAAATTTCGAGGAGCTCGGCTTCCTCGAGCGCGGCGATTGCCTGGCGCGGCTCGTTGTGATCCACGAGAATAATTTTCAGGCGCGGCGGGTTGAGGATATCGCGCTGGCGCGCAATGCCGAGATATAGATTATTTTCATCCACGACCCAATACTCATCGGTTTCGTCGCGCAGGATGCGGTTGAGAAAATCGCGGATGTGACCGCTGGCGGGGAACTTCGGCACATTGGTGTCTGCCGCGTCTTTACACGGCGCCGACATCATCTCGCGCACGGTCGTATCGCCGGGGCGCGGGCCGAGCGTTTGCGTGAAATATTTGAAGAGACTCAGTCCGTTGATGAGACCATAAGGCTTGCCGTCTTCATTAACTACAGGCGCGATGCCGCCGGTCTTGCTGGCGAGCGTCCACGCGAGACCGAGTTGCGAGTCGGGGCGGAGGCTGTCGAGTCTCTGCATCACTGACTCAAAGCGCGGCGACGCGTCGGTGAGCAGGACGGGCGGGTCGAGCTTCAACTGTTTGAGCAGCCACGCTGATTGCGGATTTAACGCTCCCGCGCGCGCCGCGACCGCTTCCGCGCCATCGCGTTCGCGTAGAAGCCATGCGTAGCCCATCGCGGAGGCAATGGAGTCGGTGTCGGGGTTGACGTGTCCGATGACGAAGGTTTTGCTCATGGCTTTTTTAGAGGAAGTCTTGTAATTCGAATTCGCCGTTTATCAACGACAGCGATGGAATGTTTCAATACATCGGGTTTTACCGTTTGTAACACGCGCGCTACGAGATCTCGCATTTCGGCTTCCGAATAATTTCCGCCGCGAAATAGAATGACGCCCGGTGCATCGTTTCCACTCTGCGCCAACAAAGTCCCGAAGTCGAGATCGGCCGTGATCACGATTCTCTCCTCGTCTACCGCCTGAGCCATGATGGTCGAATCTGTTGCTATTGCGAGATTCACGTCTTTCGCGTGAATAGCCTCATGACCTTTTTCCTGAAGCCAGGGGATGAGTTCAGGCGAAGCGGGCATGTCAATCAGGAATTTCATCAGGCAAATTCGATGACTTCTTCTTCAGCCAGCGACGCCGCATACAACAAGGCTTCGTCAATATCTTCCGATTCGAGATAGGGGTAAGCCTTGAGAATGGAATCGCGAGTTTCACCCGAGGCTAATAAACCGAGCAAGCGAGAGACAGGGAATCTCAGATTGCGGATGCAAGGTTTGCCGCTGAACACGTCTGGGTTGATGGTGATTCTTTTAAAACTCATTTTGGATTCCTCTTTGCAATTGGTTGCCGCTTAATTATACCCCTGCCTAATTACCTGTTAGTAGTTTGTTGATGTGCGCGTCGAGTTCGTTCATGGTTTTCAGAAAGGCCGATTCGAGATCAACCTGATGCGCTTGAGCCAGAATGATAACAGACCAGAGGCAATCTGCAAGTTCGTGCGCGAGTTTGTCATGCGCTTCTGATATTTCGCGTTTGCCTTGTAACGCAACGACCAATTTGGATAGGTCGCCAACATCGCCGACAAAACCAAGCGCGATTTCTTCAGTCGTCCATTCCGCGCCGTATTGCTTTTGTTCAAGCAGGGCATACTTTGCGCGGATTTCAGCCGCTCGTTGAAGGATCGCTTGAAATTCCATTACTTCTTCATCGCCCGCCACACGCGTTCGGGCGTCGTGGGAATCACATCCACATTTACGCCGATGGCATCGAGGATAGCATTGCCGACGGCGGGCGCGACTCCATCCATGGGAATCTCGGCGACGGCTTTGACGCCGAACGGGTGACTCGGCTCGAAGGTCTCGACGAAGATCGTTTCGAGTTCGGGCATCTCGTCGGCGCGGAAGATGTGATAGCGATCCAAATCGCGTTCGATGGCATCGCCTTTGTCGTCGTAGCGCATCTCCTCGCAGACCGCGTAGCCCAACGCTTGAGTCATGCCGCCCTCGATCTGACCCGATGCGGTGAGCGGATTCACGATCACGCCCGAGTCAACCGCCATCACGAGTTTATCTACCGTAACCGCGCCTGTTTCAGTGTCCACGGTCACCTCGGCGAATTGCGCGGCGAAGGGAGGTGGTGAGACTGGCGAAACATAACTTGCCACACCCATGATCTGTTCTTGTTTATCTTTGTGCAGAGAATGCAGCGCGATCTCGGCAAAGGAAACCGTTCTTCCGTCGGGGGCGATGGCTTGGCGATTCGATAATCGAATCGTTGCATAATCTGATTCTGGAATCCCCAACATCATCGCCGCGCGGACTTGGATTCGCCACGCGACAACTTTCGCCGCGTTCACCGCCGCCGCGCCTGAAATGTACGTCGTGGACGAAGCGTACGCGCCTTTGTCGAACGGAGTGAAATCGGTGTCTGAGGAATAGCAGATCATATCTTCAAGCGGAACGCCTAACACCTCCGCCGCCATTTGCGCAAGGACAGTGTCTGAACCCGTTCCCAGATCCGTCGCGCCGACTAGCATGTTGAATGAACCATCGTCGTTCATCTTGATCGACGCGCCGCCCATATCCAAATATGGAATCGCTGTTCCTTGCATGACCATTGCCACACCGATTCCCCTACGCAATACGGAGTACGGATTACGTACTTCGTATTGCGTATTGCGTAACGAGCGCCACTCCTCATTCCCATACTTATCATCCCACGCGATCGCGGCTCGTCCTTGCGCGACGCATTGCTCCAACCCAACAGTTTGGACGATCTCAGGTCGCGGCTCGCGTCCTTCATTCCACGCGGTTGAAAACGGATGATATTCGCCAGGTCGAATCGTATTCCTCAAACGAAAATCAATCGGGTCGAGGTTCAACGCGCGGGCGATCTTTTCCATGTGACGTTCGACGGGCCAGTATCCCTGCGGCACGCCGTAACCGCGAAACGCTCCAGCGGGCGGCGTGTTGGTGTAAACCACGTCTGCATAAAATTGGATGTTCGGACTCTTGCGATATTCGCCATCGCCGACATACAACGCCATTGCTTTGTGTCCCGTGTTGCCTGTGACGGTCAGCGCGTGACAGCCGTACGCGCCCGTGTCGGATAGCGCGTACATCGCGTTGGCTGTGATCGTCCCGTCTCGCTTCACTCCCGTCTTCATCTTGACTCGCATTGGGTGACGCGAACGCGCCGCGATAAATTCTTCTTCGCGCGTGTATTCGTAGATGACTGGTCGTTTTGTTGCAATCGTGAGATGCGCGGGCACGTCTTCCATCAACACTTCCTGCTTGCCGCCGAACCCGCCGCCGATGCGCGGCTTCACCACGCGGATTCGTTTCACTGGCAGATTCAACACAGGCGCGAGCATCCTCCGCACATGAAAAGGAACTTGCGTGGACGTGCGAATCACCAAACGGTCGTCTTCATCCCAATATGTGACGCACACATGCGGCTCGATGGAAACTTGTTGCACTTTCGGCACTTCGTATTCAGCCTCAAAAATATGATCGGCTTCCTTGAATCCTTTTTCCACGTCGCCGATGTCGATGCGGATGTGCGCGGCGAGATTCTTTTCGGGGTTCGAGTCGGCAAAATTGACGTACTCAGGCTCGTCGTGGATTCGAATCGCATCGGGGTTCATCGCTTCGCGCGAGTCGAGGATGGAATCCAGAATTTCGTATTCCACGTCGATCAGACTCAACGCTTTCTCCGCGATTTCGGGACTCTCCGCCGCGACGAATGCAACGCGGTCGCCGACAAAACGGACTTTGTGATCCAGCGAAAACGTATCGAGCGGACCTGGGATCGGATCGGACTGCCCAGCGGTGGAATACACCACGTGCGGAATATCCTGCCACGTGAGCACAGCCGCAACACCTTTCAATTCTTTTGCGCGCGTCGTGTCAATTTTTTTGATGCGCGCGTGCGCGTGTGGCGAGTGCAAAACTTTCGCATACAACATGCCGCGCGCGTCCATGTCGGCGGTGAAGGCGGGCTTGCCCTGCACGAGTTTGACCGCGTCCACTTTTTTCTCGGGCTTGCCGACGGTCTGCCATGTTTGTGATTCAGGCGTCACCACAACTTTTGGGCGCGTCATCACGCCAGCGAGTTGTGGTGAATCAAAACCTCCCATAGGCGCATCTGTTTTTGGCGCGCCGAAATCCCAATTGATCGTGTCCACGCGGAACGGTTCATCGCCGCGCATCACCGCCGCCGCTTTCAACACGGCTTGCACAGGTTTGAGATAACCCGTGCATCGGCATAACACGCCGCTGATCGCCTCGCGCACTTGCTCTTCACTTGGATTCGGATTCTGTTCGAGCAACGCCTTCGCCGCAAGGATTTGCGCGGGCGTGCAAAATCCGCATTGGATCGCGCCCGATTCGACGAACGCCTGTTGTAGCGGATTCAAGCCATCGGTCTTTTTCCAACCTTGTTCGGGATGTTCGCCCAACGCTTCGATCGTGACGACAAGATGTCCCTCCGCTTGCGCCGCGAGCATGGACCCCGCGTTGACAGGTTTGCCATCCAGCAGAACCGTGTCCGCGCCGCTCAGTCCGCCCTCATCGCCAAATTTGACGCCGTAATAGCCAAGTCTGCGCACGGCGGAGAGCAATGTTTCAGATGGCGCACATTCGATTTCGTGCTTTGTGTTGTTGATTGAAAGTTGGAGTTTCATACAATTCCTTTAATTGAGTAAGCGGGATTTTTAAAGATCAAATCCACTGAATTTTTGGATGGACAATAATTTTGATGCTGAAGGCACTTAAGGCAATCCAACAAACCTTAGCACCCTAATACACTCCAAAATTGTTGCAAAATGAGCTTCCAATAGCGTATCCTTAGAAAGGAAACTTCCTCGAGGATTCTGATAAAAAGCTGATTGAATATAATAAATTAATTCCTTGTCATTATCGTATATTTCTGGTACTGGTATTTTTTGATAAACCTTCTTGATTTCTCCAATTTTCGAGTAAAAATTATTTAAAGTACTGATTATGTGGTCATCAAAGCCTGATGATAAGAATTCATAAAAATCTGGCCAGCCATGATAAAGTAGTATTAGGGCAAATAGAGTATCCTTGCTACCTTCACTACGTGCTGAAAGAAGTTTTATGGTCTGTTCATATTTAACCGCGGTTTTAATTCTTCGCGGAACAAGAAATCGGTTTATCCTTGCAAAATTTCCAAGTTTAATGCCTTTAATAAGTATTCCGTGTAGTAGTTCAGTTGCCTGTTCATATGTAGGCTGTATCACATGGTATTGTTCAGGAATTATTTTATCCAGGTAACTATTTCCATCCATGTTAGTCCCCTCATATTTTCGATTTATATAGCTCGAAATTAGGTTATTGTCCATTACAAAAACCCAAATACAATTTCTTACCGACAAATAGTTCTTAATAGATTCAAGCAATTGCACAACATTTTCTGGTGAGCACCGATCTAAATTATCAATGCATAAAATCAATTTATCTTGTTTATTATAAGTCAAAAATATCCTCACCAATTCTGTAAATGCTCTGTTTGTTTCTTCAATGTGATCAATGGTTTGTTCCCAATCCGAAATAGTTATTTTCTTTTCAATTTTTTCTTCGTAGTCTTTGACATCACCCAGGGTTAATCCTGTTAGCTTCCTAAGTGCCATGTCAGATAAAGCTAAAGATGTAACTTCAATAACCCTTTCAGCATATTTCTTCCAATCAAAAAACCTAGTCTCATCCAGTCTTCTTAAGTATTTTAATAACCGTACAATAACAGGGGTTAAAAGATTGTTGGTGGAGTCGTACTGCCACGCATCAATGATTTCTATATGTAAAGATTTGCTTGTTGTCATTGTTTCTGTATTTTTAGGCATCTCCAGAACCAATTCCTTTTCCGTTGATCCCCTCACAAGCAAACTCATTTTATCTTTTATTACAACTTTCTCTGATGGCTTGTTAATTAGCTCGTGGTCTTTGTTTGTTTGAGCTAGCCTGTTAAGATCCGCCATTATATTTAGGGTACTTGTCTTGCCAGTTCCCCAGCTCCCATACAGCCCTATAGTTGATGGACAATCATTGTCTGTGAGTCTGTGGAGAATAATTTTTGCCAATGATTGAGCGTTTAATTTGTCTTGGGAAATATTAATAATTGGATCATGGATATTCATTACTAAAATCTCCTATCTAATCTGCCTAGTATTATTGCTTTTACATTTGCCTTGCATTACATAGATTCTGTGCGAATTTTCTCGCGCAATTCATCAATCACAATTTTATTCCCGTTTTCATCTTTGTAAAACCACACATCCCAGCCGTTGACGGGCGCGCCGTTCATCAGCGATTTCGCCACGCCGTGGATCGAGCCAGTGACCTCGCCGCATTTGATGTGTCCGTTCGATAGGATTTTCGCCCGTTTGCCGTTACGCGCGAAGTAAAGCGACTCGCCTGGATTCAATAATCCGTTTTCGAGCAACGCTCCAAACGGGACCCGCGCCTGCTTCCGTTTCTCGGAGAGGATCAACACCTCGGATGGGGAGGCGAGAACCGCGTCAATGCGTTGTTGCGCGATCTTGATATATGTTTTGTCGCGTTCGATGCCGATCCAGCGGCGACCGAGTTTCTTCGCAACCGCTCCTGTTGTCCCTGAGCCAAAGAACGGATCGAGGATCACATCCCCAACGTTCGATGACGCGAGCAAAATCCGATACAGTAGCGCTTCGGGTTTTTGTGTCGAGTGCGCTTTCGTCCCGTTATGTTTGACGCGCTGTTTGCCCCTCACAAGCGGGAGTTCCCAATGTCTCCAGTCGGAGCGCATTTGCAGGTCTTCATTCAAGGCTTTCATGGCGTGATGATTGAACGTGTACTTCGCGCCTTTTTTCTTCTGCGCCCAGATCATCGTTTCATGCGCGTTGGTGAGCCGCACGCCGCGAAAATTTGGCATAGGATTGTCTTTGATCCACAATACATCGTTTAGAATCCAAAATCCCAAGTCTTGCATGATCGCGCCGACGCGATAGATGTTGTGATACGTGCCGATGACCCAGATCGTGCCTGTGTCTTTCAACACGCGTTGACTCGCGCTCAGCCAATCCCGCGTGAACTCGTCATATGCTTTGAAATTCTCGAACTGATCCCAGCCGTCGTTGACCGCGTCGACTTTGGTGAGGTTGGGACGATGCAACTCGTTGCGCAGTTGCAAGTTATACGGCGGGTCGGCGAAGATCACATCCACCGAGTTCGCGGGGAGCGAGCGGAGGACTTCAACGCAATCGCCGCGTAGGATTTGGTCGAGGGGGAGATGAGCCACGGGTCGAATTATACCGTCATCGCTTATTCAGATTTCAGTATGAACGCTACTCTATGGCAAAGTTGGATTATTTCCCTATTAAATAGCCCAAGCTGTCTGTTCGCTCCCGCATCCAACCCGTTAGTCCACTTTGAATGCGAACCTGCCACCACGTTCCATTGTGTGCGCAGGCAGGACCGCCAATAATTGTGAGAGTTGTTCCCTTTTCCACTTTCGATATGCTGTTTTCGTAATACTCCAGTGGGACGATAGGCGCTGTTCGCAAATTGACTTTTTCCCAAATGACTTTAGCGCGATCGCCTACTTTAAGCTTTACGTAACTCAAATCATCGCACCAATACTTTTGCGTTGAAGTTTGAGAGGATGTGGAACCCAGAACTGGCGCTTTTGTATTTGGCGGGGTAGAAGACGTGAGAACGATGGTGTAGGTAACACGAATCGCGCCATCGTTTGATGTTATGGTATTTGTCTCGTTGGTTGCCCAACCATCTTTTCTACTTAAGTAAACGCCTTGCGATCCAATAATATCTGCTTTCTGAACCCATTCCTTGAGTTTGCCGCTCAGAAAACTGTACAGTACACTCGCAACAAATGTAAAAGGGCTGCTTTTTGTGAGTAATGTAACCCCCAATTTCTCAGCGCCCTTTTTTGCTACTGATCCAAGCGCCTTTCCAAGACCTGCAGATGCCGCCTCATAAGAAAGGTCTGCTGGTAATGACGATTTGTCCTCGTCCACAGCCATGATCGTGATGTAGACCCCGTCTGATACTTTGGATTCGTCAAAACTGACTGCCAGTAGGCAAGGGGCTTGAACCGTATCTCCTTTGCGAACTTTCAGCGGTTTATCCCCCGGACAGAACATGCCACTCGATTTGCCGGATGTATCGGCCGCCAGGATGATTAGGCGAAATTCCCCGGGGCCGGTTACGTCCCCTACGTTTGCTAGAAATTTGATTTCATCAATATACAAATTGACAAAATTAATATTGTCACTTTTTTCCTGTGATAAATCAAATTGGGTTTGTGTCTTATATTCTGATGAAGTTCCTCCGTAAGGCAGTGTCGTCGCCAAGACTAAAAACGAAAAAATGAAACGTAGCCTGAGCATGGTTGCCTCCTTGCGTTCGTATATCAAAGTTTTTCGTGCGCCTGTAATAAGCAATGAACGAATCCTACCCAAGAATCCCCGTCTGGACAAGGCGGAATTGGTTACGCCTTCGATAACGCAATCCCTCCGAGGCGCGCTCATCGGCAGGCAATGCCTCGCCGAGCTGTTTGCGGGAATTATGCAAGCGATTCCAAGCATCCCCTCACTATGAGAAGAGTTATTTCAACCAACTCTGCTCGATGGATTTGGCTTGTTCAGCAAAGTAATTCTTCACGGCATCCCACGATACAATCTGTAAAAGTATCGGATCGGGATCGTGCTCGGCGCTCTCGAAATAAACCAGGCGTTTTGTAACTTGAACTTCAAAGTCGCGAACGGACGGATATTTTTTAGGAGCAAGGTCGAGCAATCTTTTCAGGGGAATATTTTGCGAAATAAAATAGAGGTCATAAAAATCTTTGCGGTTTGCTCTCGATAAAATGGCGTCCATTTTCATCAAGGCAATGTCTTCGATGGAGGCGATGCGGAGATTCTCGTCCTCCACCAGCGGATTTAATAGAGTGTATCCATACCCGAAGAATCCAACACGAACATTTTTTACAACAAAAACCAGATTCCCCCAAGATGTATCTGACAATTCGGGTTTCAATGGAGCGAGCGCGTCTTCAAGGGTGTTGCGGATGGACGGGATATCTTCGGTTGGCGAGAAGAGGTCGATGTCAATAGATCGGCGATGCCCCAGTTGAAGCGCGAGAGCAGTGCCGCCCGCGAGATAGAAGCGATTCCCGATCCTGCTAGTGAAAAACTCGCGCAGTACCATGCGCATTTCTTCTGTAACAGTATCCCAAAAGAGCGCTGTCATTTTTCAGCGCTTAAAACAAGAGTCCAGAAGTTGAGATGCGGCTGGGGGAGCCTTTCGCCGCCGAAGCGGTTGATCCATAAAACGATCTGCTCCCGCGAATAGACGGTGAACAGCCATTTGATCTCAGCGCGGTTCCCAAATTGCAAGACGCGCTCGATGATGGTGTGCGAATCCTTTTCAGGGACGAGTTTGGCGATGTCGTATTCCTGAAAGAACGGGGCGAGGGAGGAGGGGATGGCGGTCATGGGATGCAATTGCTACGCGGAATCTGGCTGGGATATAGGCGGCTTACGATTTGTTATTCTGGTCTTTCCGCTTCTGCGCTTCGTTGAATGCCGCGCCAACGACAACGGCTTCTTGGCTTCGGGCGTGGAAGTTTTTTGCTCTTCGATCATAGTAGTTTCCTTTTAGGTAATAAATCGCCTGTTTGCCAGAGCGGTTTGCTAATCTGAGAACAAACAACTTTATTTCAGTCGACTCTTCATCTCCTGCAAATGGGCTAGGATATCAGGATTGAAATCGAATTTGCCCGCATGGGGTAGGGCGTCGTTGAGGATGCGTTCCAGTTCAACGGCGCTGATCTGGTTGTGCCGAATCAGGAAAACGAGATCATCCAAATCACGATCACTGCCTCGATCTAGCTTGCTGAGCGCAATGCTATATGGATCGAAAATAAAGACATCAACCTTCCCAAATTGACCGATGTGAATACTGCGTTGCTCATTTCCTTCTGGCAAGGGCACGAATCGCTCGATTGGGACTGGCTCCGTATCCAACCCCAGTTCGTTTGCAACTTCCTCGATGGCAATTTGAAAAGCGTCTTTTTGTAGGTCGTCGCCTACGTAATCAATGTCGAGTGTTTCGCGCGAACTTCCGAGAAGGATTAATGCGCTGCCGCCAAGCAGGTGAAGGGTCGCTGGCTTGGGGTAGCGCATTCCCAACCGCTGGAGAAAGTCATGGATAGCCTGCTTGGATACCGTCTTCATTTGAACTTTTCCATATACTTGACCAGACGCTCTGCGCCATGTTCATACGTTTCAAGCCAGTTAATGCGCTGTCCGCTTAGGACTTGATGTCGCTTTGCCAATCTCACAAGTGCGTCGTTTGGATTTGAATCCAGCGAGACGTCTAATAGTCTTGAAAATAAATCGGGTAGTTGTATATGTTCTCCAAAGATTCTAATCAATCGCTCTCTGTACTTTCGTTGAAGCAGAACGGCGGCTGTATAGTAAAAGCGAAGGTACAGTTGACTCGGCTGTGATGAAAGCGTTTCGTCTGCTTTTTTTGCATCGCCGAAAAAATCAGGATGACGCAGAAATAAGGGTATCAAAGCCATGCGCACACGGGCATCCCGGCTGTCTGCCAGCGATTGGATGAGTGTCGCGGAGTCAAGCAGAGGATGTTGGCTGATTTGTTCCCCCATCAGAAACCGCACATCCCGCGCCCACAGTTCGGACACCAATTGCTCTTCGCTCACAGTAACAAGACGAGTGTTCATCGAGGTCTATTGTACTTCCAGGCACCTCTTCGCCAGCGTGGACGCAACGTCCATGCGATATTCGGCGGAGCCGTACTCATCGGTCGCTTCGTGGAAGGCGTTGCGCGCGGCGGTGGCGACATCGTCGGAGGCTGTGCCGTCCATGGCGAGCATGGGACTTTTGCCGAATCCGCCGACAGCGAGGCGCGTTCTGCCTGAATTCCACTGCGCGAGCGCGACGCAGACAATGGGTTTATCGGCAGGCGTGCGCGAAACATATTCAAAGGCGAGTTTTACGTTGAGTGGAATGGTGATGGAAGTAATCAGTCCGCGCGGGCGAAGAGGCAAAAATTCGCCGAGACTGATCACTGATGACTGATCGCTGACGACTGATGACTGCTCACTGCTCACTGACAACTTCGCATCAAGCGCGAGCAACATCGTCGCAAACGTAGACCTGCCGTCGCATGAAACCAACGTCCCTGCAACAGTGGCTGAGTTGCGGATGTTGAGCGGGGCTTCGAGTTTCAACGCGCGTTTCAATGCTTCGAGGCAATGTTCCGATTCGAGGAGCGATTGCAGGGTGAGAGTCGCACCGAGTTCGAGACTGTTACCGTTTACGCGGAGCGAATCCAAGCCGATGAGTTGGAGGTCAACCGCTTCAACCGAATCAGTCGTCCCGTCTGCATTGAGCGAAGTGTGAGAAAGAAGCGTGCCGCCTCCGAAGGGCAGAGTGTTTGGTTGTTTGAGAAGCGCGAGGGCTTCATCCAAAGTTTTTGGGCGATGATAGGCAGTGATCATGAGGACTCCTTTATATCGTCCATTATACAATCAAACATGCCGCCACCTTTCGATGACGGCATGTTTGATGCGGTTGACTGCGCGCGTTATCCGGGCGGTGTGAATGGCGCCAGTTCGGGCAACAGATATTCGTCTTTGAGCGCTTGCACTAACATCTCGAACTCGTCGCCGTTTTCGTAATGACCAGAGAAACGCCACACCGGTTGGATGTATGGCTGACTGCCGTCGAGTTCGCCTGCCTGCCAGTGCGGGTTGGTGATGTAATACATCAATTCGATTTTTTCGATTGTGAGCGCGGGCGGCGTGTATGTTTCTAACGATTCTGGATTCTCATCGTAGGTGTTGATCTGGTCGGCGGTGACGGTGAGTTCCATGGGCAGTCCATCTTTTGGGTTGGTCGCCATCGAACCGCTGAAGACTCGCAGAGTGGGGTAGCCGCCGAATGCCTCGTCGGGAATCGCAAGTGTTTCCAGTAATATCGGGTCGCCTTCGTTGCCGAGGTTGTTGATATCCATGTTACCGTCCGGCGCCAACTGAACATAACTTTTTCCATCTTCCGCTTTGAACAAGATCGCGCTTTGACCTTCGAGTGTGATGCGCTGTTGCGTGCCGCGTAAGATTTTGAATTGCAGATTTGGGAATGGAATCTCGAACCGTTCGACGCGCGCGATTAATGCGCCGGTATTGTCCACGCCTTCAATAGTCGCCCAAATGTTTACAGGACGATTTTGCGCTTGCATCAGTTCGTCCAGATTATCGCCAGTCAGGTGCAGATAATATGTTTGTCCCTTCACGAGGGTTGCGAATGTGTATTCGGTCTTCGAACTGCCGTCTGCTTTACGGATGATGTTGATCGAGATGGTGCCGCGTTGGTTGTCGAATCGTTTTCCGATATCTGGACCTTGTTGGGTTTGTCCTCCGCCGCCAGGGATGATCAGTTGCTGGTCGACGAAGATGAGCGCGTCGGTCATGCCGTTTGCCTGCATGAGTTCGTCCACGGTGATGCCGTGCGATTCAGCAATGGAAATGAGGGTATCGCCTTCTTGCACGATGTAATTCCCAACGCCTAAACCCGGGGTGGGCGATGCTGGCGGGAAGGGAACCGGCGTGCCGCTCAAGTTAAGTTGGTAGAAGCCGAATCCGCCGCCTCCACCGCCGCCGCCCATGGCTACGGACATGCGGCTATCAATGAGCGTCCAATCGTACACGTCGCCTCGACGCGCGCCTACCACAAAGGCGTTTTCAAACGGTAGCGGAATATCGGCTGGCAATGCGGGCTCGAGGACGATTCGTTCGCCTTCTTGAGTTTGCAAAACATATTGTCCGTTTTCAGAGGTCAGCGTGCCGACCACGCCGTCTTGCGCGAAAGGCGATTCTCGCCATGATTCGATGTTGAACTTCTTGATGTCGTTCACCATGACGAACTGACCGGTCGCTTCGACGAAGGTATTGCGGTCCAGCGCTTCCATGCCGGCGGTGTTGCCGGTCACGGTAAAGCCGTCAATTTGAATGAAGGCGGGTTGCGCGGGGTCGAGCGCGGGGATGGATGACGGATAACCGTAGATCGCGATCGTTTCGTTTTCGGGATACTCGCGCGTCCACTGTTTCATGTTTGCGGGAGAGGAGTTCATGCTCTCGATCTTCCCGGCGGGGATAGAATCGTTCATGAGTTTTTGGAACGCTTCTTCGGCGGAAATGATGTTGTACGTCTGCGCGGAGGCGGGTTCGTAGCCCGGCAAGTTGGCTTCCACTTGCAGCACGGTTCCGTTTTCATCGAGCATCACGCGCATCGGACGCGTTGTGAAATACTCGTATCCAATTGGGTAACCATCGGGCGAGAGCGGTTCCACTGTGTAGCCGCCATGCAAGCCGTCTATTGCTACCTTGTGCGGGAAGTCGAATCCATGCGAGGATAGGAATTCGTTGATGATCTCTTCCGCGTTGGGAGGATAACTGCCGCCGAAAACATTGAACACCTTCGAGGTGTCGGCGGTGTACGTGAAGAAGCGGTCTGTGGTCATCGCCAGCGATTGCTTGCCGTCTGTGACGAGGAGATAATCCGTTTCACCGGTGACGGGATGTTTCGCCACGTACACCTGACCTTGAATCCCGAATCGCTGAGCCAGCGCTTGGGCTTGCTCGACCGTCGCGGGCGTTTCTTCTGTCAAGAGATAGATACTTGCTTGCGAGGGCTCGTCTGGTAGTGGCGCGTTCAAATACAGTGTTGCGCCGCGCCAATCGTAGCCGTCGTTTGGCGACGGAGTGACTGGCGTCTCGTTATTGTTGTTGGTGGACGACTCTGTTGGCTGAGGCGCGACCGTTTGATTCGACGCGGGTACTTCGGTCGGCGTCGGCGCGACTAATTTGATTGTCCAACTCATGAAGAGCGCGAAGACGATCAGCGAAACCGTCCATGCCAGCGCGGCAGTCGCTTGCTTGCGCGTGAAGTGAAACCACCTCGGCGAAGATTTTCCGCGATGCGCCTGCCTCAGCGATTGTTCCAATTCAGCCGCGAATTGAGAATTGGGGTTCAGTCCATCAGCGGTTTGCGCTAGCCATTCATCCATTTTGTCTGTGTCGTTTGTGAATTTATCGTTCATAGTTCTGCCTCCATTCTTAGGGAGGTTCGCTCGCGCAGGTCTTGCAGTCCGCGTGAGACGAGCATTTTGACCGCCGCCTCGCTCTTGTGAAGCGACGCGCCGATCTCTTGATTCGATAGTCCGCCAAAATAGGATAGGACAACCGCCTCCGCGCGATCCGGGGAAATCTCTTTCAGCGCGCGCGCCAGCGACTCAAGCCTCAGGCGTTGATACGCCGCCTTATCGGTAGGCAGGCTGGGGCTGGGAAGATGAAGCGCGTCGTCCAGCGGAACCTCAGGCTTGCGCCCGCGAAAGAACATCAGCCGCTTCTTCGAGGCGATCCCCAATATCCACGCCGCGAACGACCCGTCGCCGCGATACGATCTGAGTCCCTCCAAAGCGGATACGAAAGTCTGCGAGGTGAGGTCCTCGGCATCTTTGACGTTGCCTGTGTGCGCCATGTGATAGCGATAGACGCGCGGCACATATTGCCGATAGAGTTCGGCAAATGCGTCTTCATCGGCGAGCGCGTTACGCGCTAAAGCGAGATCGTTTGCGGCGGTTGTTTTCGTTTGTTCGACCATGTGTGTGATCAAGTAGCCTCCTGTGTTGTTGTGCGCGCAGTAGTAGTATGTTGCAGGAGGGCTGAAAAAGTAACAGGGAAATTTTAGGCACTGCCGAAAAAGCGGGACGCAGATCAACGCAGAAAACGCAGATTTTTTTCTCTCTCTGAATCAGCGTGAATCAGCGTTCACGCCGCGCTGGCGCTCGGCGCAAGTGTCTGCGTCCTAGAAATTATTTCTGACAGAGTCCAATGTTTGTCAGTGATGAGGAGCGCCAACCTCATGTTTCGGGATAGACCTTCCACCCAAGTTCGTTCAAACGCGACTTGTCGAATTGTTCCTGCGGCACGTTGATGAACAAGGCGTTGGCTTCCGCCAGCAATTCGTTTGTCTCTGCATCGTAAATCCCTGACCACGATTCTGCCGCCCGCGATCTTGTTCTGCCCGCCTTGCCGACGATCTTCAACGGTTTGCCGATGGGCACATTCTGACGATACTTGATCTCGAGTTTCGCGGTGAACTGAAAGCGCGGATTTTGCAAGTCGCTTCCCATGTGCGCGCGGCTGGCGGTCTCATCGAGCATCGAAGCGACGATGCCGCCGTGCAACACGCCGGGATAGCCTTGAAAATGATCGGGCGCGGTGTATGTTGTTTCGACTACGCCCGCTTCCGTTTCGTAAAAATGCAGGTGCAAGCCGACGGGGTTTTCAAGCCCGCAGATGAAGCACATGCGCGAGTTGGGTTGTTTGGATTTCATAGTGGGATTATATTCGATGATATCGGCTCTCCATCAATATCGGTTTACGAGGAGGGTTTTTTTGGCGTGTAGCGCTACAGAGCTTTTGAGATTTTCTCTCCATGCTCTCGGTGTTTTCTGTGGCAGGGACGTTTGTACGCGCTTTTCCACACTCGGTTTACGAGATTTCACTTTGCGGCTAAGATTAACTCATGCAATTCGGAAATTTCCATGGCTTGCGAACCATTGCGCTCGAAAATAAATTCTTTCGCATCGAGAGTCTTGCCGAGGCAGGTCCGCGTATTGTGAGGTTGATTCCTCGATGGACGGGCGAAAACCTATTCGCGGAAACTCCGCAGTTCACCGTGAACGCCCCCTACGGCGAATATCGTTTTTACGGCGGGCATCGTTTTTGGGTCGCGCCTGAAAGCCTCTCGAGAAGCTATGTTCCGGATGACGCCGGCGCCACAATAAAAGAAATTGAGAATGGCATTCAAATGATTGGAGCGGTAGAGCCGGGCAGTGGATTGCGTAAAACTGTTTCGGCGCAAATCGGTTCGGAACAACCATTCATCATCGTCAAGCATCGCCTCGAAAATTTCGGACAGGCAACCATCAAACTTGCGCCGTGGGCGATCACCATGCTCAGACCCGGCGGCGCGGCGATCCTGCCGCAACAAGTCGGCAATGTGGATGGCGACGGGCTTCTGCCGAATCGCCGTTTTGCTTTGTGGCCCTTTTCGCGCTGGGACGATGCGCGGTTGAAGCCGGGCGATGAATTCATTGTCGTGAGATCCGATTCCACAACGGGCCCATTCAAACTGGGATATTTCAATCCGCGCGGCTGGCTCGGTTACGTCTCCCATCAGGCGCTGTTCATCAAACGCTTCGGCGCGCGCCGCGATGAAGAATACCCGGACTTCGGAAGTAATTGCGAAGTGTACACCGATGCGCGCGCGCTGGAACTCGAGACGCTCGGTCCGCTGGTGGAACTGGCGCCCAAGATGGATGTGATTCACACCGAAACATGGGAAGTGTATAACATCGACAACCCGCCGAAAGAATTGCTTGCAGGGCGCTCGTTGCGGGAAATCATCGCGTAACCATTCAGGAGTCTGCATTGAAAATCGTCGTCATCATCTCTGCCATCGCTGAATGGGTGGGCGTCAAACCGTTGTTTCCCGATTCAAAGATCGACTCGTTTCCCTACGGCGAATGTTTTACTGCAACAATTTCCAATCGTGAGATTCCCTTTTTTCACAGCGGATGGGGAAAGATCGCCTCCGCGGGAACCCTGCAATATCTCATTGACCGTTACGCTCCCGACTTAATCGTCAACCTCGGCACCTGCGGCGGGTTCGAGGGCGTTGTGAATCAAGGCGATGTGATCCTGGTCGGACAGACGATCGTGTACGACATTGTGGAGTTGATGGGCGATCTCGACATCGCCAACTACTACGCTTCTTCCCTCGATTTGAGCTGGCTCGCCGACCCTCTGCCGCATCCCGCCCGACGCGCCCTCGTCGCTTCCGCAGACAGCGACCTGCCGCCGGAAATGATACCCGCGCTCAAAGCGAAGGGCGCAGTCGCCGCCGATTGGGAATCAGCCGCGCTGGCGTGGGTGGCGCGGAAGAACGGCGCGCGCCTGCTCATCTTGCGCGCTGTCAGCGATATCGTCAATGAAAATGAAGGCGAGGCGTACGATAATATCGAAATCTTCAACGAGCGCGCAAAAGGGGTCATGCAAAAGTTGATCGCTCAATTGCCCGATTGGTTGAACGCGGTGAAGTTATAGATCCATTTCCATCAAGACATCTTCATCTTCGTTTGAACCAGGGATAGGAATTTCTGTAAATCCAACTTGTTTGTAAAACGCAACGGCGCGTTTTTGGTGGATGGCGTGTGTTTCCAGCCTGATGCGCTGATAGCCCGCGCTTCTGGCAAATGCGAGCAATTTTTGAAGCATTCGATATCCCAGCCCTTTGTTGTGATGCTCTGGCAATAGCCATAACCGTTTGAGTTCGCAAACATGTTCGGCATGGCGGCGGATCGCGCCTGTGCCAATCATTTCCTCGCGATGAGTCATCACGAGGAATATCCCGCCGTTTTCGAAGTAGCTCGCTTGAATATCATCCATGTCGCCGAGTTCGCCGCGCGCTTCATATTCAGCGATTGCTTCTTCCAGCGGTTTCGCGTCTTGGAAGACCTCATGCGCGACGCGATAGACAAGCCGCTTGGCGGTCTCCTGCTCGCCAGGTTGGATGGGGCGAATCTGAATCATGCGGTGGTTTCTCTTACGGCATTATAATCGTCGCGTCCATGACCCCGATCAATGAAGAAGAACTAACGATTCAAAAGAGAAACTTCCGCTACGTGCAGATCGACGCGGTGGGCGTGAGCATCTCGAACGTGGCGTCGCCTTTCCTGCCGGTGTTTCTCACCCGTCTTGGCGCGTCGAATTTTCAGGTGGGATTGCTTTCTTCCATGCCCGGCGCAACCGGGCTATTGCTTGCCCTGGTTGTGGGGCGCTTTTTGCAAACGCGGCGGAATATCGTGCCGTGGTACAGCCTCTCGCGCTTGCTGGTTATTTTGTGCTTTGCGCTGACGGGCATCCTCACCTTGTCCATAGCCCGCGAGTATATCATCCTGTCTACGCTGGCAATTTGGGCGTTCGCCACTCTGCCGCAGACCGCGCTGGCGGTAGCATTCTCTGTAGTGATGAATGCTGTCGCTGGACCCGAAGGACGCTATGCCTTGCTGAGCCGGCGCTGGGCGATCTTCGGTCTGACGAGCGCGATCGGCACGTTCATCGTCACGCGCCTCATCGATTTGATGGCGTTCCCGTTGAATTATGCCGTGATGTTCCTCGCGCTCTCGCTGGGCGGTTTTATTAGTTATTACTTTTCCAGCCGCATCAGCGTTCCCGACCAACCCCCGGCTCCTCTGGCAAAGAGCGAGTCGTTGCGCGACACGTTGGGGAATTATGCCGCGTTACTCAGGAAGAATCCAGCCTTTGTCTCTTTTGCCTCGAAGCGTTTCGTGTATTTTTCGGCAGTGACGCTCAGCCTGCCGATCATGCCGTTGTATCTGGTGCGCGATGTGCGCGCCACCGATTCGGATATCGGCATGGTGAGTATGGCGATGAACCTGGTGATGCTGGTGGGGTATTATCTCTGGCCCCGGATATCTAATCGTCACGGCGGGCGCGTGGTGTTGCTGGCGACCACCTTCGGGATGATCTTGCACCCGGCGCTTTCCGCTTCGACCACCCATGTAGAGTGGATCATCCTCTTCGCCGGTCTCGCCGGGTTCTTTCAAGGCGGGCTTGACCTGGTGTTCTTCGATGAGTTGATGAAAACCGTCCCGGTGGAATACAGCGCCACGTTCGTTTCACTGGCTCAATCGATTCAATACCTTTCCATGATTCTTGCTCCATTGCTGGGAACATGGCTGGCTGGGTTTATTGGGCTTTCCGGCGCGTTATGGGTGAGCGCGGGCATCCGTCTGATAGGATTTCTATTGTTCTTGAAGAAGGAAATCCGATAATTCAAATCAAGGCGATGCGGTGGCTGGCACAAGAGTAACTCCCAACACGCGCGCTAATTCTACGGAATACAAATCGTGTTGTTCGCGCGCCAGGTTCAATCCCTGATTAAGCGTGGAGGCATCTGCGCCGTTGAGGAAGGCGAGCAGGGTATCGATCACCGCGTTCATGTGCGTGAGTTCGTGTCCGTGCAATGTGATCAGGCAGGTTGCTGGGGTGATGTCTTGCGCGAGCCGCCGGATGCGTTGGAGGTTCGAGATCGCCTCGGGGAGTTGTTCGCTCGGGAGGTTGGATGCCAGCGCCGAGGCGTCGTCGAATTCGCGCATCAGGTCGTTGAGGGGTTTGACCGTTTCACTGATCGCTTCGGTTGAACACGGGTCTATTGTCGCGCTCGGCGCGATTGGCTCTGCCGGGGATGCGGTACCGCATGAGTTGAGGATCAAAGCGAAAATCGGAAGGATGCGGGGAGTGAGTCGGAGCATGGCGTTCTCCTTGTCTTTAAAGTGATCGAGGGACGGCAAACTGCCGTCCCTCGAATTGTATCTCTCTTTCCGCCCTATTTTTCTACGAGTACGAAGACGCCCGTCAGTTCAGTAGTCAACACTTGTGCCGCGCTGTTGCTGGAGGATGTCAGCGAGTACAGTTCTAACGGCGCGTCGGTTGCCAGCGCGTTGTCTATGGCGCCATCGCTGAGCGGTTGGGTGATCTCTTCCCATTGCCCATTATTCCAGTGCAGGACGGTGTATTTCGAGGCGTCGCTTGTGGGGAGCGGGAAGCCCATTTGAATGCCGGTGTTCTGGGGAAGCGGCTTGATGAGTTTGCCCTCGTTGAGGATGGCTATATCGAGTCCTTTGACGAGGGTGAATCCGTTTGGCAACGCCGCCGGCAGGGCGCTTGCATCGATGGTGTTGATGACAGCCTGGTAATCGCACAGGTTGTAGAACTTGAGCGTTATGCCAAAGAAGGTGGCTTTCGTGGCGCAGTCCAGGTCGAACGGAGCGCCGCCGGTGACAAGGATGGCTCCACCGAACGATCCGTTATTTGGCGTGGCTGGCTTGGGTATGTATTCCACAAGAACAGCGAAGGTGATCGAGGATGTGTTGCCGTGGCTGTCGATTGCAGTGCAGGTAACAATGGTCGTGCCGTGCGGGAACAGGGAGCCGGAAGGCGGGACGCAAGTTGCCACCCCGGGACCATCCACCGCGTCGGTCGTGGTTGGCGTCGAGTAGAAGATCGGCGCAAGCTGTTTGCTGGACGTATCGACTACTATATTCGCCATCGGGGAAATGACCGGAGGCGTTGTGTCTTGCACGGTGACGTTGAAACTTCCATTTACGGCGTTGCCGCTCGAATCGGACGCGGAACATGCTACGGAGGTGGTGGCGATTGCGAACGCGCTGCCGGAGGGCGGCGCGCATGTGACTGCCAATGCGCCATCCACAATATCGTTTGCGGTGGCGCTGAAGTTCACCACAGCGCCGGCGGCGCTGGTCGCCTCGACCGTCATATCGGCAGGCAGGGGCAGGGTCGGCGCGGTTGTATCTTGCACGGTGATGGTGAAACTGCCGACGCTTGAATTACCGGCCTGGTCGGTGGAGGTGCAAGAGACGGTGGTGATTCCGAGCGGGAAGGTAGAGCCGGAACTCTGCGAGCATCCAAAGGTTGGGGCGGGGTCGAGGTTGTCGCTGGCAGATGCGGAATAGTTGACAACCGCGCCGGAGACTCCGGTCGCTTCCACGATGATGTTCGCAGGCAGGCTCAAGACTGGGTTGGTCTTATCGATGTTAATGCCGCTGGCGGTTGCCGGCGCGCTGACGTTCCCGGCGAGGTCGGCGCATGTGCCGGTGGCTGATTGCCCGGCGCCTTCTGTGTTGAGCAGAATATTCGATGCGCAGGTATCGATGCCGGATAATCCATCCGTGCCCGAGAAACTGACAGTGACATCGGTGTTATTCCACCCGTTGCCGTTCGGCGCGGGAGATGCGGTGGCGGTGGCGGTAGGCGCGGTCTTGTCGATGTTGATGTTGTTGACCGTTGTGCTGCTGGAGTTTCCGGCGAGATCGGCGCATGTTCCGGTGGCTGATTGACCCGCGCCTTCCGCGCTGAGAGTCACTGGCGCGGTGCAGGATGCAAGCCCAGATCCGCTATCGCTACCGGTGAAGGTAACTGTGACATCGGTATTGTTCCAACCGTTGCCATTGGCGGCGGGCGTGCGGCTCGCAACGATGCCCGGCGCCGATTTGTCGATGTTGATTCCGCTTTGCGTGTCCGACACGGTGTTGCCGGCGTTGTCGACGCAATTCGCAGTGGAGGATTGATTCGCGCCTTCGGTGGTGACAGTCTGCGTGATCGTCGCGTTGACCGGTCCCGACATCGCATCAGCGCATGACCAGTTCAGTGTCACGTCTCCATTGTTCCAGCCGTTTCCATTCGCGGGCGTGCGATTCAAGAATGTGATGATCGGGTTGGTGGCATCACGCTTCAAGGTGAGAGGCGTTGCATTCGATGTAAGCCCCGCGAGGTTGGTGCAGGAACCGTTGAAGGTGACTCCGGCGGTGTCTGTCGTCAGAGATTGAACGCCTGTGCAGGCGAGAGGACCGCTGACCGATTCAGTCCCGGTGGTTGTGATCGTCACATCGCTGATATGCCAGCCGTTGTTCCCCAGCGTTCCCGATGGAGTAAGTGTAACTCCGGTCGGCGCGGTTTTGTCGATATTGATACCCGATTGCGTGTCTGACGCTGAGTTGCCAGCCGCGTCCTGGCACGTGCCAGTGGCAGATTGCCCGGCGCCTTCGGCTGACAGCGTTTGCGTGACCGTGCCGGAGAGGATTGGTGAAAGGGAGTTTGTGCAAGACCAGGTGACTGTCACATCTGAGGTGTTCCAGCCGTTACCATTGGCGGCGGGGAGACGGCTCGAAAACGTGATCGTTGGGGCTGTTTTGTCGATATTGATGCCGTTCTGGGTGTTGGAAGCGGTTAACCCGGCGCGGTTGGCGCAGGTTCCAGTGGCAGATTGATTCGTCCCCTCCGTTGTGACGGTTTGATTAACCGTTGCCGCTACCACCCCGGATTGCGCGTCAACGCACGACCATGTGACGGTCACGTCTGTGTTGTTCCAGCCAGCGCCGTTTGCCGGGGTTCGGCTGACAAACGTAATGACCGGCGCGGACGTATCTGTGACGGGTGTGGTATTCATACATCCGCCGCTTGCAAGGACTGACTGGCACAGGTCTATCGCCGAACCGATAAAGACCGACGTTCCGAATACCTCAATGCCGTAGCGTTGGTTGCCAAAATACACGCCATCGAGGACGGAAACAAATGATCCGGGATTGCCGTTGATGCGCACGCCCGACCCCAGGTCGTTCGTATACGCGCCTCCGCCTGAGCCGCCCGGCACGTCTGTGCCATTTCCCCAGGCGGTGACATTATTCAATGTGACTTGGTTGACGTTGGAGATGGCAATGCCGTTCAGATCGTTATTGAGCGCGGTGACGCTATTCAATGTGACAATGGGCGCGCTAAGCGTCGCGCCGTTGTAATTCGTGCCGGCGGTGGCGCCATAGGCTTCGTTGAAGGATGTGTTCGAGATCGAGATCGTTCCGGTGGACGTGGTGGCTGTGAAGCCCTGGTTGGTATCGCCGCCCGTGTTGTCGCCATCGAATGCGCTTCCGCCTGTTACTGAGATGTTTCCACTGGACGAAAGGATGTTTCCGGTGAAACCGTCCTGCTGGTTTGAAACGTCGGTATCTGAAAGCGTGACAGGACCGCTTGTGGTTGTAATGTTAACCGCGTTTCCACCTCCGCTATCGTCCACATCTACACCGGATAAGGTTACAGATCCGCTGTTGGATGTGACATTGATCGCGTTACCGTCATCTTGATTATCCACGCTCGAATTGTTAATGTTTATTGTGCCGCTGTTCGTGGTGACGTTGATGCCGTGATTGTCTTCGCCGTCGGCGATATCCACGCCGCCTAAGGTAACGTTTCCGGAGTTGGTCGCTACATGAACGCTTGCAGAGTTGTCTGCGTTGTTTACGTCCACGTCATTCATGGTGACGGAACCGGTGGTCGTGTACACCGCCACACTGGGGTTCGTGGTGCTGGTATTGTCGTTTACGGTTATATCCCGCAGGGTGACGTTGCCGGTCCATGGATTGCCCGACGAGCCGATTTGGACGAATCCTCGGTTGGGTCCGCTTGTGCCGAAGTTTGTGTCGCCGGTGATCGCGCCGGGGTTGTTTCCATTCCACCCGCCTTGGATCGTCATATTGAAGGTGCTGATGGAGGTGAATGATGAACCGAGGCTGGAGGCGTTATCGCTCAGAATTAATGGGGTGGTAAACCCTGGTCCGCCCGGCCGTTCCAGGTAAATGATCCCGTCCTGCGAGAACGATCCGCCCATGTTATCGCGCATGAGGGTGAGCAGGCTGGTGATGGTCTGGTTTGTGGTGCACCCGTTTGCCCCGGGGGTGGGAACCGCTTGCGAGGCTGGGCACCAGATCGGATCTGCTTCCACAAGAACGGTGGCGGCTTCTGCGCTTGCCAACGAGAGCGGATTGCCATTCTCATCGAGGATCACAACATCTGTATCTTGGGGGAGGTTTGCCACCAGTTCGAATACCGGCGCTTCCTCTGTTGCGGGAACTTCCTCGCTCGTGGGTTCGGCCGTTGGCTCGGCGGTCGGCGTTGCCTCTGGGAGTTCGGTCGCCGTCGGTTCGACAGGCAGTTCAGTCGCTTCAACCGGCGGCTGGGTTGGCTCCTCTGTGGGTGGGGGTGTTGGGGTGGGGTCATCAGCCAGGACAACATGGACATTTAGTAAATTGGAGATGACAGTCAGAATAATAAAAATAGACCAAATCAAACGACGATTAATGTGGGGCATCTTCTTCACCTTTACCTTTCAAGGTTGTTAACTTGCTGGCATGACGGCTCGTCAACAACTCTGTTACCTATTGGTTACAGTGAAAAGGTTACATAGGGGCGCTTCCCCGAATGAAAAACCCACCATGCCGGTCTCCGGCATGGTGGGTCAATTTGAGGCGAAACCGGTTTGTTATTTCCCCAGCCTCGCTCGTTCCTCTTCGATTACGCTTGATTCCAGTTTTTTGAACAACGGGCTCGGTTGATTCAACTTCTGTCCCGGCTTCAATTCACTGGGTTTCCATGCTGGGGCAGTGGCGTTACTTTCACCCAGGGGAGCAATGGGGCGATACCTCAACACCGTGTGGTCGCCAAGGGAATCTTTTACCGTTTCAGTGTATTGTTCGCCAAAGAGCGGAGTTTCATTGCCGAAGAATTCATGCAATCGTTGCGAGGTGAAGGGGAGCGTGGGAGCGAAGAGGATCTTCAGCGAGTCGATGGCTTTCAAGGCGGTATAAATTGTCTTCGCCGCGCCGTCTTTGTCAGTTTTTACCGCCGACCAGGGCGCGTTGACATCGAGGTACACATTTACCGCAGTGGCAAGTTTTAACGTCTCGCCTAACGCGGAACGCAGGCGCGCGGCTTCGTACTCCGCGCCAACGGTGGCGAAACCATTTTCGATGGTGGCGAGCAGGCTCAAATCGGAGTCGCGAAGCGCGGCGGAGTCCACGTCTGGCACATGCCCTTCCCAGTGTTTGTAGCAAAACGCGAGCACGCGATTCGCAAGATTGCCCCACGTCGCCACAAGTTCGTTGTTGTTGCGCGCCACAAACTCAGCCCAATCCCAATCGCTGTCTTTGTTCTCGGGCATGTTGATCGTGAGGTAATAGCGCAACGCGTCGGGGTCGTAGCGCGTCAACGCGTCGCGTCCCCAGACCGCCCAGTTGCGCGAACCGCTGATCTTTTTCCCTTCAAGATTCATGAATTGATTCGCGGGCACGTCGAATGGCAGTGTGAGCGAATATTCTTCTTCCGAATAAATTTGACCGAATGCGACGCCGGCGCCCATAAGTTGGGCGGGCCACAGCGACGTGTGGAAGAAGATGTTGTCTTTGCCGATAAAGTGGAATTGTCGCGCGTTGGGATTCACCCACCACTCGCGCCACGCTTCTTTCCGACGGGTTAACTGACTCCACTCGATCGGCGCGGAGAGATACCCGATGACCGCTTCGAACCACACGTATAAGCATTTGCCTTCCCAGCCCTCCACAGGGACAGGGATGCCCCAATCGAGATCGCGGGTGATCGGGCGCGGCTTGAGTCCTTCGGCTTCGATCTTGCCCAACGATTCGCCCAGCACCGTATCGCGCATGTGGTCGGCGCGTTCTTTGAGGAACTTCTTGACATCGGGTTCGAGTTTCGAGAGGTCGAGATAGAAATGTTCGGTATCGCGCAACTCGAGCGCGCCGCCCTCGCGCGAGCGTGGGTTGATTAACTTTTCGGGTTCTAACACGTTGCCGCAGTTGTCGCATTGATCGGAACGCGCGCCCTCGAAACCGCAGATGTAACACGTCCCTTCCACATAACGGTCGGGGAGGAATCGTCTTGCGGAAGGCGAGTACCACTGCTTCGAGGTTTGCTTGAACATGAACCCGTTCTTTTGCAGGGCAAGGAAGATCGACTGGGACACCTTGAAATGGTTTTCCGTGTGCGTTGTGGTGAACAAGTCGTAGGCGATGCCCCAGCCCTGGAATAATTCAAGGAATCCGTTGTGGTATTTTTTGTAGACGTCCTCCACAGGCTTGCCCTCTTTGTCGGCGGCAAGCGTGACGGGGGTTCCGTGCGAATCGGTGCCGCTGACCATGAGCACGTTGTTCCCTTTGAGTCTGTGGTAGCGCGCGACGATATCACCGGGCAGGTGCGAGCCGGTGATGTTGCCCACGTGGATTTCGGCATTGGCGTAGGGCCAGGCTATGGCGATGAGGATATTTTCAGGCATTCGTGTCTCCGTATCTCTTACCGCTATGAAGGCGCCGAGAAGACCTTGATAATACTCTTGGCGATCGTGGCGGTTCAAATTTCTTTTCCAAACAAAAAGGCTGTCCGAAAATGGACAGCCCGTTTTTGACAGGTGCAAAAACCTAACGTGCCATCCAGACGCGACTCGACATCTCCATGTCCATGGACATCAACATGGTTTTTGTCACCGTTGAGAAGGCGGATTTTGATTGCATGGGGCTTATTGTACTACAACAATTTCTTCAGAACTGAAAACGGGGAATCCTCATTCCCCTGGCTGTGCCCGCAATCTTTGAGGTTCAAATCCTGTCCGCACTCGATGCACAAGCCTTTGCACTCCTCGTCGTGAAGAGGATTGATCGGCACTTCAAGCAGGGCATACTCGCGCAACATCGGAGCCAGGTCGATCTGACGATCCTCAGGGAGCAAAACGCCAGTCTCGCTGGCTGAATCTTTGTCGAAGGCGTACAACTCGGTGAAACCCCACTTGAGCGGTTGGGCAAAATCTTTCAAACAGCGCGCGCATTGTAATTTTGTGTCGCCTGAAAAAGCGCCCTGCACGATCAATCCCTGCGGGGTGCGGCCGATGCGCGCGGAGCCGTTGAGATTCGACACCTCGAAGTCGTCAAGCTTGACATGATCGAACTCGAGAGGGATTTCATGGCTATAGCCGACTTCTTCATGGACAATAAAGCCGACATTGATGCGGAATGGTTTGCGAGGATTGGTCATTGGAACTTCTCAGGTAACAGTCACTTTGAAAGCGACTGTCACCTTTTCGTTATATGTTTCTATCGACAATAAACTTTGCCAGGTCTTCGAGCGCGTCTTTCTCCGGGCTGGCTGGCGCAATGTCCAGGGCGGTTAATGCCCGTCCGACGGCGTTCCGCGCTTCATCCATCGCTTGCCCAATCGCGCGGCTTTCACGGATCGTATCCACGAGCCGTTGGACGCGGGCGGTATCTTTCCATCCGCCTTCGGGCAATGACAACACGTCTTCTTTATGTGGGTTTGCTTCCGCAAAATAAATGGCTGGCAGGGTAACCAGCCCGTTCAATAAATCTGAGCCGATCGGTTTACCCACCGTGGATTGGTCGCCGACGAAATCAAGGATATCGTCCACGATCTGGAACGCCATGCCCACTTCGTAGCCAAACGCCTTCATGGCAATCCGCATTTCTTCATCCTCTGTGGCAACCATCGTCGCCGCCAGTGCGGACATTTCGAACAGCGACGCGGTCTTGGCGTAAATGCGGTTGTAATAGTTATCGCGGTCGATGATCCCGCGGGCTGAGAACATTTGCGTCAATTCGCCGTTGACGATAGTGGCAAGCGTTTCAGAAAAGAGTTTCATCAATGGCAGGTAGTCGGTCTCGGCGGCGAGTTTAGCGGCGCGCGCAAACAGAAAGTCGCCGGTGAGTACGGTCGCGGCGGGAGACCAACGCGCGTTGAGCGTCGGTATTCCGCGGCGGAGCAATGCCCCGTCAATTAGATCATCGTGGACGAGAGTGGCAGTGTGGAGCAACTCCACGGAGGCGCCGAGGGTGATCAATTTCTCTTCGGGCGCGCCAAGCATGTTCCCGACGAGCAGGCCCAAGGTCGGTCTGATGCGTTTGCCTCCCGCGGAGAGTAAATGCTCAAGCGCCGATTTTAAGTCGGGGTGCTGATCGTCGCCAGCCTGTTCGCGCATCCGCTGTTCGACGAATTGGAGTTGTTCGTTTACCGAGGTGAAGAAAGTGGTTGCGCTCATGTGTGGGTCTCCCATCTGAACAGGCGATTCGCGTTCTTGGTTGTGGCTTCTGTGATCGTATCGCGCGTCGCTCGATGGACTTCCGCAATTTTATCAGCAATGAGCGCGACGTTTGCAGGCTCATTACGCTTGCCGCGGTGTGGGACCGGTGTCTGAAACGGCGAATCGGTTTCGATCAGGATTCGGTCCAACGGCAGTTGACGGACGATCTCGCGCTGTGATTCGTTTTTTTTGTAGGTGACGGGACCCGTGATGCCGATGAAAAAATTCATGCCCATCGCGCGTTTCGCAGATTCAAGATTCCCGTTGAACGAGTGAAACACACCGGGGCGAGGTTTCAGCGCGGTGATTTTTTCGTACCAGAGTTCAAGGGTGTTGAACAAGTCGTTTGTCGCCTCGCCGATTTCCGCGTCGCTTTCTTCGCGCAGATGCAGGATGACGGGTTTGTTCACCTCATTCGCAAGTTCAAGATGGGGGAGGAGATTGCGCCGTTGTTCCATTCGCTTGTCGGCTTCTTTGACCCAGTAATAATCCAGCCCGATCTCGCCGATGGCGGCAACTTTCGGATGTTTAGCGAGTTCGCAAATTTCATCGAAATCTTTTGCGCTGAATTTTTGCATATCGGTGGGGTGATAACCAACTGCGGCGAAAATAGATGAATATGATTCTGCCAGTTTTACGGCTTGGCGGCTGGTCTCCAGGTCCATGCCTGGCACAAGCATCTTCTCTACACCTGCCTCTGTTGCGCGCCGAATCACATCATCAATATCCCCGGCGAATTGTTCAAGATACAGGTGACAGTGGGTATCTGTGAGCATAATTCCGACTTCGTTTGTGAAAATTATAACATATAAAGGGTTTTCGCCACAGATGACATGGTGTGGGACAGTGTGGGAGGCGGCGATTCTGGATGGTCGCGCTGTGTAAAGTCGCAGGGATCGCAGAGATTTTGAGGTTTCTTTCTGCGGTCTCGGCGGTCTCTGTGGCAACGAGCGTTTTACACACATGCTTCGCTGTTCCCGGCATGAATGCGCATGGTATAGTAAAGAGGAGGAGAACTGCGATGAAAAAAATACGATTTCTATTTTCGATCTTGATCCTGTTTGCCCTGTTTCCTCCCAGTCGCGCTGTCCGCGCCGATGTTGCGCCGCCCGAAGCTCCTCCCGGCACAACGCTTTTGCCGGGCGAAGAGACCACCCAAGTCCGCATGGTAGCGGAGTCGGTCACGCTGACGATCTCTGAAGCAAAAAACGCGATTGCAAAAACCGAAGCGGTCTTTACCATGCGTAATCTCGGCGCGACGGAGGAGAAGATGATGGTTCGTTTCCCGCTCTCGTTCTTCAATGGCAATTCGGACGGGTTTGGAAATTTCCCCGAGATTAACGCAATCCAGGTCAAAGTGAACGGAAAGAACGTATCCACGCGCCGTGAGATCCAGCCGTTTGCCGCGAGCGAGTATTCATACCCTGAACGCGACGAGCTCCCCTGGTCGGTTTTTGAGGTGACTTTCCCGCCGAATCAAGATGTGACCATCGAAGTCGCCTATGCTGTGTATGGGTATGGATATTATCCCTACGAAGTTTTCAAATATGTTCTCGAAACAGGCGCGGGATGGAATGGCACAATCGGCAGCGCGGAGATCATCGTCCGCCTGCCGTATGAGGCTAGCGAGCAAAATCTCGACCTGACGGGTCAGGCTGGGTATGGCGAAACAAGCCCAAATGGAGTCCTGAGCGGAAATGAAATCCGCTGGTCGTTCAAAGATTTTGAGCCTACGTTTGAAGATAATGTTGAGTTCGTCGTGGTCACTCCGTCCTTGTGGAAAAAGATTATGGGCGAAAAATCCAACGTCGAGAAAAATCCAAATGACGGCGAGGCGTGGGGCAGGTTGGCGAAGGCGTATAAGGAAGTGATTCTGATGCCGAAGGGCTGGCTGCGCAACGACGATGCGGGGCGCGAATTGTTTTCCCTGAGCAAAGACGCCTACGAGCGATGCCTTGCGCTTTTGCCGGACGATCCGCTTTGGCAGTACGGGTACGCCGATCTCTTGTGGGCGCATTATTATTTCGATATTTATTTTTCCACCCAACCCGATACGGAGGGCGTTTTGCCCGCGGCGCTGAAATCGTTGCAAGCCGCTCTCGCGCTCGACCCGGATCTGCAACAAGCGAAAGATTTGTTGAATTTCATTAGTTACAGCGTTCCCGGGGCGGTCCAGCGAAACGATGATGGGACTTTCACCATGCTTGGGTTGACCGCCACGCCTCTTCCGCCCACGCCGTATGGCGGCTTACCGACGGAAACGCCTCTTTCGACGCCGCAGGCTGTTTCCACGCCTCAGACTCTGTCCACGCCGACAGTTGGCTCCGCTCCCACCGAGCCATCTTCGTCCGGCAACGCGAACCCACTGTGTGGAAGCGCCGCGGTTTTGCCGCTGTTGGTCGGTTTGATATTGATGACGAAGCGTAAAATCTAAAATCGCAGCATAAAAATCAAGTCGGTGGGTTGATGCGTATTATCGCTCAACCCACCGACTTGTACCTTGTACCTCGTACCTTGTAACTCGTAACTTACTTTATCCCCGCCACTTTCAGCCCGTCATCGAGAATCGCTTTCACTTTATCTTTATGAGTCGTTTCGCAATACACGCGCATGATCGGCTCCGTGCCGCTGAAACGGATGAGCAACCAACCGCCGTCTTCAAGTTTGAATTGGAAGCCGTCCACGGTGACGAGTTCGGTCACTTTCAAACCGCCGATGGTTTGGGGTTTTGCATCCAGAATCTTTTGTTCGCGCATTTTGCGATCGCCTGAAAACGGAGTATCCACGCGATCGTAAAAATGTTCGCCGACTTTATCGAAGAGCATCTTCAAGAGTTCGGTCGGCTTCTTGCCCGTCTGCACCATGAAATCGAGAAAATACAAACCGCCGAGAATCCCATCGCGTTCAGGGACGTTGTTGCGGAATGCGTATCCGCCGCTTTCTTCGCCGCCGATCATCGCGTTCGTTTCGATCATCTTTGGCGCCACGTATTTGAATCCCACGCCTGTTTCGTGAACTGGCACGTTGTAAATTTTTCCAAGTTTATTCAGCATCGTTGTTGTGGAGAGAGTCTTCACAATGTCGCCGCGTTCGCCGCGAATTTCGAGCAGATACAACGCCAGCAATGCGTACACTCGCAATTGGTCAATGAACTCGCCGTTCTCATCGCCGATACCGCAACGATCCGCGTCGCCGTCAGTGATCAATAACACATCCGCTTTGTTCGTCACTGTCGCCTTGAGCCCAACATCCACGTTTGGGCGGATCGGTTCAGGTCGCTTCATTTCAGGGAACGACGGATTGCGTTCGTTATGAATTTCGATCACTTTCGTTTTGCCGCCCTCGAGCAAGCGCGTAAACCAACCTGCGCCGTTGCCCCACATCGCATCCATCATCACAACAAACCCCGCGTCTTTGATTCTTTGAATGTTCACGAGTTTGTGGAGATTCTTGATGTACGCCTCGGATGCGTCGAAGACGACAACCTTGCCGTCGCGTTTCGCATCCTGGATGGGAACCCGCTTCGCCTCCGACGGGGAGTCTGGGATCAACGCTTCGATGCGACTCAACCCTTCGGGGTCTATCGCCCCGCCGTTCGGGTCGCGGACTTTGAATCCGTTATCAGTGGGTGGGTTGTGTGACGCGGTAATGTTGACCGCGCCGCACGCTTTTTTATCCACAACCGCAAACGCGATGACAGGTGTCGGTGTCGCGCCGTCGGTGAGGTACACATTCAAGCCGTTGCCTGCTAAGACTTCGGCAACCGCCGCCGCGAAATTTTCCGAGGCGAATCGTTTATCGTGACCAACGACGACCCACTTGCCGCCGAATCCCTTTTCGATGAGATAGGATGCGAATCCCTGCGCGGCGCGTCGGACGTTATCGAAGGTGTAATCCTCGGCGATAACCCCGCGCCAGCCGTCTGTGCCAAATGAAATTTTGTATGTCATGACTCTCCCAAGAAATAAATTTAGTTGTAAAGCAAGCGTTATGGTGTTGGAGTTACTGTTACTTCTGTTGTTGGCTCAACCGTTGCCGAAACCGTCGGGCTTGGTTCGGGTGTTGCCGTTGGCGCAACATTGCCCGTCATCAAAATTTGCCAGGCGATTTCGAGATCGCCCGATGCGACAACGGGGAAAGCGGGTAAATTGGCGAGCGCCGAGTCGAGGCGTGAGATGGCTTGCGCCTGCGCCTCATCGCCTGTTTGTGATTGTAACTCTGTCAGCAAGTCGCGCGCCGATTGGACGTCCTCTTTTGCCAAGCCGAAATTACTCTGCGCAAGATACAGCCGCGCGCGCGCGAGCGTATCCAACGCGCGGGTCATCATCACTTCTTGATTCAACTTCGCCAGCGTTTCTTCGTTATTCTCTTCCATTTCCTTTTCAAGCAGGGTTTGCATCTCTTCCAGTTTTTGTATAGATGCCGTGTGCGCCTCGATGGAGGAATCGATGCCATCAAGGCGGCTGTTCACTTCGGCTAATTGATTTTTCAACTCTGCGACTTCGCTTTCCAGTTGATCCACGCGGACGCTGTTTTGCTCCACAGGGACGATGTATCGATCTCGCAGGATGGGCAAACCGAAATATAAAGCCGCGCCAATCCCTCCAATGACAATGAGGATGGCGATCAGTCTGAACAATGCGCGGACGAACGAACGCAGGGCGGCTCCTGCGCGCGTGCCAAAAGAGGGTTTCTCGTCGGCGGTGGGAATTTCTTTCACGGGTTGGCTTGGGATGGGCGCAAACGCTCCTTCTTCTTCCACGGGAGTGATCGCGCTGGATTGCTCCTCGAGTTGATTCGCCTCCAAAGTGGATTCGATGCGCGAGATTAACTTCTTGTTCACCCCTTTTACTTTTAGTAATGATTCAACAGAATCGAACGGACGCGCCGCGACCAAGTCATCCGCAATTTGGCGGCTTACGCCGGGGATCGTGGTAAGTAAATTGGGGTCTGCCGAGTTGAGGAAGTTTAATAATTTTTCCATAGTGCGCCTGTACAAAGACAAAATAATATCGGCGAGCAGTTCGTTTCGCGGACTAAAGTCCGCATTCCGGGACTTGGGCGATTTCGGGATTATATCATCCGCAAAGAAAAACTCCGAAGCGCGGACGCTTCGGAGTTTGGTTATTCTTGTGTCAACCAGCGTTTGGCTGATTCGATATCGTCAAAGTATTTGAGCGGTTGACCGGTGATCATCGTGAGCAGGTCGGCTAGTTTTTGTTTTATGCCGGTGACGCCGAGAACAGCCGTTTTCTTCACGTAGGCTTTGGTGGCGGCGGACGCCGCATTCATGGCGGGGAGCAGTTCGGCGTCCACATTAGTGTCGCGCATGTCGGTCAGCACAAGCACGGAGTTTTGCGGCTGAGCTTTTACAATTTCTTGCACTTCCGCTAATTCCGCTTTCACCGCGGCGGAGTTGTAGAAGAGTTGAGAAAAATCCTGATAAAAGATCTTTTTGCCGTTGTATTCGATCCACTCAGAGCGCATGTTAACCTCCTGCTTCTTTCTTGGTTTTGGAACGGGGCGCGAGACTGTTTGTCGTGACCCCAGTCATTTCCATTTTCTTTTTATGGTCGGAACGGAGAGCGAGAAAAGTTGCCGCTGCTCCAGCCAGTTCCCACGCGCCGACGCCGAAGAAGCCCGCCGGGGCGAGTTGGCTTGCTACCGCGAGCGTGAATACGATGAACGTAATCGCGCGGAATGGAACCGTCCATTTGTAAAATTGCTTTACGTCATTTAACGCGGCGAAGATGTAGTACGCGCCCATATTAAACGAAGCCATCGCGGAGGCGGTCATAAAGAGGAGGGTGTAGTCTCCGGCGGCGCGCGCGGCGCGTTCTAGCACGGGGAAGCCGAGGAGCGATAAAAGCGTCTCAGGGCGGACCAAGCCGACCAGTCCGAGAAGAAGCGCAAGAAGTCCGAAGACGAAAATTGTCCAGCCTGAGGCGTCCCGTATTTTGAATTTTGTTGGCATGCAGTTTCCTTTCGCAGAATTATACCGGCGATTTTGCCTCGAGCCTCGACAAATTTGTTTGGCTCGCCTATACTCCGAATATCTTTTACGGAGGATGTGTGTCGAAATATCAGGTGGTGGTGGCTGGAAATATTGGCGTCGGCAAAACCTCGCTTACGGAGCGGATCGGTTCGCGCCTTGGCTGGTGGACGGGGTATGAGTCGGTGGCGGATAATCCCTATCTGGCTGATTTTTACAGCGATATGCGCTCGTGGTCGTTTCATTTGCAGGTGTTTTTTCTCGGTCATCGCGCCGACCAATATCTTGAAGCCGCGCGCGACCCGCGTTCGGCGATCCTCGATCGGAGCGTGTACGAGGATTTCCATATTTTTGCGCGGGCGTTGCATCACATGGGCGACTTTGCCGAGCGCGATTATCTGGCGTATCGTCGTTTGTTCGATCTGGTGATGAATAGCATGCCGCGCCCGAATTTGTTGATCTATTTGAAGGCGCCGGTGAACGTGTTGATGGACCGCATCCGCCGGCGCGCGCGCGGGATGGAATCGGGCATCACGCCGGGGTATCTAACCCT
The DNA here is from genome assembly GCA_016716235.1 of Candidatus Defluviilinea gracilis. NCBI lineage: Bacteria > Bacillati > Chloroflexota > Anaerolineae > Anaerolineales > Candidatus Villigracilaceae > Candidatus Defluviilinea > Candidatus Defluviilinea gracilis. The sequence goes on from JADJWS010000007.1 coordinate 129,701, forward strand.
GCTCGATTCTTTTTACGACGAGTGGTTGGGCGCGTTCGATATGTGCCCGGTGCTTACCATCGCTACCGACGATCTGGATTACGTCCATCAGCCGAAGCATTTGGATACCGTCGTGGAGCGGATACAGAATAAACTTTCGGGCAAGGAAGTGGTGGAGTTTTGACGCGGAGGAAACTCCAATTCGTTTTCGGTGTTTGTGTTTTCGCGCGGTGGCGTTTATCTTATGAGTGAATCCCTCAAAACAACCAATCTTTCAGCCAGCCTGCTTACGCGGATTCCGCTGTTTTCCCAGCTTCCCTTCGATGAGTTGAATTTGCTTTTGAACGCGTTGGACAGGGTGCGGTTGAATGCGGGCGATATTTTGTTCAAAGAAGGGGAGTTGGCGGAGCATCTGTACATTGTGGCGCGCGGACAGCTTGAGATCAACATGGCTTCGGGGACCGCGAACGAGCTTGTCCTCAATGTCATTAATGAAGGCGAATACCTTGGCGAGATGGGTATCATCATGCCTGGCGGGAGACGCACAGCGGGCGCGCGGGCGCGGGGCGATGTTTTACTGCTCAGCATGAGCCGCACGCAATTTCAAGAGTTGTTACAGCGGCATCCCGAATTGGCGAATGCGATGGTGAGCGTATTAAGTTCGCGCCTCGATAACACCAATGTGCAGACCTTCCGCGACCTGACCGAGAAAAACCGCCAATTGCAAACCGCCTACGATGAGTTGAAAGCCGCGCAGGAGCAGTTGATTGAAAAAGAGCGGCTCGAGAAGGAACTTCAAGTAGCCGCGGAGATCCAAATGTCCATTTTGCCGGATGTGTTGCCCGCGCCGGAGGGATTCGACTTTGGCGGGCGCATCCTGCCAGCGCGCCAGGTGGGAGGCGATTTCTACGATGTGTTTGAGTTGGGCAATGGAAAGATGGGCGTTTTGATCGGCGATGTTTCCGACAAGGGCGTTCCCTCCGCGATCTTCATGGCGAGGGCGCACGCGCTCATTATCGCGGAGGCTGATAATTCCACGTCGCCCGGCGCAGTGTTGCGCATGGTCAATGAACACATCACCCGCCTCGAAAAATCCACGCAGTTTGTTACCGCATTGTATGGCGTGCTGGATACGCTTACAGGAGAGTTTTCCTATGCCCGCGCCGGGCATGAGCCTCCGTTGTTGATCGGCGAGCGCGGCGATATCCATCGCCTGCCGCACGAACCGGGCATGGCGCTTGGGCTGTGGGAGGATATGCTGTTGGATGAAAACAGCATCCGCCTGGCGAAAGGTTCGTTGCTGGTCATGTTCACAGACGGCATGACCGATTGCCGCGATCCGAACGGCGCGCCTTTCGGGCTTGAACGAATTAAAGAGACGATGAGGGGTTTGCGGTCGCTTTCCGCTCAAGCGGCGTGTGACCGTCTCTTCAGCACGTTGATGGATTATCAAAACGGGGCAAAGCAGGACGATGATGTGACGCTATTGGCGATCCACGCGAAATGACAAGAGACCGGATAGCCGGTCTCTGTTTTCTTTTTTTCTCTACCGCACAGGAAAGATTTTTACCGCAAAGCACGCTAAGGTCGCCAAGTTAAAAAGGTTTTCTTTGCGTTCTTTGCGGATGTCGCATGGCGCCATGACGACACTTAGCGGTGCAAATATACGGTAGAGAGTCTTTTTTTTTAGGCTTTTTCCAGCGCCTGTTTGATATCTTCGATCAAATCATCACGGTGTTCCACGCCAATTGACAAGCGGATAAGAGCCGGGTCAACCTCCAATTGCGAGCCGGCTACCGATAGGTGAGTCATCGCCGCCGGGACTTCGATGAGCGATTCGACTCCGCCGAGCGATTCGGCGAGCGCGAAGATTTTCGTCGCCTCAACCACCCGGGTCGCGGCTTCCTTTCCGCCTTTGACGATGAACGAGACCATGCCTCCGCCGTTCCTCATTTGTTGTTTCGCAACCTTTTGTTGTGGATGACTCGCGTGGTACGGATAGATGACCTTGTCCACTTTGGGATGCTTTTCAAGAAATTCAACGACAGCCGTAGCGTTTTCGTAGTGACGTTCCATGCGGAGGGGCAGAGTTTTGATTCCGCGCAAGACCAAGAAGCAATCCATCGGTCCTGGTATCGCGCCGACCGCGTTTTGCAGGAAGTAAAGCCGGTCTGCTAATTCCTTATCTTTCACGATCACAGCGCCGCCGACCACATCCGAGTGACCGCCGAGATATTTCGTCATCGAGTGGACGACGATGTCCGCGCCGAGTTCGAGCGGACGCTGAAGGTAGGGTGTGGCAAATGTGTTATCAACAACGAGGAGCGGCTTGTTTGCATGCGCGTGGACGATTTCTGCCACGGCGCGAATGTCGGTGATGCGCAAATATGGATTGGTCGGAGTCTCCAACCATACGAGGCGCGTGGAGGGAGTCAACGCGTCGGCGACCGATTCAGGATCAGTCGTGTCAGCAAATGTAAAGTCGAGGTTGAAGCGGCGGAGGATCTTGTCGAAGAGGCGGAAGGTGCCGCCGTACACGTCGTTGCCTGCCAGCACATGCGCATCCGCGCTCAGTAAACGAAGGACGGTGTCCGTCGCGGCGAGTCCCGAAGCGAATGCCAATCCGAATGCCTCGCCCTGAGCTTGTCGAAGGGAACCGCCTTCGAGCGCGGCGAGACAATCTTGCAATGCCTTGCGCGTTGGGTTCATCGTGCGCGAATATTCGTATCCTTGTCGCGGTTTTCCAATCCCATCTTGCATGTATGTAGATGTGAAATAGACGGGCGTCATCACCGCGCCGTTGTTGGGGTCGGGTTCCTGACCCGCATGAATTGCCAGCGTTTCAAATTTCATTCGGTCTCCTTTGTTGATCAGTGCCAATAAAATCATACAGGAAGAACTTGATTTGAGCAATGTTCGTGAAGAACTTAAACGGTATGGGGAATATTCCGGCGGAAATGATTTGGTCTTATAATTCAAGAAAACTTGGATGAGGTGTCCTATGTCCGACAGTGTCTTTGAAGCTCTTCGTCCCTTCTTAAATGCGATCCTGATTGGCTTAGGCGGGATTCTCATTGCCTTGATCGTTTCATGGGTGGTCAGTCATTTATTAGCCCGCCCCATGGGATCGGTGTGGAGCCGGTTCATCGGGAGTTTTCTCGCGCTTGCCATCGGCATCTGGACGGTGAAAGTGATTCTGGACACCACCGGCGCGGCGGGGTTGCTGGTCGTCGTCGTGACGGCGATCACCGGCGCGTTTGCCATCGGCTCCGAGCGAATCGCCGGCGACCTTTTGGCTGGCGTCAGCTTATTTGTTGGGCGCACCTACAGCGCGGGCGATTATGTTGTAATTGCAGGACGAGAAGGCAGGGTGGCGAATGTTTCGCTCTTTCTCACCACACTTGAGACCGTGAACGGTGATGAAATCTATATCCGCAATGCGGAAGCGACCAACGGAACGATCATAAATTATTCAGCGCATCCCGGTCATCTGATCTCCGTAAAGGTTCCACTGCCGGTGAATCAAGACTTGAATAAAGCCGTTGAGGCGATACAGAAAGCGGTGACTGGTTTCGCCCCTGAACTATCAACCAAGGCATTAAGTCAACCGGCGGTTGTGGTGCAAACAGCAGACGAAGGCTATTTCATCATTGAAGTCCGCGCATACATGACCGATCGGCTGGACGCGGGTCCCGAAATGACGCGACTCTTTCTGCTTGCCGTGAACGCGATCAAAGAAGCGGGGTTAAGTTTGGACGCCAACGCGTAGGAAATCTCTGTGGCGCGCTTTCAATCTACGCAGTCGCCGAAACGCGCGGGCAGTCGTTCGTCTGTGCGTTTGTTCGTGGTCGCGTTGACCGCGACCATGCTTGCCACCGGCGGATTTGGAACGCTCCCGAAGAATCCTATTACTCGCGCGGCACAGGAACAAATCGGCGAAAATGTGCCCGAGCCGTTTTTGGAACCGGTCAATGCGTATCTCGAGCAGATACAGGCGCCGACGATTGAATCGCAGCCTCGCCCGACGAATGGACCTATTGATCCTGTCGGTTGGATATTAGCCGGGCTTTCATCTCAAACTCCTGAAGCTTCGCCGACCGCTTCAACTCCGACCTTTACTACTGCTCCCACATCCTCGAACACCTTCACGCCGACGATTGCTCCCAGCCAAACTTCTACGCCGACGCTAACTGTTTCTCCAACTGCTACTGTTTCGATGACGCCCACGCAGGCTTGTCCTCGTCCGTCAACCACCCCGGCGATGACGACATTTTTCAATAGCTCCAAACTCACCATAGACGTGTATATGGTCGACCCCGCGTGTAAACTCATTCTCTTTTTCACTCTTGGACCGGAACAGTCTGTTACCCAGCAAACTTCCATTGGACAGAAATGGTGGTTCATTGAATCGTCTGCCGGTCGTCTCCTTGCCGATTACTTCGTTAAATCGCCAATCGAAAGCGTGGATGTGTCCACTGGAGCGATAACAGTCGTAACGCCCACGCCCACGCCATTTGGCGGTTTGACAGTCGGCAATGTGGTTCTCACAGACGACCTTTCTCAATTTGGAACAACGATCACGCTGATACCGGGGCAGGAGTTTTATGTCTCGTATGATTTTCAAGTATCCAGCAGTTCATGCCCCACATGTAATGTTCAATTGATCACCGGGTTGAGTAATCTAAGCAGTAGCGGGGCTTGCGCCTACGCCGGTGTTCCCGGCGGCGCGCCGGGGGCGTCTGGCGTCGAGAGCGCGACACTTACCGCGCCAGCTTCGCCCGGCGCCTATTCGGTTGTTGTGGAATATCATCAAAAGGCTTCGTGCGGAGACGCGCTTTCAAACTTTGGATCGGGCGCGGCTTTCTTCATGCAGGTGATCGGGCAGATCATCGTTCAATCTGGCTCTTCTTGATCAGCGAGTATTTCCAGCGTTCCAATCTTTATGCTACAGGACTTACGCAGTTGGCGGGCAGTTGCACTGCCGCCGCCGCAGTGCAACTACGGCGCAACAGGTTCAACTGCTTACATCCTGTATTTTTTTTCTCTGCGACTCCGCGTCTTTGTGGCTAGACTGCGCAACTTCAATTACTCAAAGAACCGGGTGAGCCATTCCAGGGAATAATATCCCGCGTAGGCAAAACATGTCATCTTGATGAGTTGGCCGATCCAAATAAAGAAAAGGAACGTGCGCATTGGCATTTTAGCGATACCTGCGGCAACGCCTGCCACATCGAAAAAAGGATTCGGGATGGCGGCTAATACGAGGATTGCCCAGCCGCCGTATTGATCCACCCAGGGCTTGATGCGCTCGTACACATTCGTATTTTCGATCACTGCCTGACCGCTGAAACCGGCAAGGTACCCGGAGAGTTCTCCGATCGCGCCGCCCGTCCCTGCTGAAAGCCCGACAAGCAAGGGATTGAACACCGCCCCCATGGCGTAGATGATAGCCACGCCGGGCGCGGGGATGAAGACAGTCGCGTTTGCAAGCAGGGCGATTAAGAAGACACCGGGATAACCGAACACCGCAAAGTCCTCCACCCGGTCGCGTATGCTGAATACCAACGCGGTGATCCCCAGGACGACGAGGAGCGCCAGCGCGCGCAGGATATTGATTTGAAGTTTCGAGCGCTTCTGACCCGGCGACGACTCTGGTTGCGGCGAGGGCTTATTCGCTTTCTTCGATGGTGACACGGAGAATCTTTACGGCTGGGGCGTTGCGGTTGTTTGGGTCGCGCGCGGGAATCGACATCAACACATCCAGCCCTTCTACAACCTGGCCGAAAACGCTGTGGCGGTTGTTGAGATGCGGGGTGGGCCCGTGTGTGATGAAAAATTGCGAGCCGTTGGTGCCGGGTCCGGCGTTCGCCATGGAGAGGACGCCTTGTTTATCGTGTTTCAGGCTGGGGTGAAATTCATCTTCGAATTGGTACCCGGGTCCGCCCATGCCGGTGCCGGTGGGGTCGCCGCCTTGCGCCATGAAATTATCGATCACGCGATGGAAGATCACATCGTCGTAGAATCCTTCGCGCGCGAGGAAGACGAAGCTGTTTACGGTCTTGGGCGTTTTGTCGGCGAATAGTTCGATCACCATCGCGCCTTTGTCTGTTTCCATGCGCGCTTTGTATTTTTTCTTTGAGTCGATCTGCATTGCGGGTGGGGTCTTCCATTGTTTTGACATGTGTATTCTCCTTTGATTTTGAGACCTCGCAGGACGCTTCGCGAAACCCTGTGAGGTCTTATTTTAATAGCGCTTCGATGCGCGCCACGACCATATCCAGCGCGGCGGTGTTGAATCCGCCTTCGGGGATGATCACATCGGCGTAACGCTTCGAGGGTTCGACAAACTCGAGATGCATGGGGCGGACAGTCGCCTGGTATTGCGCGATCACCGATTCGGTACTGCGCCCGCGTTCGTGGATGTCGCGCTCGAGGCGGCGGATGAATCTCAGGTCGGCGTCGGTGTCTACGAAGATCTTCACGTCGAACATTTTTCGCAATTTGGCTTCCGTGAAAATAAGAATACCTTCCACGAGAATAACACTGCGCGGCTGGACGATGAAGGATTGGTCTGTGCGCCGGTCGGTGGCAAAGTCATATACGGGGACGTCCACAGGCTGCCCGTCGCGGAGGGAGGCGATGTGTTCGATCAATAATTCCGATTCGAGCGAGTCGGGGTGGTCGAAGTTGATTTCCGACCGCTGAACGGGGGGCAATCCGCTAAGGTCTTTGTAGTACGAGTCGTGTTGCAAAAAGGCGATGCGGTCGCGCCCGACCCTGCTGAGGATGGCATGCGCAACGGTGGTCTTTCCAGAGCCTGAGCCGCCTGCAATACCAATGACGAGAGGGTCTGGATGTTTCATACGGGGCGATTATACGTGATTTCACGATGTTGATGATTGTTAGGTATAATACTTCGACAAGTATGAAGAATTGCTATCGAGGAGCCTGCCTTGGCGTTCAACCCGGTTAATTGGCTGTTGGGCTTATTTTCACTGGATATTGCGATCGATTTGGGGACTGCGAACACGTTGGTGAACGTGCGCGGCAAGGGAATTGTCATCAACGAACCTTCCTGGGTGACGATTGATAAGCGCTTGCGTCAGCCGCTTGCCATCGGTTTGGAGGCGAAGGAAATGATGGGTCGCACGCCGAGCAATGTGGCGGTTGTGCGCCCGTTGCGCGATGGCGTGATCGCCGACTTCGATATTACCCAGGTGATGTTGGAATACTTCATTGGCAGGGTTCACGAGCAAAATATTGTGCCGCTTCCGCGCCCGCGCGTGGTAGTGGGAATTCCCACCGGCGTGACGGAAGTGGAAAAACGCGCCGTGTATGACGCGGTGATGGCGTCTGGCGCGCGCGCGGCATATATGATCGAGGAACCGATCGCCGCGGCATTGGGGGCTGGTTTGCCCATGGGTGAAATTCGCGGCAGTATGGTGGTGGATATCGGCGGCGGAACGACAGAAGTGGCTGTGATGTCTATGAGCGGCGTGGTCGCCTCCCGTTCGTTGCGCGTGGCTGGCGATGAGATGGACCAGGATATTGTGCAGTATTTGCGAAATAAATATAACCTGCTCATCGGTGAAGGGGTTGCGGAGCAGATCAAATGGAAGATCGGTTCGGCGTATCCGCTTCAGCCGGAGAAAACGATGGAAGTGCGCGGACGGAATCTGGTGACCGGTTTGCCGGAAAGCATCGAAGTTTCATCGGTGGAGATGCGCGAGGCGCTGGCAGGGTCGGTGCAGGTAATTATCGATACGATCCGCGACGCGTTGGATGAAATTCCTCCGGAGATCGTTGCCGATCTGATGGATGCCGGTATCTGCCTTGCCGGTGGAGGCGGGCTCTTGCAAGGGCTTGCGGACCGCCTGACGGATGAAGTGAAGTTGCGCGTATGGGTCGCCGAAGACCCGCTCACATGTGTGGCGCGCGGCGCTGGCATGGTGTTCGATGATTTCGATAAGTTGAGCCGTTATCTTGTTGGGCTGGAGCGCGGCAGCACCCGGCACAGCGCGTAACGGGTGAAAATTCATCTTCAAAAAAGAAAAATCTGCGTTTATCAGCATCCAGCATAGGTTTTGACTTGTTACCGATAAGATCTAAGAAATAAAATGAGAAATAATTTTTCGCGCGCGCTTCAGACAACGATCATCTTTCTGGTCGTGGGCGGGGTGATCGCGCTTGCGCTGGGGGGATATTTCAGCTCCGCATCGAACGTGTTCACAGGGTCGCTGGTCAATTTACAGACGTGGTTCTCCTCTCGTTTTATCGCAGTGCAGGAGTTTTTGACCGCGCCGCGCGATGTCGCCTCTCTGCGCCAGCGTAATGCGGAACTCGAAGCGGAGGTTTCTGAATTGCAAGCGCAGGTGATCCAGCTCCAGCAACAGGTTGGCGAAACAGAGATTCTCGCCGCGCTGGTCGATTTTTCGCGCGCCAACCCGGACAATACCTACAAAGCCGCCGAGGTGATTGGGCGCGACCCGAGTCCGTTTTTGCATTATGTGATCATCAACCGCGGTTCAAATGATGGGATCCTGCGCGGCATGCCGGTCGTCACCGACCAGGGGCTGGTTGGGCGCGTAGATGCGGTGATTGCCAACGCGGCGCGCGTGCAACTGATTACCGACCCGGCCTCGAACGTGAATGTGAGATTGGAAAACGCGGAGACCGACGCCTCGCTTGTTGGCTCTGTCACCGGCGACCTCGAACTGGAATTGATCTCGCAGGAAACAAACGTCGAGGCAGGCGATCTTGTCCTCACCTCGGGGCTGGGAGGCGGATATCCTCCGGACTTGATCGTCGGACAGGTGGTCAACATCCGCGCCCGCGATTTCGATTTATTTCAACAAGCCACGGTCCAGCCGGTGGTGGACTTTAACCGCCTCCAAATTATTTTGGTGATCGTAAACTTTACCCCGGTGGATATCGGTCCCCTTTTCCCGACTCCATAACCATGCGCGACCTTCTTGCGATTCCCATCATCCTTTTGGCGGTTGTCTTGCAATCTTCCCTTGTGAGCCGCATTCCGTTATTGTCCGGTCATGCCGACCTGCCGCTGGTGATCCTTGCGGCATGGGCGCTGCAAGAAGGCGTGGATACCGCCTGGCATTGGGCGATCTCGGCAGGGTTGATGGTTGGGTTTGTCTCGGGAATTCCGATCCTTGTTCCGCTCGCCGCTTATCTTCTGGTTGTAACTCTGGCGCGACTCCTTCAACGCCGCGTTTGGCAGGCGCCTTTGCTGGCAATGTTCGGAATCACCTTTCTAGGCACATTGTTTTTACACATTGTCTCGTTGGGCGCTTTGCGCTTGAACGGCACAGCGTTGCCCATTCTCGATACGTTGGGGTTGTTGACCCTGCCGAGTATCCTGTTGAATATGCTTCTTGCCATCCCTGTCTACGCGGTGATGCGCGACCTTGCTCGTTGGATGTACCCAGCCCCGGAGTTTGAATGAGTAATCAATCTGAGAATAAATTCCAAACACAGCCCTGGCGGTTGTTACTGATCTATGGCGTGATCGCCTTCGTTCTTGCAACGATCATTATGCGGCTTGTGTCTCTGCAAATTTTTAGCGGACAGGAGTGGCTCGACCAGGCGGTCGAAAATTATGTGGCTGAGGTCAGCGTGCCGGCTCAGCGCGGGATCATCTATGACCGCAACGGTTATATTTTGGCGCGTAATATCGCTTCGTATAATGTGATCATCACCCCGGCGGGTTTGCCGGACGATGAGGGTGACATACAAAGGATTTATCGCGAAGTTTCCGAACTGACGGGCGTGCCGGCGGGCGGTCCGGTCACCGATGAATCGCTGGAAAACGCCAAGTTGTTCTCGGCTTGCGTGCCGGGACCCAGCATTGCAGACATGGTCGCGCTGGGCGATTCCATTGCGCCGTTTGTGCCGGTCAAGATCAGTTGCAATATCGGGGAAGAGCTTGCCCGTATCGTGCGCGAACGTTCGGTCGATTGGCCCGGCGTCTCGTTGGAGATCGAGCCGGTGCGAGACTATCCGACGGGTTCGCTGACCGCCAATGTCGTCGGCTTCCTCGGGCCAATCTCTGCCGCCTTTCAATCGGCATATGAAGCCCGCGGATTTGTAGCCAACCGCGATAAGATCGGGTACGCCGGCATTGAAACATCCATGGATGACATCCTGCTCGGAAAAAACGGACTGCGCGTCATTCAAGAAGATGTGGCTGGCGAAGAATTGCGCAACCTCGAGCCGCCCATCCCTCCCACGCCGGGGTATAACGTGACCCTGACCATCGACACGCGTCTGCAAAAGGTCGCCGAAGCCTCGCTGATCGATGAGATCAATTTTTGGAACACTCGTTTGGATGCGACCCACCTTATCTCCAGCGGCGTGGTGATTGCCATGAACCCGAAGACCGGGGAGATCCTTGCTATGGTATCGTACCCCACCTATGAAAACAACCGATTTGCCCGCTTTATACCGGGTTATTACTACGAGCAGTTGGCGCAAGATCCGCGCCATCCTCTTGTGAACAATGCCATCTCTGCCGAGTTGGCGCCGGGCTCCACGTTCAAACTTTCCACAGCCACGGGCGCGTTCAATGAAGGCGTTATCCAGGTTGGTCAAATCGTTGAAACTCCTGGGCGGTTGTTATTGTGCGAACGGTTTCGCCCCACCGACCCGTGCACCGACCGCAACTCACGCCCATTTGTGGATTGGAACTATGAACGCAACGGCGTGATCAATGAAGCCGGGTTCGGTTCGCTCGACTTTTTCAGATGTATCGCCTATTCGAGTAACGTGTGCTTTTATAAGCTCGGTGGAGGGTTTGAGGATGAGATCAAAGAGGGGCTCGGCATCTTCCGTCTCGGCGAATACGCCCGGGCGTTGGGGTATGGCGCCCGCTCCGGCATCCAACTGCCCGGCGAGGAAGATGGACTCGTCCCATCCCCGCAGTGGAAACGCATCAACACCGGGGAAAACTGGTCCACAGGCGACACGTACATCGCCAGTGTGGGGCAGGGGTATGTGCTGGGCACGCCATTACAAGTTTTGATGTCCGGCGCCACGATCGCCAACCGCGGCAAACTCATGCAGCCCACACTCGTCCGCGAAGTGCAAGACGGGGAAGGCCATGTTGTCCCGTTGTGGTTCGACCCCGAAACTTTCTTCATTTACGAACAGCGGACAACGACCGATGCCGATGGCCGCGAGCGCGTGGTTTGGGTGAATATGGCGGACGAAACAAAGATTTTCCCCTTGCCGCCCGCCGGGAGTTATCAGATCTCGCCATTTACCCCAAACATAAAATGGGATGTGACCGTGGAACCGATCATCAATGAATGGAGCTGCGAGGCAGGGTATTGCGACCTCACCGGAAATACGAAGACCATCCTGCCAGCCACCATCGAAGCGGTTCGCACTGGCACGCGCATGGCGGTAACCGAAGACCCGCTTGGCACGTTGCACCGGGTGTTCACAGAATTCTATCCGATACCGATCGCGGTGGCAGGCAAGACCGGCACGGCGGAATACTGCGATGATGTCGCCCGGGTGTTGGACCGCTGTCGTTTTGGACGCTGGCCCACCCATGCCTGGACGCTTTCATACGCGCCCTTCGACGACCCGGAGATCATCGTCCTTGCGTTTGCCTACAACGGCGGCGAAGGCGGTTCGGTTGCCGCGCCGATCGTGGCGCGCGTGTTGCAGGCATACTTCGAACTGAAAGCCATAGACCTTGCGCGGGGCGATTAAAACTTCAACGAATACTTCATGCTATAATTTCGCAATCGATACAACGCATGGAAGACACCACAACGCTTCTTCAGATCAAAGGTATACGCGACGGACTGCTCGTTTCGATTGATGACGCTCCGTGGGATGAACAGCGTTCCGCGTTGCTTACCCAGGTGGATTCTCAGCCCGCATTCTTTCACGGCGCGCGCCTTGCGCTGGATGTTGCGACACAAGTGTTGAAGGTGGACGATCTTGCGGAATTGCGCGATCAACTTTCTGAGCGAGGCATCTTCCTCTGGGCGGTTATCAGTGAATCGCCGACCACAGAGAAAACGGCGCAGTTGCTCGGTTTGGCAACTCGAATCGCAAAGCCGCGGCCTGAAGATTCAAGGGCGTTTGCCCCGGAAAATGCCGGCGAAGAGGCTTCGCTATTTTTGAATAAAACGCTCCGTTCCGGCGCCCGTGTTGAATATCCCGGACATGTGGTGGTGCTTGGCGATGTGAACCCCGGCGCGGAGATCGTTGCCGGAGGAAGCGTCATCGTCTGGGGTCGCTTGCGAGGGATGGTTCATGCGGGGGTAAAGGGCAATGCCGCCTCGGTGATCTGCGCCCTCGACCTTTCGCCAACTCAAGCGCGCATTGCCGGTGAATCGTATGCCGCATTGGAGCCGAGCGAAACTCAACAGCCCGAGATGGCGCGCATCCATCAAGATGGAAAAATCCACGCTGAACTTTGGTCAGCTAAATAAGCCATAGGAAAACTACATGCCTGCAAAAGTCATTACGCTTACATCTGGGAAAGGCGGGGTGGGGAAGACCACCGCCACTGCCAACCTTGCCGTCGCGCTTGCGGCGGAGAAGTCGAAAGTGGTTTGTCTTGACGGCGATATCGGCTTGCGCAATTTGGATGTGATCCTCGGCTTGGAAAATCGCATCGTGTATGATTTGGTGGATGTGGTCGAAGGGCGTTGCCGCTTGAAACAGGCGATGATCCGCGATAAGAAATTGCCCGACTTGTACCTCATCCCGGCGGCTCAGACGCGCGATAAAAACGCCGTTTCCGCCAGCGATATGGTGCGGGTGGTAAAAGAGTTGCGATCCGATTTTGATTTTGTGTTGATCGATTCGCCCGCCGGCATCGAGCGCGGATTTCGCAATGCCATCGCCGCCGCGGACCGCGTCCTCGTGGTGACCAACCCCGAGGTCAGCGCGGTACGCGATGCAGATCGAGTGATCGGCATCCTCGAGTCGGAGGAAAAAGGACCCGCGGCGCTCATCCTGAATCGGTTGAATCCCGCGCTCGTCAAAAGCAAAGATATGCTCTCGCCCGAGGATGTGCTCGATTTGCTCGCGGTTGAATTGATCGGCATTGTGCCGGAAGATGAAAACGTGGTCATTGCTTCCAATCGTGGCGCGCCGGTTGCGTACGACCCGAAAAGCCGGGCGGGGCAGGCGTTTCGCAATATTGCGAAACGGTTGAAGGGCGAAACCGTTCCATTCCTTGATTTGGAATCTCAAGGCAGCCTCTGGGAGCGCATCCAGCGGTTGACGGGGAGGAAGTGACATGGGATTCTTCGATCGATTCTTCGGAAAAAAAACCAGCGCCGATAGCGCGAAAGAGCGCCTGCAACTGGTGCTGATTCACGACCGCACGGATCTGACGCCTGCTGAGTTGGATGCGCTTCGGGATGATTTGATCGCCGCCATCAGCCGCCACGTGCAAATTGACGCGAAAGCCATGCAGATCGGCGTGGAGCATGATGGGCGCTCGCAACGGCTTGTGGCGGATATTCCGCTCAAAGCCGCGCGGCGTAAAACACGAAAGACGAAATAATCTATGGTGTTCGCGCCGCCGTTCAACTGCGGCGCGAACAAGTAGGTTGTGAACAAGTCAATGGTTCCAGCGGCAGTTCTACTGCCGCTGGAACAGAGAAACGCACTTTGTAAGACTTCCCACGCATGCTAAAAAATATTTCATGGCGCTACTTTGACTTCTGGCTGTTGGGCGCGGTGGTGCTTGCCACGGCCTTCGGCACCACGATGATCCGATCCGCGGTGGCGGGGAATGAAGTATTGCTTCCGCTCATTAATCGCCAGATTTATTTCGCTCTGGCGGGCTTGGTCCTGATCTTCGTTGTTGCCGCGATCGACTACCGTTATTGGATGGCGCTGTATCGTCCCATGTATCTCGTCATTTTGCTGTTTCTCGTCACCTTGACCGGTTTCGGTCAAACCGCTTTTGGCGCGCAGCGTTGGTTTCAGGTAGGCGTGTTATTCCTGCAACCGACAGAGTTTGCCAAGATCGTGGCGATCCTTGTATTGGCGCGTTACTTTCAGGCGACTCAAAATCAGCCGCGCGACCTGCGCTGGTTGATCGGGGCGGTGGTATGGGCATCCGGCATAATTGGGTTGATCCTGCTCCAGCCGAATCTCAGCAATGTTGTGGTGTTGAGCGTCATTCTTGGCGCATTGTTGTGGCTGAACGGCATGGAAGTGAAGCATGTCATTATGGTGGGGGCGGTTGGGACGATCTCCTTTATCGCTATTGTAGGTTTGACCGCCGCAGGAATCCGCATTCCGTTCTTGCAGGAATATCAACAGGATCGCATCGCGAATTTCATCCTCCCGGAAGAGGACGCCACGTTCGGCGCGACCTATAACGTGTCACAGGCGCTCATTGCGATCGGCTCGGGCGGCGTGACCGGTCAAGGGTATGGTCACGGCACGCAGACTCAGTTGCGCTTCTTGAAAGTGCGTCATACCGATTTTATTTTCTCGGCGATCTCGGAGGAGTTTGGGTTTGTTGGCGCGCTGTTGGTCATTGTCATTATCATGTTGGTCATTTGGAGGTGTTTGCGCGCCGCGCAAAAAGCCAGAGATGTGGCGGGCATGAATATCGCTTACGGCGTGGCGATCTTGATCTTTTTTCAAGGCATGGTCAACATTGGGGTAAACTTGAACATCGTGCCCGTCTCGGGCTTGCCGCTTCCGTTCATTAGTTACGGCGGCAGCGGTCTCACTTCATTGATGCTCGGAATCGGGCTTGTGGAAAGCGTTGCCATGCGGTTCAGGCAATTGGAATTTTGACCCCCTCCCGCCTTCGGCACCCTCCCCCAAAATCCGACTGGGGTTCGTCGGATTTTGGGGGAGGGCTGGGCTGGGGTGGGGGTCGTTTGGAGGATTATTTTGAAACCAGCACGCACACGCATGGCGCCATCGCCAACTGGGAGATTTCATCTCGGAAGCGCGCGCACCGCGCTCTTCGATTATTTGCTCGCGCGTAAAACGGGCGGGCAGTTCATCTTGCGCCTCGAAGATACCGACCGGAAACGATTTGTTGAAGGTTCGGAAGATGAAATTATGCGGAGCCTCGATTGGCTCGGCCTCACTCCCGACGAAAGCCCGCTTCATGGCGGGACCTTCGGCCCGTATCGCCAAACCGAGCGGCGCGACCTCTATCAACAACGCGCGAACGAACTTGTGCAAAAAGGATCGGCGTATCCCTGCTTCTGTTCGCCCGAGCGGCTCGAACAATCGCGCAAGGAGCAGGAAGCCCGCAAAGTAGATCGTGTCCTCTATGATGGATTGTGCCGCGCGATCGATCCCGGCGACGCCGCGAAGCGCATTGCCAATGGGGAGAAATATGTGATCCGTTTCAAGATGGAACATGTAGGTTCTACCATCGCGCATGATCACCTGCGCGGCGACATTGTGACCGAGAATAAATATCTCGACGATACGATTATCTTGAAGTCAGACGGTCTGCCCACGTATCATCTCGCCGCGATGGTGGACGACCACGAAATGGAAATTACCCACGTCTTGCGCGGATCGGAATGGCTCTCGACGTTTCCGCTTCATGTGAACATCGTCCGCGCGTTTGGGTGGGATGAACCCGTTTGGATTCACTTATCAATTTTTCTCAAACCGAGCGGCAAAGGGAAGATGAGCAAGCGAGACAATGCCGATGTTATGAAGGACGGCCGTACAGTCTTCGTTGACGATATGAAAGATTTAGGCTACACACCCGAGGGCGTGTTGAATTGGATCGCGTTGATGGGGTGGGGCGTCGCCGAGGACGATGTGATGTCTCTTGACCAGATGATCCAACGCTTCAGCATAGACACGTTGACTCCCTCGCCCGCGGCGATCAATTTTCAAAAACTGGATCATTTCAATGGGACTCACATCCGCTTGTTGACGACCGAAGACCTGTCGGCGCGGATCAAGCCGTATTTTGTCGCGGCAGGCTTGGATGTCCAGAATGACGCGCTGGTCAAGATCACGCCGCTCATCCGCGAGCGACTCGTCACGTTGGATGATTGTCTCGCGTTTGCGAGTTTCTTCTTCAAAGAGGAAGTATTGCCGAATCCCGATGAGTTGATCGCGAAAGGACTCGATGCGAAGCAGTCCGCTGAGATCGCAAAGAAGTGTTTGGAGATTCTGTCCGCAATGCCCGACGTGTCGCATCAGACTGCCGAGCCGCCGATGCGCGCGTACGTTGAGTCGGCGGGGTTGAACGCGAATCAAGTCTTCGGCATATTGCGCGTCGCCGTGACGGGGCAAAAGGTCAGCCCGCCGTTGTTCGAGAGCATGGAGATCATCGGGCGCGAAAAAGTGTTGTCGCGGTTGCAAAACGCGATTGGAATTTTAGAGCGAATGTAACCGAACGTTTGCTGTTATACTCTTGAATATCAATTCACAGAAAGGAATTTTTCTCATGGCGCAAAAATCGGGAGCAACACGGAAGGCAAGAGTTCCAAGTAACGCGGCGAAATCGTCAGCAAAAGGCGGCGCGGACCTGTCCGCGTTATTCGGCGTGGCGGCGAAAGCGCTTGCGGCGAATCAAGGAGCGTTGAATCAAGCAGACGCGCAGAACGGCAACCATGGCGACAACATGGTGCAGATGTTCAACATGCTTACACAGGTGATGGGCGAGCAGAAAGGCGCGTCACCTTCGCAACAACTGAGCAACGCGAGCCAGTATCTTCAACAGCACGCCACCAGCGGATCGTCGCAAGTGTACGCGCAAGGGCTCGCTCAAGCCGCGCAACAATTCAAGGGACAGAAGTCTGTCAACCCAGACAACGCGATGATGTTGGTGCAGTCGCTTCTCGGCGGAGGTCAACCCGCTCAACAACAAATGGGCGGCGGCGCGGATTTGCTCGGTTCGCTCCTCGGCGCGGTGACTCAATCACAACAGCCACAACAACAAGACAGCGGCATCGACGCGGGCGACTTGCTTAATGCAGGCATGGCGTTCATGAACGCGAAGAATCAAGGACAGGACAATCTGCAAGCGGGTCTCAGCGCTCTCATGGCGGCTGGACCGCTCGGGCAAAGTTCCCACCGCCAGCAATCGGGTCAGGTCGTTGGGAATGCGTTATTGCAGGCGATCTCTGCGATGGCGAAGAAATAGGGGAGGTGGGGTGTACGTAGAAAGTGGAAAGTAGAGAGTAGAGAGTAGAGAGTGGAAAGTGAAATTCCGCGCTGATGGTTTCGGCGCGGAATTTTTATTTCTGTGTAACATAATTTATGGAGAACGTCCCGCAGGTTTAGTCAGACGAGTCAAGGTTTGTAAGAAAACCTATGGGACGGCGCGTAACATCAATGTATAAGCTTGCGCAACGTGTATGTAAGTACCTCTACCGCCCGCGCATACTCTTCCAACTCGATATGCTCGTTCGACGTGTGATCCAAACTCGAATCGCCTGGACCATACACCACCGCTGGACATTTCCACACAGGCGCGACGATGTTCAAATCGGCAGTCCCTGTTTTGTAAACGAAGCGCGGCTCTCCGCCCTGCGACCTGATTCCGCTTAAGAAGCTTCGTACCAGCGGAGTGTTTTTCTCACATCCCCACGCGGGGATGGCGAAACCCGTTCTTTCAACAACCACGCCTTCGACGATCTCTTCTAATTTCTGATACCAATCCTCTGGCGCAACTTCCACAGGCAAGCGGACACCTACTCTCAGTGTCGCTTTCTGCTCGAAGCCATCCTGACTCGAATCCACGCCGCGCAAAGTTAATAACAACTGATCAAAGACTCTTTTCTTATCTTCATTAAATCCCTGCACATACGCTTTGATTTTTAACCACACGTCCACAGCCGCTTCTGCCGCAGTCTCTTCGCCGCTGGCGGTATGCGCCTGCTCGCGTTTGACGACCACATTCGCCCACGCGCTCCCTTTATATCCCAACGCGATTCGATCCCAATGGTTCGGCTCGCCGATGATTGCAAAATCTGGCTTGTATTGATTGACGACAAAACGAGCCCCTTCCGAATCTCTTTCCTCTTCCACCGCGCCAATCACCACAAATTGCCAGCCCTCTTGCGCTCCCACATTTGCAACTGCATCCACAAAACACGCCAGCGGACCTTTCGCGTCCACAGAGCCGCGTCCGTACAGACTCCCTTCTCCTTGTGGGAGAAGGGTTGGGGATGAGGGCGGAATGAGGTCAACTTTAATTTCCCCAGGCACCGTATCAATATGCCCAAGCAGAACAACTTGCTTTTCTCCTTTCCCCATCACGCCAACCGCATTGCCCGCTTCATCTATAAAAGCGTCATCATAGCCCAGCGACTTCATCCGCTGGACCAGCCATTCCACAGCCCGCCGCTCGCTCCCTGAAGGGCTGTATTGTGAAACCAAACCAACTAACGTATCAAAGTTACTCATCCGTTTATCCGTTGCCAAATCCGCTTTCCATCCGTTTATCCGTTTTGTAATCCGTTGCCAAATCCGCTTTCCATCCGTTTACCCGTTTTGTAATCCGTTACCAAATCCGTTTTTGTCCGCGAGTCCGTGTCAAAGTCCGTTTATAGAAATCCGCTTATCCGCTTTACAATCCGTTGACCATTGTCTATTGTCCATCATCCATCGTCATCGCCAGCACCTCGGTCAACGTATCCACCAAATGATCCAACTGCTCATACGTGATCACCAGCGGCGGCAGTAAACGGATAACCGTCATACCCGCATTCAACGCGATGATGTTCGCTTCTTGCAGAGCCTTGATATACGGCGCGACTTTCTGCTTCATCTCGATCCCCACCATCAAACCCAGTCCGCGCACTTCGCGGATGTTCGGCGATTGAATCGTCTTCAACTTCTCCATCAGATATTTCCCCTTCGCCTCCGCCTGACCCGCCAAATCTTCTTCCTTGATCACATCCAACGCCGCGTTTGCCGCCGCGCACGAAAGCGGATTGCCACCAAAGGTCGAGCCATGCACGCCTGGCGTTAAGTTCTTCACATTCTTCCCGATCAACACCGCGCCCATCGGCACGCCGCCCGCCAACGATTTGGCGCAACATAACAAGTCTGGTGTGATTCCAAAATGTTCAATCGCAAAAAATTTTCCCGTGCGCCCAAAGCCCGTTTGAATTTCATCCACGATCAACAACGCGCCGCGTTCATCGCAAATTCTTCGCGCGGCTTGCACATATTCGGCATTGGCAGGATACACGCCGCCTTCGCCTTGCACCACTTCCAAAATCACCGCCGCCGTTTCTTCGTTCACCGCTTTATCCAACGCTTCGATATTGTTATACGCCACATGACTAAAGCCAGGCACAAGCGGTTCAAACCCTTCGCGATATTTTTTATTGTACGTCGCGGATAAAGAACCATACGTTCTTCCATGAAAGGCGCGCATCGCCGCCACGATATTTTTTCGCCCAGTGGAAATACGCGAAAACTTGAACGCCGCTTCCACCGATTCGGTCCCAGAGTTGCATAAAAAGACTCGCTCCAAGCCCGCCACCAACGAAGTCAATTTTTGCATCACCATTGCGCGTTGATCGTTCGGGAACGACTCAAATAAAGTGATCAGCGTATTCGCCTGCTTGTAGAGCGCCTCCGCAACTTTCGGGTGGGCATGGCCGAGATTGGCGACGCCGTGCCCCGACGAGCAATCCAAATATTCTTTGCCATCCGCATCAAACAACGAAGCGCCTTGTCCGCGCACGATCACTAACGATTGCTTTGCGTATGTCCCCGATGTATATTTATTTTCGATTTCAAGAATTTCGTTACTGTTCATTGAATCACTGTTCCATTTCCTGCCAAAGCATTTGAGATTGGATTTTGAATGCGACCGTCCGCGATGATGACGCGACTCACGCCGCCTTTGAGCGCTTCTTCCGCGCCTAACACTTTTTTCTTCATGCGACCCTGCGCCGCTTCACTCGCCGCCGCAAGTTGATTCTGCGGCAGGAGCCGAATGAGCGTTGATTCATCTGGAAAATTTTTCATCAGTCCAGGCACTGCCGTCAACAACAACAGACTCTCCGCTTTGAGCGCGGATGCGACCATCGCCGCCGCGCGGTCTGCATCCACGTTCAACGCCTCACCTTTTTCGCTGACCGCCACAGGCGCAATCACTGGCAGATAGCCAGCGTTCAATAACATCAACAATAATTCGCTGTTAATCGTTTCTATCTTTCCCGTGTAATCATCGCGGATAATCTTTCTTTTGCCGTTTTCAATGCTTTGAACGGATTCCTTGCGCGTCGCCTGCATTAACTTGCCGTCGAGTCCGCATAGCCCAAAAGCGTTGACTCCCAGCATCTGCAATTGCTCCGTCAACAACGAATTGACCTTACCATTCACCGCCATCAAAAATATTTCGAGCGTTTTTCGATCGGTGTACCGCGAGGTGTAACCCGAAGGCGAAGTAATCATCTTCGGCGGAGCGCCCAGCCCTTCGCCCAACGCGTTCGCTTCCGCAGAGCCGCCATGCACAAAGACGAGTCGCTGACCTTGCGCTAATAATTCCTTTGCATCGGCGCAGATCGCGGAAAAATCCACGCCTTCCGTGCCGCCAAGTTTTACAACTGTGATCGAATCGGTCATTGTTCTCCATTTCAAACGGTGGTCGAGAGTTCCGAGCAAAGCGAGGAACGTATCGAGATCACATTATGTAATTTCATTTTTACTTTTAATAGCTGGTTTCGATACGGCGGCGAAAACCACGCCGCCTACTCAACCAGCGAGGTCTTATTAAATCGGATGCAACCCCATAAACTCCAACCCCAGAGTCTCATCCCAACCCATCATCAAGTTCAGACACTGCACCGCCGAACCAGACGCGCCCTTCATCAAATTATCAATCGCGGACATCGCCACAATATGACCGTTGCTCTCATCTAATTCAAAACCCAGATCGGCGTAATTTGAGCCAGCCAAAATCTTCGGCTCAGGCACGCGATAAATACCGCGCTGTTCCTTAACCACGCGAATAAACGGATTTTCGTTCGCCACCGCTCTGTAGGCTTTCCACAAATCCTTTGTCGCCGTACCAGCCTTCACCGTGGCGTGAGCCGTCGCCAACACGCCGCGCACCAAGTCCACAGCAGTCATCGTCAATGAGATATTTTTCACTCCCATTTCCTGAATCACTTCCGCCGTGTGACGATGCCCGAACGCCGAGAACGTGCGAATCACATTGGCGCGTTCCGCGTGAAGCGAACCAGAATTGCCCTCCGCGCCGCCTTCGGATGAACCGACTTTGATTTCAATAAAAATTGGAGAGGACAAATCCAGCAAATCCGCTTTGATTAAAGGAAGCAATGCGAGATTGCTCGCGGTGGCGTTACAGCCCACGCCGCTGATGTAATTTGCGTTCGCCATCTTCGCGCGATGCAGTTCGGGCAAGCCGTACACAAACTTGCCCAACCATTCGGGCGCGGCATGTTTTTCGCCGTACCATTGCTCGTAAAATTTTTCATCGCGCAAACGGAAATCTGCCGAGAGATCAATGATCTTCGTCCCAAGTTTTGCATACGCTTCGATATTTTTCTGCGCCTGACCATGCGGTTGCGCCAAAAACAAAACGTCAACAGATTCCAACTGCGCTGGATCGCTGAATTTCAATTGCGTCCGCTTCCTCAAATTGGGATGCGTCTGATACACATACTCGCCCACCCGCGAACGCGATGTGACTTGTTTAATTTCAACGTTCGGATGACCCAGCAGCAATCTTAATAACTCGCCGCCGCCATACCCCGAACCGCCAAGTATCGAAACTGTAACCATCAATAATTTCTCCGTTTATCTGTAAATCCGTTTAGTATCCGCTTATCCGTTAACTATCCGTTACTCATCAAGCCACTCCAAACAGCCGCGCCAGAATCGCTTTCTGCGCGTGCAAGCGATTATGCGCCTGCGGAAAAATTACGGACTGCAAACCGTCCGCGACATCATCGGTCAATTCGTGATTGCGATGCGCGGGCAAACAGTGCATGACAATTGCGTCTTGCTTCGCTTCATTCACCAACTGACGATTGACTTGAAAGGACGAAAAGATTTTTTCGCGCTGAATGGTTTCTTCTTCCTGACCCATGCTCGTCCATGTGTCAGTATAAATCACATTCGCATCTTTGACAGCCTCATGCGGATTATTGTAAAACGAAATGTCCGCGCCGCTCTCAAACGCGATTTGTTTGGCGACGTCAATTGCGTCCATTGAAATTTCATACCCAATCGGATTTGCAATTGAAAAATGCCAGCCAAGTTTCGCGCAGACGTGCATCAACGAAACCGCGACGTTATTTCCATCGCCAACATATGCGACGTTCAAGCCTTTGGCTTTACCGAATTTTTCCTGAATGGTCAACGCATCCGCCAACGCCTGGCATGGATGGTTGTAATCGCTCAAGCCGTTGATGACGGGAACGCTCGCCCAACGCGCCAACTCGACCAGATGCTCATGCGAAAAGACTCGCGCCATGATGCCCTGCACATAACCCGATAACACCCGCGCCACATCCGCAATTGATTCGCGCTGACCGAGTCCGATCTCCGCGGGCGAAAGATACAGGGCGTGACCGCCCAAATGTTGCATCGCCATCTCGAATGAAACGCGCGTCCGCAAACTGGGTTTTTGAAACACCATCGCCAACGCTTTGCCTTTCAATAAAGGCGCATTGCCTCCGTTGAAATATTCCTTCTTCAAAGCCGCTGCCAGGTCTAATAAATCCTGCAACTCCTCCGCAGAAGAATCGGCGATATGCAAAAAATCCTTCTTCATCATCAACTTTGGGCTTACCGTCATCTGCATCTCTTGAACATCCATAATTGCTCCTAAACATAAACACGAAGCCAACCGTAGGTCAGGCTTTTAGCCTGACATCTTCTCTATTTCGATGAATGGCGGGTTAAAAACCCGCCCTACAAACTCTTTTACAGAATAGCGGATTAAAACGGAGGGAACAAGGTCTATTGCCAACATCCGTTTATCCGCTTTAGAGTCCGTTGACCAAGTCCGTTCTTGTCCGTGAATCCGTTATAAAGTCCGTTTATCACAATCCGTTACCACCTTCACCGTGTACTCCACAATCTCGCCCGCGATATCAATGCCGCTCACGGGTTGCATCGTATGGAACTCCATCGTGTGATTGATCTCATTCACCACGAGTCCCTTTTCGGGGTGTTCGACCAAATCCACAGCTAGCACGCCGCCGCCCACAGATTTCGCCGCGCGCAAGCATAACTCTTCGATCTCAGGCGTGATGGGACACAACTCGCCTTCGCCGCCACGCGCCGTGTTCGTGATCCAATGCTCCGACTTGCGATACATCGCCGTCAACACTTTATCGCCGATCACAATCGCGCGGATGTCGCGCCCAGGCTTGGCGATATATTCCTGAATATAAAAAACGGAATGTTGCACCGACCCCAGCGTGGATTTATGTTCCAGCACCGCCTCCGCCGCGTCGCGGTCATTGACCTTCGCCAGCAACCGCCCCCACGACCCGACCACAGGTTTCAACACCACAGGATAACCAAACGCTTCAATCGCTTCCAACGCCGCTTCGGTTGTGAACGCCGTCGCGTTATGCGGTTGCGGAACGCCGTCTCTTGCCAGCGCCGCGCTCGTCATCAACTTGTCGCCGCAAATTTCAGCCACCGAAGCCGTGTTCACCGTCGGCACGCCAAATGCGTTCAACAAACGCAGGGCATACAATCCGCTGTTGTAACTGATGCTTCGTTCCAGTACCGCGTCATATTGCCGCCACGGCTTCGCGTCGTCCAAATCGAAATGGATCGCGCGATCATCCAGGCGGTCATAATCAATGCCGCGTTTTTCCAATGCGCCGAAGATCCACTTCTCTTCCACGCGCACCCGCGAATATAAAACGCCAACTTTCAATCGTCTCTGCATAAGACCTCAATGCTGAATAAAGAATGCAGAATGCGGAATAAAAAATTCTTCATTCCTCATTCTGCATTCCACATTTTTATTCTCCCCAATCTTCCTGTTCCATGGGCGCCAGTTGCACCGCCGCAGGCTCCAACGCGGTCACTTCCAAATCCACGCCGCAATCTGAACAGACCAAAATTTCGCCGACTTCCGTTCCAGCGGCTAACTCCACCTGGGCTTCACATTCGGGGCAAACAATTGTAGACATGATTTTTTTCTCCTTGTTTTCAAACGATGATTTTAAAATGCAGATTCAAAAATTTTCTGCACTATTTACTATTCCGCATTTTGCATTTTGCATTCTGCAATCTGCATTTTGACTGACTTGAGACTCGTGCCGCCAATCGCATTTCTTTTTTCGATGGATTTCAGCAGGTCAAAGGCTTGATACACATCCGCCTCAAACTCTGGACGTATAGCCTGATACGCTTCGAGCGGCATTTTCTCCATCCGCACATTCCCCTCCCCCGCCACGCGGACGACTCTCCCCGCCGCCTCATGCGCCTTGCGAAACGGAACGCCTTTGTTCACCAGATAATCCGCCAAATCCGTCGCCAGCATGGATGAGTCAATCGCGTCTCGCATCCGTTCAGGTTTCACTGTGATCGTTCGCAGGGCTTCGGCGATCACAGGCAACATCACCAACAACGTATCGGTCGCCTGAAAGACGGGCGCTTTATCTTCCTGCAAATCTTTATCGTAAGTCGAAGGCAAACCTTTGAGTGTGGCGAGCAAGCCAGTGAGTAAACCCAATAACGTGCCTGCTTTGCCTCTGGTCAACTCAAACACATCAGGATTCTTTTTCTGCGGCATCAAACTCGATCCCGTTGAAAACGCATCGGCTAACTCGAAGAAGCCAAACTCCGCGCTGGTGAATAACACAATTTGCTCCGCGAGTTTGCTTTGGTGAACGCCAATCATCGTCGCGCAGAAAAGATATTCCGCCGCGAAATCCCTGTCAGAGACGGCATCCATGCTATTTTGAGAAACTTCCGCAAAGCCCAGCGTTTTTGCCAACGCGCTTCGATCAACCTCAAACGGCACGCCCGCCAACGCGCCGCTCCCCAACGGCAGAACGGAGACTCGCTTCGTCAAGTCGTTCAATCGTTCCATATCTCTTTGCAAAGGATGAACATGACTCAGCCACCAATGCGCCAACAGAATCGGTTGCGCTCTCTGCAAGTGAGTGTAGCCAGGCATGAGAATTGCACCCTCACCCTCACCCTTACCCTCTCCCGTTGGAGAGGGGACTCCCTTCTCCCTTTGGGAGAAGGGTTGGGGATGAGGGAGCGCCGCTTCGGCGTTCTCCACTAAAACAGTTTGCAAATCTTTCAAAGCGGCTTGCAATTCAGGGATGGCGCTCAACATCCACAAACGGAAATCGGTCGCCACTTGATCGTTGCGGCTTCTGCCTGTGTGCAGTTTGCCCGCCGCATCGCCAATCAACTCGGTCAGCCTGCGCTCAACGGCGGTGTGGATGTCTTCGTCGGAGGCGGCGAAGGTAAACTGTCCCTGAGAAAATTCTTTTCGGACGGTATCCAGCCCAAGGGCGATGGAAGCGTGCTCTTTATCCGCAAGAATGCCCGCTTGATGAATCGCCTGCGCCCACGCCAGACTCCCATCAATATCGTGAAGCGCGAGACGCTGATCCACCGCAAGCGATGAATTCAAATCCCAGGCTTGTTGATTTAATTTGGTTGAAAAACGTCCGCCCCAGAGAGTCATAGTTTGCTCCTTATGTCATGTCATTGCGAGGGCGTTCTTGTTCTATGCCCGAAGCAATCTCCTCATCGTTGGAGATTGCTTCGTCGGGAAGAGCGCCCTCCTCGCAACGACATCAAATCAATCCCTTTTAAACTTCGAATAATCAGGCTTGGGCATATCGAGACCTGAAACGGGCAAGCCGTTCAAGCCGCGCACTTTCAGGCTGAGTCCGTACAAGCGAATGAATCCTTCGGCGTGGCTTTGATCGTAGACGTCTTCCTGACCGAAGGTTGCGAAATCTTCGCGATACAAACTGAACGGAGATTTTTTGCCAGCCGTGATGATGTTGCCTTTATATAATTTAAGTTTGACTATGCCAGTGACGGGACCTTGCGTGGCATTGACGAACGCGTCCAGCGCTTCGCGCAACGGCGTGAACCATAAACCGTTGTAAGTGAGTTCGGTATATTTCACCGCCGCCATTTCTTTGAAGTGCATTGTCTCGCGGTCTAACACCAGCGATTCGAGTTCGCGATGCGCATACAACAGAATCGTGCCGCCTGGAGTTTCATACACGCCGTGCGATTTCATGCCGACGAGTCGATTCTCCACCAAGTCCACGCGCCCGATGCCGTGCGCGCCGCCGATGGCGTTTAACTTTTCCACAATTTTTGCGGGCGAAAGTTTTTCGCCATTTACCGCAATTGGATTGCCGCTTTCAAATTCGATCTCCACATATTGCGCTTCATCGGGCGCGCTCTCTGGCGAAGCGGACATTTGATACATGGCTTCTTCGGGTTCGTTCCACGGGTCTTCGAGCAAGCCGCCTTCGTGCGAAAGATGCCACAGGTTTGAATCGCGCGAGTAAATGGATTTGATCGTCGCCGTCACTGGCACGTTATGTTTCGCGGCGTATTTCAACGCATCTTCCCGCGAGCGGATATCCCATTCGCGCCACGGAGCGATGATCTTCAAACGCGGATCGAGCGCCATCACGGTCAATTCAAAACGCACCTGATCGTTCCCCTTGCCTGTCGCACCGTGCGCCACCGCGTCCGCGCCCACTTGATGAGCGACATCCACTAAATGTTTTGCAATTAAAGGACGGGCAACCGACGTGCCCAATAAATACTTGTGTTCATACACCGCCCCCATCTTCAACATGGGAAGAAGATATTCCGAAGCGAACTCTTCCTTCATGTCGTGAATAATGCACTGACTCGCGCCGCTATTGATGGCTTTCTGTTCCAGCCCGCGCATGTCTTCGTCGCCCTGCCCCACATCCGCGCAAAAGCAGACCACTTCACACCCGTAGTTTTCTTTCAACCACGGCACGATCACAGACGTATCCAGCCCGCCAGAATAGGCGAGGACGACTTTCTTCACTTGCGGTTTTGATTTCGATTTCATTTCATGCTCCTTGTGATACGGTAATGCCGACTTAAGTCGGCGCTACGCAAAATAAAAACAGCCCACCTTTTCAAGGTGGGCTGTTTTGGTTGACTTATGCGTGTGTCAGCGCGCGCTTGCGCTTACCGCTCCATCATTCAAACAAAAAGAACCCAACCTTATAGTTGAGGTACGCTTCGAACGACGGATACGCGGCGCGAACGCTTTGGCTAACATATTGCGCAGAATTCTACCCGCATTGCGAAATGTGTCAATGGTTTTAACGAAATTCGTTTGAAGAGTTTTGAATTGGGCAATGGCTATGAATGCGATCATCATTTTATTTGATAGTGACTCTGCAAACTGCGATACTTCAATTCCTTCTTGCGCATGGCTTGAATGGCGGAAGTCGCCGCAGTGGCGGAAGATAACGTCGTCAGCAATGGCACGTTCATGGCGATTGCGGCTTTGCGGATCTCGGCGCCATCGGTGTGCGCGTGCGGACCGAGCGGCGTGTTCAACACGAGTTGAATCTTTCCCGCGCGGATCAAATCCACGATTTGAGTTGAACCGTCTTGCGCTTTCTCGACTACTTCCACAGGCAAGCCCGCCTTCATGCACATATCCGCTGTGCCAGGCGTGGCGTATAAATTGAATCCCAGTCGGTGCATGTCGCGCGCAAATTTCAAGCCCGCGCTTTTATCGTAATCGTTGACCGTGATCAAGACCGCGCCTGCATCGGGCAGGGCTTGTCCCGCCGCCGTTTGTGATTTTGCGAAAGCGTGACCAAAATGCGAGGCGTGTCCCATCACTTCGCCCGTCGAGTGCATTTCTGGTCCGAGCAGGGAACTGGAGCCAGGCAATTTTTTGAACGGGAAGACCGCTTCTTTGATGAAGAAGCCATCCACTTGCGGCTCTTCGGTCACGCCAAGTTCTGCGAGCGTTTTACCAGCCATCACTTGCGCGGCGATATAGGCCATGTTCAAACTCGTCGCTTTGCTGGCGTAAGGCACAGTCCGCGAGGCGCGTGGGTTCACTTCCAACACATAGACGATTTCATCTTTCAGCGCGAACTGCACGTTCATCAACCCGCGCACGCCGAGCGCGAGTCCCAATTGTTCGGTGTATTCGCTCATAATGCCTTGATGATACGCGCTGACTTTATACGGCGGCAGAACGCACGCGGCATCGCCCGAATGCACGCCCGCTTCTTCGATGTGTTGCATCACCGCGCCGACAACCACGCGCTCGCCATCGGCTAATGCGTCCACGTCAATTTCAAAAGCGTCTTCCAAAAATTTATCAATCAAGATCGGTTGATTAGGAGCCGCCTCAATCGCCTGTTGAATGAAGCCTGCCAAATTGATTTCGGAATCCACGAGAGCCATTGCCCTGCCTCCCAACACAAAAGACGGGCGGACTAAAACGGGATAGCCGATTCTTTCGGCGACTTCTCGCGCCTCTTCCAACGTGCGGGCGATTCCATTTTCAGGCTGGGGGATGCCCAACTCTTTGAGCAGTTTCGCAAACGCTTCGCGGTCTTCGGAGAGTTGAATGGCATGGGGCGAGGTGCCTAAAATTTTGACTCCCGCCGCTTCGAGTCCCGCCGCCAGGTTGAGCGGAGTCTGCCCGCCGAACTGCACGATCACGCCGATTGGGTTTTCTCTATCAATGACATTGAGAACGTGTTCCAATGTGAGCGGTTCAAAATATAACCTGTCCGCCGTATCGTAATCGGTGGAGACAGTTTCAGGGTTGCAGTTATACATGATGGTTTCATAACCCATCTTCGATAAGGCAAACGCCGCCTGACAGCAACAATAATCAAACTCAATGCCCTGACCAATGCGATTCGGTCCGCCGCCGAGGATCAATATTTTTTGCTGATCCGTCGGGCGTGATTCATCGTCCATTTCATACGCGGAATAGAGATACGGCGTCTGCGCTTCAAACTCTGCGGCGCAAGTGTCTACTCGTTGAAATGTAGGTAATATTCCAAGACTTTTGCGTAACTCACGGAATGAAGAATGCTGAATGAAGAATGAAGAATTTAAGAGCCGCGCAATGTGCGAGTCTGCGAATCCCATTTGCTTGGCTTCATGCAACAATGCTTTCAACTCCGCTTTCTGCATTCCGCCTTCTGCATTCCGCATTCCACCTTCTGCATTCTGCATTCTAAATTCTAACTTCTGCATTTCTTTCATTTGCCCAAGAAACCATAGATCATAACCTGTGACTTTGGCGATTTCATCCAAACTCATGCCTTGCTGAATGGCGCGATACACGCGGAACAATCTATCGGCGCGGGGGACTTTCAGCGTGGCGAATGTCTCAGGTTCAGCAACCAGCTCGCGGCTGGGCCCAGAACCGTCGAGCGCGTCCACGCCGATTTCCAGTGATTGAATCGCTTTATTCAAGGCTTCGGGAAACGTCCTGCCCAACGCCATCGCTTCGCCGACTGATTTCATTTGCGGACCGAGCGTGGGATCCACGCCTGGAAATTTTTCAAACGCCCAGCGCGGAATTTTGACGACGACATAATCGAGCGACGGTTCGAATGCGGCTTTGGTTTGTTTGGTGATGTCATTCGTGATTTCATCCAGCGTATACCCAACTGCAACCAACGCCGCCAATTTTGCAATTGGAAAACCTGTGGCTTTTGACGCGAGCGCCGACGAACGACTGACGCGCGGATTCATTTCGATGACGACGACGCGCCCCGTTTTTGGGTCCACGCCGAATTGCACATTCGAGCCGCCCGTTTCCACGCCGACGGCTGACAATACTTGATGAGCAAGGTCGCGCAGGATTTGATATTCGCGGTCGGTGAGCGTTTGCGCGGGCGCGACGGTGATGCTGTCGCCCGTATGCACGCCCATCGGGTCAAGATTTTCGATCGAACAGACGACGACAAAGTTATTCGCTTTATCGCGCATCACTTCGAGTTCGTATTCCTTCCAACCCAAAACAGATTCTTCGAGCCACGCTTGCGCGATGGGTGATTCGGAAATGGCGCTGCGAACCGCTTCGGCAAGTTGATTCGACTCATATACCCACGACGCGCCCGTGCCGCCCATCGCAAACGAAGCGCGGACTAAAACGGGATAGCCCGTTTCTTTGACGAGTTCTTCCGCTTCTTGCAACGAATATGCCGCTCCGCCGCGCGGGACAGGGATGTTATTTTTTTGCATTGTCTCACGAAAGAGCAAACGATCTTCGGCGGCTTTGATGGCATTGAGATTCGCGCCGATGAGTTGCACGCCGTATTTTTCGAGCACGCCGTTTTCGCTCAATGCCAGCGCGAGATTCAAACCCGTCTGCCCGCCGACGGTGGGGAGCATGGCGTCTGGTTTTTCTTGCGCGATGATGGCTTCCAGCGCTTCGGGGGTGAGCGGTTCGATGTACGTCGCGTCGGCAATTTCGGGGTCGGTCATAATCGTGGCGGGATTTGAATTGACCAGTACGACGCGATAGCCTTCCGCTTTCAAGGCTTTGACGGCTTGCGTGCCAGAGTAATCAAACTCCGCGGCTTGACCGATGACGATGGCTCCAGAGCCAGGGACGAGGATGGTGTGGATATCGGTGCGTTTCATAAAATACCCTGTTGGTCGAGTAGCCCCGAATGTTTTTTGAGGGGCGTATCGAGACCAACGCTTTTCAAGTTATTTTTTGTTTGAATGTAACTTGATGGTCTCGATACGGCGGAAGAGCACCGCCTACTCGACCATCGAAGTTGGATTGAATTTTATTTTCCATTTTTATCCCCAATCATCCCAAAGAATTCTCCAAAAATATCCTGCGCGTCATGCGGACCTGAAGCGGCTTCGGGATGAAACTGCACGCTGAAGACGGGTTTGTTTTTCATCCGTAACCCTTCCAACGAATCGTCGTTCAAACTTTTGTAAGTGATTTCCACTTCGTCTTTATTTAACTCCCCTTCAGTGACGCAGTAATTATGATTTTGAGCCGTGATGAGAACTTTCCCGCTGGGCAGATGTTGTACGGGATGATTCGCGCCGTGATGACCAAATTTGAGTTTGTGCGTATCCGCTCCCAAGGCTCTGCCGATCAATTGATGCCCTAAGCAAATTCCAAATATTGGAATGTCGCTTGCAATCAATTCACTGACCGCCTTCACCGCATAAGGTAAACCCGCTGGGTCGCCAGGTCCGTTGGAGAGGAAGACCCCATCGGGACTCAATGCTAAAACTTCGTCCGCAGTTGTGTCGGCTGGAACGACGGTCACATTCGCGCCGTAAATTGAAAGATGCCGCAGGATATTTTCTTTAACTCCAAAATCATAAGCGACGATTGACCATGGACGATTGACTATGTTCTTTCCATTGTCTATGGTCTGTGGTCTATGGTCTACTATCCATTTGCTTCCCTCATCATCCACCCAATGATAAGGCTCCGCGCAAGTCACTTCCTTGACCACATCGCGTCCGTCGAGTCCTTCCCATGCTCGCGCCAGCTTCAACAACGCATTTGCCGATGTTCCTTTTGTGGAGAGCGCAGCTTTTTGAACGCCGCCATCGCGCAATTTGCGAGTGAGCCAACGCGTATCCACGCCGCTGATGCCTGGCACATGATGTTGCGCAAGCCAGTCAGATAAAGAAAGCGCCGAACGCCAATTTGAGACGACAGGACTCAGTGAACGAATCACCGCCGCCGAAACTTGCGGCTTTGCCGATTCATCATCTTCCAAATTGATGCCCACATTGCCGATGTGTGAAACTGTAAATAAAACGCCTTGTCCACGATACGAGGGGTCGGTCAAAATTTCCTGATAGCCTGTCATGCTGGTGTTGAAGACCAATTCAAACACGGCGTCTGTTTTTGCTCCAAAGGCTTTGCCTTCAATAATGATTCCATCTTCCAATACAAGTGTTGCGGTCATGCGTCAATCCTTTCGTGAGTTCCACATAAAAAAATAACCCTCCAAAGGAGGGTTATTTTTAATTAACATTTTCGATGCAATCCTGAATCGCGCCTGTCAAATCAAAATAATCCAACCTTTCGAGAAAAGTTAGTTTTGAACGACGGGTACGATGGATGGAAAACTGCGCGAACATATCGGGCGGTATTCTACTATCAACATGGCGTGTGTCAAGATTTTTACAGGATACCGATTCAAAAAAACTGAAGTTAATCATTCGATCAAACAAAATATGTCTGACAAATATATAAAACCAAAATGAAAATTGACGCGTCAAAACCATTGACATATTTCATATCACGATTAGAATTCGCCCCATCATGTTTAGAGATAAAGCAAGTATTCTGATGGAAGCCAAATCAAAGCGCAAGCCCATCTCCACAACTTCGGTTGTCGGGATTGGGCTGGCTTCGGTTGAACAGAATCAGAAAAAGGACTTGCTGTAGTTCTTTGTATCTATCTGTATACCGCCAAAGCGCCCTCCGACAACGGAGGGCGCTTTTTATTTTCGTTGCAAAGGAAACTTTATGCTTGAAATTTTAGATACAACCTTACGTGAAGGCGAACAAACTCCTTACGTCAACTTCACGGTGGAGGAAAAAATCCGCATTGCTCAAATGCTGGATGATGTGGGCGTGGAGATGATCGAAGCGGGCGATCCGTCCGTCTCAAAAAATGTGGCAAATGCGATTGAACAAATCGCCTCGCTCGGACTTCGGGCTGAGGTGGTCGCCCATAGCATTGCCTCCCGCTCAGGCATTGACCGCGCCAAAGCCTGCGGCGCGGACCGCGTCGCCATCTTTTACGCCACGTCCAAAATTCATTTGGACGAGAAGTTGCACAAAACGCCAGCGCAAGCCATTGAAATCATCCGCGAGCATATTTGCTATGCAAAAAGTTTGGGACTCAAAGTCCGCTACACGCCCGAAGACGCGACGCGCACCGAGTTTGATTTTCTCGTTCAAATTTGCAACGCCGCCATTGAAGCGGGCGCGGACCGCATCAGCTTTGCCGACACGCTGGGCATCATGCAACCGCACACCATGTTCGAGCGCGTCTCCGCATTGCGCGAGGTTCTGCATCCCTGTCAAATGGATTTGCATTGCCACGACGATTACGGACTCGCCTTAGCCAACGCCATGTCTGGGATTCGCGCGGGCGCAAACTGCATCCACACCACAGTCAACGGTTTGGGAGAAAGAACAGGCATCCCCGATTTAGCCGAAACGATTTTATCTTTTCATAACCTGGAAGGGATTCAAAAATATAACATCCAACCGTTGATGGAGCTTTCCAGTTATCTCGAAAAAATTTCTGGCTTCTTTCTTTCGCCAAATAAACCCATCACGGGACAAAACGCCTTCAGCCACAAAAGCGGAGTGCACACGAACGGCGTGTTGAAAGACCCGCGTACCTACGAGCCGTTTGATCCAGCCCTGCTTGGGCGCGAGCGAAAAATTGTGATTGATAAATACACAGGCAAAAGCGCGGTCGCTTCGCGTTTGGAAGAATACGGCATCGAGGTCAGCGCCGCAGAGTTGGAGGTGATCGTCTCGCGCATCAAAAATATCGGCGATGAACGGAAACAACTCTTCGACGCGGATATTTTGGAGATCGCCGAGCAGGTGACGGGTAGAGAGAGCGACGTGATCCCCCGCGACATCAGCGCGATGTTGATGGTCGAAGTCGAGTCGCATGTGTACACCTCATCGGTCGTCCGCCGTATGCGTGGGTTGACAAACGTCTCCAATGTCTATGAAATCACAGGCGACTTTGACATCAGCGCGTTTGTGAATGTTGAAAATGTGATGGCGTTGAACAACCTGATCGAAGAAGTCCGCACTGTGCAAGGCGTGAAGCGGACGGATACGAAAATGGTTTTGAAAAAATATAACGGAAGTAATAAATGAAGAAGTAAGAATGCAGAATATTTGAATAAAGAATACAGAATAAAAAGGAGAATCTATGGGTACTTTAGTCGAAGAAATTTTTTCTCGCAAAGCGGGCAGGCAGGTGCAAGCGGGTGAAATTTTGTTATTGGACGTGGACTACATTATGAGTCACGACAACACCACGCCGCTCGCCATCAAAGCCTTTCGCGATATTGGCAAACCGATTTTTGATAAAAACAAAATCGTGATTCATTTTGACCACGCCTACCCCGCCCCGAATATTTTGGCGGCGGAGAATCACAAAAAGATCATTGAATTCGTGAAAGAACAGGAATTGCCGCATCTTTTGCATCAGGGCGTTTGCCATCAGGTGATGATCGAAGAAGGCTACATCACGCCTGGCGCAATCGTCATCGGCGCGGATTCGCATTCCAACACCTATGGTGCGATGGGCGCGTTCGGCGCGGGGCTTGGCTCTACTGAAATTGGCGTGGCTTGGGTGACGGGCAAATGCTGGTTCAAAGTCCCTGAGACGATTCGCGTGGAATTAAGCGGACAGGCGCAACACGGCGTCTATGCCAAAGACGTGATGATTCACATCGCGGGTTTGCTCGGCATGGACGGCGGCACGTATCGCTCGGTGGAGTTCGGCGGAGAATATATTGACAACCTGCCCATGCACGAACGAATCGTTTTCCCAAACATGTCCACTGAAATTGGGGCGAAATGCGGCTTGATCGCGGCGGACGAAGTGACGATCAACTATCTCGAAAGCCAGACTCCAGCCGAAGGTCCGTTTGAAGCGTTGCGTCCGATCAATCCGCGCTATGAACGCATCCTTGAAATTGACGTTTCAACTTTAACGCCGCAAGTGGCTTGCCATCCCGATGTGGACAACGTCAAACCGCTGAGCGAAGTCGAAGGCTTGGATGTGCATGAAGTGTATATCGGCACTTGCACGAACGCGCGCTATGAAGATTTGGAAATTGTGGCGAATATGTTGCGAGGCAAAAAAGTGAACCCGCTTGTGCGCGTCATCGTCACGCCCGCCAGCGACCGCATTTACAAAAAAGCGTTGAAGAATGGCTTGATCGAAATTTTGATGGATGCGGGTTGCACCGTGACGGGTTCGGGTTGCGGCGCGTGCATTGGTCGTCACGGCGGAATTCTTGCGCCAGGCGAACGCGCATTGACCACGATGAATCGTAACTTCATCGGTCGCATGGGAAGCCCGCTATCGGAAATTTATTTAGCGAGTCCCGCCACCGCCGCCGCCACCGCGCTCACTGGAAAAATTACAGATCCGCGCAATCTATTAATGCAAATTGCAGAATGAAGTTTGTAGGGCGGGTTTTTAACCCGCCATTCATCAAAATATAAAAAGCGTCAGGCTACAAGCCTGACCTACGAAAGAAGGAGATTCTTATGGGAAAAGCCTGGACATTTGGCGAAAACATGAACACGGATGAAATCATCCCTGGTCGTTATAACATTACGATTGATCCGCTTGAACTTGCAAAAAATGTTTTTTGCGAAGTGAAGCCTGAATACGCAAAAACTGTCAAGCCTGGCGACGTGATCGTCGGCGGGCAAAATTTTGGTTGCGGCTCTTCGCGTGAACATGCGCCGATTGCCATCAAAGGTTCACAGGCGAAATGTATTATCGCGCCGTCGTTTGCGCGAATCTTTTTTCGCAACGCCATCAACATCGGCTTGCCAATTTTGGAATGCCCCGAAGCCGTTGCGGATATCACCGAAGGCGACGACATTGACGTGGATCTGTCTTCTGGAAAAATTCTCAATCGCACCAACGGGCATCAATATCAAGCGCGCGCCCTGCCTGATTTCGTTTTGAAAATTGCGGAGGCGGGCGGCATCGTCAACTTTTTGAAAACGCATGACATTCAAGACCTAATGGCGAATGCAGAAGGATGAAGGATGAATTACAAAATTTGTTTGCTGGCTGGCGATGGGATTGGTCCCGAAGTGATTGCTTCAGCAAAGGATGTTTTATCGGCGCTTCCGCTTCAATGGGATTTTGTGGAAAGCGGCATTGGATTTGGCGAATATCAACGTTCAGGCTCGCCTCTGCCTGATTCAACGCTTCAAGCCATTCGCCACGCTGACGCGACTCTCTTCGGCGCTGTGACTACTCCGCCCAACATCCCGAATTATTTTTCACCCGTCGTGCGGATGCGCCAATCGTTGGATTTATTCGCCAACTTGCGACCCTGCCGCTCCATTCCGCATGAATCCTCCAAAGCAAATATAGACCTCATCATCGTCCGCGAAAACACGGAGGGCTTGTATTCAGGCGTTGAGCGAGTCGAAGACGATGGCAATAAAGCCATCACCGAACGAGTCATCACCCGCGCAGGCTCAGAGCGGATCATCCGCAAGGCGTTTGAGATCGCCACACAAACCAAACGCAAATCTGTCCATGTAGTTCACAAAGCCAATGTGCTTCGTCAAACCTGCGGACTCTTCCGCGCGGTGGCGTTGGAAGTGGCAAAAGAATATCCTGAAATCAAAATGATCGAAATGCTCGTAGATACCTGCGCGATGGAACTCATCCGCGCACCTGAGCAATTTGAGGTCATCGTCACCACCAATTTATTCGGCGATATTCTCAGCGACGAAGCCTGCATGTTCGTCGGCGGACTCGGCGTCGCCGCTTCGGGCAACATCGGCGCAAATGCCGCAGTCTTCGAGCCAGTGCATGGAAGCGCGCCGCCGCTGGTCGGCACAGGCAAAGCCAATCCCATCGCCACATTTTTAGCCGCAAGCATGATGTTGGATTATCTCAACGAAGCCGAATCCGCGAACAGATTACGCACCGCCGTTGAGAGTTGCATCGCCCACAAAGAAACCACGCCCGATCTGGGCGGCAGTTTGACAACGAGTGAAGTGACCGAAAAAGTCACAAGCCGTTTGTACTCGGTGGTCGAGTAGACACGAGCGGTAGCGAGTGTCGTATCGAGACCACAAGTTACATGCAAACAGAAAATTATTTATAAACTGTGGTTTCGATACGTCGCATAGAGCAAGAGCGCGACTACTCAACCACCGAGTTGAATAAAAGGAGACAAAATGACCCGCATCGGATTTTTATACACCCGTTTACGCGCCGAAGAAAAATATCTATTGGAAGAATTGGAAAAACGCGACGACCTTGAAGTCGTTCGCATCAACGACGGCGATCAATTCTTCGACATCCACCAACCGCCCGCAGAGATTGACGTGCTGTTCGAGCGCTCCATCTCTTATTCGCGCGGACTGTACATCTCGCGCATCTTTGAAGCGCATGGTGTCCCCGTCGTCAATTCATCGGCGGTCGCCGAAATTTGCGGCGATAAATATGTGACGAGTCAACTGCTCGCCAAGAACGGCATCCCAACTCCCAGAGTGCTGATGGCTTTCGACGAAGAATCCGCTCTACGGGCGATTGATGCGTTGGGTTATCCCTGCGTGCTGAAACCCGTCGTCGGGTCATGGGGCAGATTGCTCGCCAAAGTCGAAAACAGATCGCAAGCCGAATCCCTGATCGAACACAAATCTTCGCTCGGAGTCAATCATCAAGTTTTTTATATTCAGGAATACATCAACAAACCTGGGCGAGACATTCGCGCATTCGTCGTCGGCGATGAATGTATCTGTGCCATCTATCGCTCCTCCGAAAATTGGATCACTAACACCGCGCGCGGCGGCATCGCCACCAACTGCCCCGTCACCGATGAGATCGCGGAGTTATGCAAACGCGCCGCGCAAGCCATCGGCGGCGGTTTGCTCGCGCTCGATCTGTTTGAAACCGAAAATGGATACACCATCAACGAAGTCAATCACACGATGGAATTTCGCAACAGCATCTCCACCACGGGCGTAAATATTCCACAGAAGATGATCGAGTATGTTTTGGAACGCGCTCTTGCAGGTAATCTCTGCTTTGGCGAAGAAATAGGGGAGATAGGTTGTAAGTAGAAAGTGGAAAGTGAAACTCCGCGCTGATGAAATCGGCGCGGAGTTTTTGATTTTCGTAATTTGTTTCGTGGTTAATCGTTTTCTGCGAGCATATCCAAAAACTCGCGCCCTGTGATGATCTGAATGGAACGAAATTTCTTTAGGTCGAGAAGGTGCTTGTCTCCGCTGACGATGAGATCGGCGTTTCCCGCGACAGCCGCTTCAAGGAATCTGTCGTCTTTTGGGTCGGGTTGAACAGACTGGAATTTCTCTTCTGGAGCGACAAACTCCGAAAATTGATAAATATAACGAGCGATCTTGTCTATGGCTTCCTGTTTCAATTCAAACTTTGGGCGATTCAAAACCTCAAAGTATTCATCTACGATGTTTGTTGTGACAATAACGGTGAACACTCCTGTGTCCCACTTCTCCAAAATTGAAACCAGCGCGCCGCCCAACGCGCTGGATACAAGTATGTTCGTGTCGAGGACAACCCGTTTCATTACCTTCCCTCTCGCACCGCGCGGATTTCGGCTTCAATATCCGCTTCCGTGATGTTGAGTCTTTTAGCCGTTTCCCGCGCTTCCTTCAGCGCGTCTTTGAATTCAGACCTGATTTTTTCTTTGTCAGGCAGACTGATCTTCAAAAAACGGACAAATGCCAGCACATCCGCCTGACGAGATTCAGGCAGTGTGGAAACTTCGCGGAGAAGTGTTTGTTCAAATGTAGTCATGGCTCACCTCGATTTGGATTATACAGTGTTTCTAAACCGTTCACTTCTATTCTTTCCGATACTCCACCGCAAACGCAGGGATTTCGATTCCCGAGATCGAAATCTTCAACTCGCGTGCTTTGATGTTGGCTTCGGCGGGGATCATGTCCATCGCATCTTTGGTGATCAACACTTCGCCTGAGGCGGCGACGTCTTCTCCCATTTTGGAGGCGCGGTTGACGGGGTCGCCGAAGCAGTCTTTATGTCCGACGACGAGGATGCGCCCATAGTCAATGCCGCAAGCGATGTGGATGTCGAGATCTTCCGAGGTGAGCAGGTTCGACGCGGTGAACGCGTGTTGCATCGCCACCGCCGCGTTCACCGCCGAAAGCGGGTCGGGAAAGACCGCGAAGCAGTTATCCGCTTCGTATTTGATCATCGTCCCGCCGAACGACTCGACGATGGGGCGCGTGGTCAACTGCATCCGCCGCACCATCGAGAGGTAATGCACGATTCCGTATTTGCGCGTGAGCAGTGAGAAGCCCGACATGTCCAGCACGAACACCGCGAACTCCTCGCCGTAGCCGTCCCACAATTTTTGCTCCAGCGTTTTGCGGAGTTTGAATTCATCGGCTTGCGAATATTTGAGAAGCAGGTCTTGAAATTTTTTTGCAGGGCTTGCGCGTTTGGTTGGCATGATTACCTCTCGTCGTAGACCTCACAGGTTTTATAAACCTGTGAGGTCTCTGTATTATATATCACCCGCCTCGTCCGCCATCCTTACAACTCTCGGCGAAAATTTTCCGACCACATCAACCAGATCGCTTTGCGCGGCGAGCACTTTGTCCACGGGCTTGTATGCCTGCGGCGACTCATCGAGTCCGCCGCCGAGCAGTGTGACGCCTCGCTCTTTGAGATAGTCGTCCCGTTCGCGTTTGCTGATGGAATTGAGCGCGGCTCTGCGACTCATCAACCTGCCCGCGCCGTGGGAAGCGGATTCAAGCGATGCGCTCACGCCTCTCCCTCGGACAACGAAGCCTGCGTCGCCCATTGAGCCTGGGATCACGCCCAAGACTCCTTCGCCTGCGGGAGTCGCGCCTTTGCGATGGACGATCACTTCACGACCATCCGCGAGTTTTTCTCTCCACGCAAAGTTGTGATGATTCTCTACAACCGCGACTTCTTTCAATCCAACCGAAGCCGCGACTCGTTTATGGATGATGTAATGATTCGCCGATGCAAACCTGCCAGCCAATTCCATCGAAAGCCAATATTCTTGACCATCTTCTGAATCCAAATTCAACCACGCGAGATGACGGACGCTCTTATCAAGGTCAGGCTGTTTCTCCATGGCGAGTTTGCTGAACCTGTCAGCGATTCGCGCGCCGACCCCTCTTGACCCGCTGTGTGAAAGCAACGCCAGATATTCGCCTGGTTTCAACCCGAACATTTCCTCATCCAAGCGAAACGATCCCCACTCGACGAAATGATTCCCCGTCCCGCTTGTGCCGAGTTGATTCATGGCGGTGTCTTTCAATTTTCTGAGTTGCGCGGTGGCGTACCAGGCCTCATCATCCAGCACGGCGTGTTGCGCGCGTTTTGCGCCTGTCCATTTTGCGCCCATGCCGAAGGCGGTTTCATTCATCAATGATTCTTCGAACAATCCCTTCTTCTGTCCGATGAGAATCGGCGAGACTTCGTAGATCGAAAGTCTCATTCGGCAGGCGATGTCTACGCCGACCGCGTACGGGATGACAACGTTGTCTGTGGCGAGTACGCCGCCAATGGGAAGCCCATAGCCGACGTGCGCGTCGGGCATCAACGCGCCAGTGACAGCGACAGGCAGGCGCATCGAATTCTCCATCTGCTTGATGGCTTCGGCGTCGATCTGGTCGCGTCCCCAAATAGGGAAGGGGAGCGGCGATTCGCGTAAATCGCTCGGTTGCGGCTCGTCCTTTTGATTCAGGCGGATGCACTCGCGCGCGAGATCGGCAAAGGTTGCATTGGCTAAGAATTCGCCTGGGTTATTCCGCACCGCATCTAACTGCGCGAGCGCCGCGTCGCGATCCATGCCCTGCTCGATGAGTTTGTTGCCAGCATCCTTTGCCAGCCCGATAACTTTTCCATCCTGCCAGTTGTGATATTTCAGGGTTTTTCCTGTGATGATGTCCATAGTTGTTCTCTTTCACGTGGCGCGACATGTTGAACATTAACAAATTACTCTGACATAAGGCCGGTATAGCGTAAGAGCGGTTCAGAACCGTGAGAGAAACGGTCGAGAAAAGCAAGGACCTGAAATCGCAATTGGTTCACTTGGTCTGCCCAGCGATGGAGGTGTAACACTTCCTGCTTCAGCCATTTCCATAATTTTTCAATGGGATTGAGCCAGGAGGCGTAAGTCGGGAACAACAGGGGTGTAAGTTGCTGAGCATGCAAGGCTTCGAGAACTGCGGGCAGTTTGTGAACCGGCCAATTATCTTGAGCCAGATAGATGCGTTGCGCCTGCGGATAAGCGGCGCGCACTTGGGCATAGAAGCGGGGAAGTTCCTTTTTGCCGATCTTGGTGCGTTGCAAATAAGTCACCCGACCCGTGATCCCGTTCAAAACAGCGACCACTCTGGTTTGTGCATTGTACTGGGGTGCATCCATGGCCTTGGTTGGGTTTTGCCATGCGCATGATAGGTTGGCGCTTTTGCGGGACGACGAAAGTAAGTCAGTTCATCCATGAACAAGATCACCGTAGTCTGCGGGTGGTGCGCTGCTTCTTCAAACGCCTGCAAAATCCTTTTCCATTTGGCTTGGTACGCTGGATCTGGGCTGTGGATGAATCCCAAAGCTTGTTTGCGGCTAAAGCCCAGACGTTTCAAAACTTTGTAAATGCCAGGTACACTACAGCCTTGCAACCAAGCCAAGGCACGCCCCACATCCTGTAACCGCCAGCGCACTCGCTGGCCGCCAAATTCATACGGTGTGCGGTGCAAGACGCGCTCCACCTCGGCTTGCACCTGCTCTGTGGGCCGAGGGGAAAAAGATTGGCTTTCGACCTCGACCTGTTTTGATTTTCAACCCGGCCACACCCTCGGCTTGAAAGCGTTTGACCCACTCGCCAATCGTGGTACGATGCACGCGAACCCGCAAGTGTTTGGCCACTGCCTGCCCTTCCTGACCGTCTGCCACCAGCAAAATCGCACGGGCACGCTCTCGCAAATACGGCTTGGGAGGGTTCTTTAGCCAGCGGTTCAGACTGGCTCGCTCCGCCTCTGTGATTTGGAGATGATACTTTTTCATGTCCGCCGCCTCCCGTTTCGGCACGCTTAGTATATGTCAGAATAAATTGTTAATGTTCAAAATGTCGCCCTGTGCAAACGCGACATGAATGTCGCGGTACTAAATTTCATCAGGCGGTACACAACCTTCATCGAATTCGATGGTTGTGAACATTTCCGCTTGCAAGACCCAATCTCCGTTTGTCTTTCTTTGCCATTTAGCGGAATACACTCCTGAGGCGTTCGCCAATTGCCCGTCGATGGTGTAACTGCCTTTCCAGTTGCCAAGTTCTTCCGCCAAGCCCCACGCTTCGTTGACCGTGATTTCGCGCGTCGTGCGGACGTAGATCGCCGTCGGATCGGATTGGAACACAGACGCCCAACGCGCCGCCTCTTCGTCCGCGCCGTGAAATTGGTCACTGCGACCTGTGACGATGTGATACGTCGGCGCGAGCAGCATGCGAATCGTCGCCGCGTCTTTGGTTTTAATCGCTTTGTTGAATCTTTCTCGTGCGTTGCGTATCATTTCATTTGAGGTGTTCATAAAAACCTTTTACCACGAAGAACACGAAGCGCACTACGCGCTTGACCCCGAAGGGGTCAAATGATTATAGAGCGCAACGGTTGAATTGTTCAACCCCGAAGGGGTGTCATGGATCACGCGATTCTATGTCATCCCTTCGGGATTTGGATTCATGCGCGTGATTTCTATAATCGTTACATCCCTTCGGGATTTGGACTCGTGTATTTGATTTTCTACAATCGTTGCATCCCTTCGGGATTTGGATTCGTGTGTTCGATTTCTATAATCGTTGCATCCCTTCGGGATTTGGACTCGTGTATTTGATTTTCTACAATCGTTGCATCCCTTCGGGATTTGAATGTTGTTTCATGTTTCATGTCGTTGCGAGCCACGCTTTTGTTCTTCGTGGCGAAGCAATCTCCTCGCGGGAAGGGGTTGCTTCGTCGGCTACGCTTCGTCTGCGCTCGTTATCACTCGCTCCGCTCAGCGCGAGCCTCCTCGCAACGACATTATGCTTCTTCCAACTTCCACAACTCGCGCATTTCCTGGCTTGTGACTAGTAATTCATCAAGCGTGCCTTCGGATTCTACTTTGCCGTCTTTTAGCACGATGATGTGATCGGCGCGGCGGAGGAGCGGGCGGCGGTGGGATACGACTAGGCAGGTCATTTCTTTGCCTGATTCAAAGATGCGCTCCCAGAGTTGACGTTC
This sequence comes from Candidatus Defluviilinea gracilis, assembly GCA_016716235.1. Lineage (NCBI taxonomy): Bacteria > Bacillati > Chloroflexota > Anaerolineae > Anaerolineales > Candidatus Villigracilaceae > Candidatus Defluviilinea > Candidatus Defluviilinea gracilis. The sequence continues at coordinate 172,698 of JADJWS010000007.1, forward strand.
GGTTTCCACGTCGAGGGCGGAGGAGAGGTCGTCGAAGACGACGAGTTCGGGCTCGCGGATGAACATGCGTGCGGCGGCGGTGCGTTGCATTTGTCCGCCAGAAAGTTTGACGCCGCGCGCGCCGACCATCGTTTCGAGATTGTCGTCGAGTTGTTCGAGGTCGCGGTCCATCACGGCGAGTTTTGTCGCTTCGTAGATTTCGTCATCGCTTTTGTTCATGCCGAGCAAAATATTATTTCGCAGGGTGTTGCTGAACAAACGCGGGACTTGTGCCGTGTACGAACAACGCGGAGGGATAAAGAAGTTGCCCGCGTCTGTGATGATGTCTCCGTTCCATTTGATGGAGCCAGAGTCGGCGGGGAGGAGTCCGAGCAATGTGCGGAGCAGAGTCGTCTTGCCAGAACCGATGCGACCAGTGATGACCGTCAACGAGCCGCGCTTGATTTTCAGCGAAACGTTCTCGATGCCGTTCGTCGAAGAGGGGTAGTGATAAGTCAAATGGCTTGCGACCAGCTCGCCCAGTCGGTCTGAAGCGGTTTTTGTCGCGTACGTCACATCTGGCAACGGCGCGGAAAAATCCACTGTGCTGTGTTCGACGAGGGCGGTCAACGGCGCGTTTTCCATGAGGCGATACATCCGCTTGACGGAGACTTCGAGTTGTTTGTAGCGCGCCCACAACATGCCCGCGAAGGTGGTGAGGTCGCCCATGCTGTTGAGGAGGTAGACGAAGAGCGAAAAATCGCCGAGGGTGAAGTTGCCCGTGCGCATGGTCTGACCGACGAGGATGAGGATGACGCCCGTGCCGAGCGTGGACGTGTTGCGATAGATCGAGCCGAGCACGTCGTCGAATAATTTTTCGCGGACGGCGAACACGCGGCGCTCGTCGTTGATCTTGTGAAAATGTTTCGTGATGTTTCTTTCGGCGTTGGCGACCTTGATGGCTTGCACTGCGCCGAAAAATTCGCCGATGAATCCAGAGACGTTGCCCGCGGCTTGACGCGAGGCGGCGCGATAATGTTCGATCCGTTTGGTGGCGATGTTGGCGACGATGCCGACGATGATGAGCGGAATCAACGCCATGATCGTGACCGATACGCTGATCTGCGCCATCAAGTAAATCGAATAGGCGATGATGCCGACGCCGACGAGGATGTCGTTGACGAGGATCACGAACAACGGAATTTGATCCACGTCTGTTTTGAAGCGGCTGACGGCTTCGCCAGCGGAATCGGGGAGTTGCGACGCGCCTGGTCGTTTGAGGATGTGCGTGAGCAGATTTTTTCTTATCAGCGTGTTCATCTCGGAGAAGATGGGAACGTCGGCGTAGTAAAAGCCGTAACCGCCGACGACACGTCCGAGCCATGTTGCCGCGAGGAACGCGACGATCCCCCAGATGCCGAAGGTCAATGTCGCTGTGCCTGTGAGCATGTCGAAGAAGGCTTTGATGATGAGCGCGGGCGCGACTTGCATACAAAAGCGGAAGACTCCCACGCTGAGGAGGTCAATGAAGTCGAGCCACGGGCGGAATCGAATCATCTCCCAGATAACTTTCCACGCGGGGAGGGAGGGGGTGTTGAGTTCTTGTTGGGTGAGGGTTGATTCGGTCATTTTGAAAGCCTTTGGAGACTAGAGACTGGAGATTAGAGATTGGTTGCAGACATCAGAGAATTGGAGAATTAGAGAATTGAGGTTGATGTCTATGCCAGAACTTCTTCCATTCCAGTTTGGAGCAACTGATAAAACCTTGATGTTGAATCGGATGCCAGCGCTTTGCGGTCGCCGTATTCGAGGATGTTGCCTTTCTCGAGGATCAACACGTTGTCGGCGCGGTGGAGGGTGTCGAGTTTGTGGGCGATGATGATGGCGGTGCGACCTTTCAGCAGTTTGTCAATCGCGTTCTCCAGTTTGACTTCGGTGGCGGGATCGAGGCGGGAGGAGGCTTCGTCGAGGATCACCAAGCCTGGATTTTTCAGGAAGACGCGCGTGAAGGCGAGCAATTGCGCTTCGCCCGCGGACAGCGACCTTGATCCCGTTTCAAGGACGGAGTCCAACCCTTGAGGCAGACTCGCGTACCAGTCGCCGAGTTCGAGTTCTTCGAGGGTGGCGATGATTTTTTCATCGGAGATCGCGCGGTCGAAGAAGGTCAGGTTTTCGCGGACGGAGGCTTTGAATAACTGCACATCCTGAGTCACGATGGCGATGTCGCGGCGAAGCGAGTGGAGGTGATGGTCGCGGATGTCGGCGTTGTTGATTTTTATGCCGCCGCTGTTCACGTCATACAAACGGAAGATCAACCGTCCGATGGTGGTCTTTCCGCTTCCCGTGCGACCAAGCAGACCCAAAACAGAACCAGCCCGAAGGTCGAAAGAGAGGCGTGTGAGGACGGCGTCGTCGCCATTGTAGGAAAACGTCACATCGTCGAATGTCAACTGAATCGGATGCGAGTCCACATCCAAGCCCGCTTCGTTGCGAGTCTCAGGCTTGAACGCCTTGAACTCGGTCAATCGCTCGACACACGCGCCGATGGTTTGAAAACTTTCGATCTCGTGAGTCATCGCCCAGAACGGTTCTTCGAGCAGGTTGATGTAATGCACGAAAAGATAGACCGTGCCGATGGTGATGACGCTCGCGGTGAACAGCCAGTAACCGCTGACGATGGCGAGCAGTGTGCCGAGGGTGAGGGCGAGCCCCATCGCGTTTTCGATGATCCATCTTTTGAAATGCGACTTGCGATTGTGCTTGAGGATCTCGCCTTGATGACGGAACAATTCGCGGATGGAAAATCCGACCGCGCCGCTGGAGCGGATGTCTTCGGTGCCTGAGAGTTGTTCCTCGATGAAGCCGTAATATTGCGCTTCGGCTTCACGCCGCGCTTTTTGATGAGGCACGGCGATGTCTTTCACTTTGCCGAGGATGAAAATGGTGAGGAACGAATAGACCGTGAACGCCAGCCCCGCGCGCCAATCTTCGATGAACAACGCAATGAGGATGCCAACGAGGAGAAATCCGTTGGCGATGAGGTTCAACGCAAACTGCGAAAAGAACGTCGCCAGTTCGGTCACGTCGCCGTCAATGCGTTCGATGAGTTCGCCAGGCGTGTGGTCGTTGTGAAATTTCATGTCGAGATGCAAGGCATGTTCGGCGAGTTCGGCGCGGAGGGCGTTGGTGGCTGTCCATGCGACGTTTTCGCCCAGCCATGTGACTCCGATCGCAACGACTTGTTGAATCAACGCGATGCCGATGAAGGCGAGCGCGGTCCATGTGAGGGTTTGCAATGCTTCGCCAGCCAATGCGGAATCAATAAACTTTCGCATAATTTGAGGAGCGAAAATCCGCAAGCCGATACTGCCGAATAACAAAATGGCAAGCAAGGTGAATCGTCCACGCTGGGGGCGGATGTGAGAGGCGAGGAGGCGGTAGTAGGCGGAGAAGGAGAGATTCATGTTTCAGGTTCCAAGTTTCAAGTTTCAGGTTGCCAAGTTGTGGGTTGACGATTGACCCTGGACAATGGACGATGAAAATGGTCTATGGTCTATCGTCCATTGTCTGAAAGTAGCAACAAAAAAGCCACGATGCGAGGTGCACCGTGGCTGGGAGGACACAGGAAGAGACCGTCTAGGGGCGGTCACAGGGCGCACTTCGAGAAGGTATGAAGTTTTGGATCGGATCGTTTTTCGTGCGTAACATCATCGGTCGTGCGCTCCTTTCTTTGGGATTTGATTGCGCTCGGAGTTTACATGAGAGGGGGAGGTGTTGTCAAGGATGAAACCCCCATAAAATATCTTGAATCGACCTGATTTAGACACTTTCTATCATACCCTTGATTTTCTGAACTTCTTGAGCTGAAAGATTGTCCCAGTAGAATGGATCTATATCGGCTTGTAAATGTTTAGGATCAACGTAACTGATAAAAGAATTTAGAATAGCATGGATTATTGTAATACGCTTAAGTCTCTCATCATCAGCCTTCAAACCTAAAAACAACTGGCTCAAATGAAAAAACCAGTCTTTGAAATCGTTGTCACTGTGCTTGGTGTACATTTTGCAAAATGTTGCGTAGTCTATGATTCGATACTCATGATCATCGCGTGCGATCATTGACGCGGCTATTGCTTGGAGTTGATATTTGTGAATCCATTTATCTTTGGAGTGTTTAGGAATACCAGTCTTGGCCTGGGTTAATAACGATGGATTGGTAAATCCATTTTCAATCATGGTTAGAAATCCTTCAAATTTTTGCGTTTCTGTCGTTGTCGTAAAATCTAGAAACACGATTGTTTGTCTTAAGATTTGTACCCACCCAAAAAACTGACCCACGACAAAAAGAGTGCTCATGTAGTAATACTTTTCTGTGTTGTCGTTTGCAGGAAACCAGGATTCTTCTTCGATTACGTGTATGTTTTTAATGATGTTTTCAGCTCTGTCTCGTAACGCTATTGCGGTATGAAGAATCGGAGATGCATATTTTCTTTTGGCTATTATTGCTTCTCGTCCTCGTTGCACCCTTTGAGGTAGCACAACATCAAAGATGAATTTTGTTGAAGCGCCAATGATGCCGCCAACAACTGATGACAAAAAGAGCCACAAGATGGTGTTTTCTTGAAAAGCTTGCTGTAGCCAACTAGCCATGAGTTTCTCCTCTGATCCTAATGCGCGTTTGTGTTGGAAAACCTTCTTGTCAACTTCCCTTCTTCTCGATCTTCGCCCACGCATCCTTCAAATTCACCGTCAAGTTGAACACGGGTTTTTCGGGCGTTGAATCTTTATCCACACAGAAATATCCAAGCCGCTCGAACTGATAGCGCGAACCAGCCTCAGGCGCGGCGAGAGACGGCTCCACGTTTCCCGTGAGAATCTCAAGCGAGTTCGGATTCAAACAGTTGAGGAATCCCTCTTCGCCTTCTTCGGGATTTTCCTTCGAGAAGAGTCGGTCGTACATGCGGACTTCCGCTTCTTTCGCATGGACGGCTGATACCCAGTGGATGGTGGATTTCACCTTGCGACCATCGGGCGAGTCGCCGCCGCGCGTGGACGGGTCATACGTGGCGTGGACCTCGATCACTTCGCCCGCGTCGTTCTTCACAACATGCGTGCATTTGATGAAATATGCGTAGCGCAATCTCACTTCGTTGCCAGGGAACAGACGATAATATTTCGGCGGCGGCGTTTCGCGGAAGTCATCCTGCTCGATGTAAATGATTTTCGAGAACGGGACTTTGCGCGTCCCAGCGTTCGGGTCTTCGGGGTTGTTGACCGCGTCCATCTCTTCGACGAGAGCATCGGGGTAATTATCAATAATCACTTTCAGTGGACGAATCACTGCCATGCGGCGAAGCGAAGTCTTGTTGAGGTCTTCGCGCACGCACGCTTCAAGCAACGACACATCGCTGACGCTGTAATTTTTTGCCACACCTACGCGGCGAATGAAATCGAGAATGGCTTCTGCCGTGTATCCGCGCCGACGCATCGCGCGCAACGTGGGCATACGCGGATCGTCCCAGCCTGAAACATGATTCTCTTCGACCAAGCGGCGAAGTTTGCGTTTGCTCATCACGGTGTAATTCATGTTGAGCCGCGCGAACTCGATCTGACGCGGTTTGAACACATCGAGTTGTTCCAAGAACCACTCGTACAACGGACGATGATCTTCGTATTCGAGCGAACACAACGAGTGGGTAATGCCTTCCATCGAGTCGTTCTGTCCATGCGACCAATCGTACATCGGATAAATTTTCCACTTGTCGCCTGTGCGGTGATGCGGCGCGTGGATGATGCGATACATGGCAGGGTCGCGCATGTTGATGTTCGGATGCGCCATGTCAATTTTGGCGCGCAAAATCCGCGAGCCATCGGGGAACTCGCCGTTCTTCATGCGTTCGAGCAAGTCCATGTTCTCTTCCGCGTCGCGCTCGCGGAACGGAGAATTTTTTCCAGCCTCGGTCAGCGTGCCGCGATTTTTGCTCACCTCTTCGGGAGTCTGATCGTCCACGTATGCTTTGCCAGCCAACACAAGTTTCTGCGCCCATTCGTACAGCAAGTCAAAATAATCCGACGCATACGTTACCTTTGCCCACTCGATGCCCAGCCAACGCGCGTCGTCTTCAATCGCCTCCACGAACTCCGTCTCTTCTTTGGTCGGGTTCGTATCGTCGAACCGCAACACCAACTCGCCGCCGTTTTCCTTCGCGACAAGATAATCAATCATAAACGCCTTGACGTGTCCGATGTGCAGGTAGCCGTTCGGCTCAGGCGGCAGGCGCGTGCGGACGTAGTTGAAGCGTCCGTTTTTCAAATCTTCTTTGACGGCTTCGCGGATAAAATCAGAGGGTGTAGATTCTTCGGGACTCATTCTCGATCTCTTCTCTTGGATGAAATACTCGCTTCACTTCGACGTTCAGCCTGATTCGGCTTGGGAAACTTTTTTCCCGCTTGCGGCGTCTGGCAATTATAACAAAGCGTAAAACGTTCCGCAGGTTTCCGTAACGCGACATTCATGTCGCTTTTACGCAAACTGGCGCGTTAGACGCCTTTGGCGCACGCCCTACACAAAAAATACTGTGAATCAAATCCGCTTATAATCTCACTTGGAGGCTGATATGACTGAATCAAACGAAAAGCAAGAAAAATTTCTCGGCGCGTACTTCGACCGTGACGGAGTTCTCAAACTGTCGCGCTGGGCAGACATTCTCTCGTGGGTCACGCTCACGGTCTATGTGTTGACGTGGTCGTTTCAAATCTTGTTGTTCCTTTCCCAATATACTAACGGCATGATGGGCGACAAAGGCATGGGCTTCCTGATGGGATTGAACATGTTCTCTCCACTCATAACTCAACTTCTCCCAGGCGTCTTCTACTTCTTCGGCTTGCAGGCTGTGTCAAAAGTTCTGCTCATCATGCTCGATGTGGAAGATAACACGCGGCGCACCGCGCGCAAATAAGGCTTGCCCGAACTTTCCCGCCATGCTACAATACCGCCCGCTGGAAAATTGAATTGGGGAGTCGTCCAACGGCAGGACACATCCCTCTGGAGGATGGTATCTTGGTTCGAATCCAGGCTCCCCAGCACAAAGAAGAGACTCTCGTATGAGGGTCTTTTTTTCTTGGCAAGAATTAATCAAAACCCCGAAACTTTCGAGTACAACAGGGGTTTGCGCTACATAGATAGTAAGGAGCCTTGAGATGACACTTGAAGTAACAAAATCCGAATCGTTTTACGACCGCCCAAATATTACAAAAGGCGTAATTGAAATAGGCGCTGGCATTCCCTTCGGAATGGAGCCGGTCAGCAATCCGTCGATTGGAATTGGCGGCGTCTATGGAACCTGGGGAGAAAGTTTTAGCAACGACAACCTTCACTTTTTCATTGAAGAGCGGCTGGGTCACCCCCTGCCGATCGACGAAAAGTTGAACCTCTCCGATCTGGGGTTTCGCAGTCGCCATCACATTCCCCTCAATCTTACGCCTGAACAGCACGCGCAACTCGAGATCGAAGTTGGAGCGAAATTTCTAAGCGAGGCGATCAAAGCGTGCAACTGGAATCCTTCCGAGGTGGCCGGTGTGCTTATTGGCATGAGCGCGCCGCTTTCGCCGGATTACCTTAATCAGATTTCAAAAGCCGCGGGGATTCCGGAGAGCGCCCTGAAGGTCGCCACCCATAAAGCGTGCGATGGGTCAACCAGTTCGCTCCATTTGGCGTTGAACCCAACGTTGCCGGAAAACCTTCAATTGAATCAAAATATTGCCGAATCGTTGTACGGGAAAAAGGTGTTGGTCGGCGGTATCGAGGGACTGAGCCGCTTTGTGGGTTCTTCGCATGACGCCAACGCGCTACAGTTGTTTGGGAATGCCGCCGGGGTGGTGGGCGTCATCCCCGGTAAGACGATGAAGTTTCTTGCCGGTAAATCGCATGAGGCGTTTGACAAAGACGGCGTGTTGCAAGTGCAAATGTATTACCCCCATTCCAAACAAAAAGCGGATGGGTACAATGTGGATGTGACCGAACCATCGGCAAATAATATCCGTGTGGCGGGTTTGATGCACGAGCCTCACGATGGGTCCTCTATTGCCATGGCTGGGCCGATGGGCATGGTCAAGTTGTTCGTGCGGACGGGTGTGCAGGTGGTGCGCGATGTGTACGCGGCGTATCAGACGCGGGTGGAAGAGTTGGGTATTGCCGGAAAGTCGTTCGCTGTGGCGATCGTGCACCACGCCAACTACAAGATCAATAAGCTCAAGGAAAAACACCTGCAAAACGACGGGATCGTCCTGCCGATGCCGTGGTTGTTGAGCGACTTTGGGAATGTGAGCGCGGCGTCGAACATGATCGCTTTTCTCAGGGAGTTGCCGAGATTACAGCCGCTTGACCACATTCTCATCGACGGCTTTGGCGCCGGTACCTATTACGATACGCTGGCGGTGGAGTTGGGGGGGTAGGTCAGCCAGCCACTGGCGGGGCAACCGTCCCTGCGAATGAAGCGTTTGTTTGTCTAACAATCCCGCCTGTGATTATGGCGGGATGTTTTTTGTAACATCCTTATTGTTCAGGCGTCCTGTAGGCGGTATGCATATCCAATGATTCCAGAGCACGCGCGGACCATGTATCGAACCAAGCCAAACCAGGATGTTGTCCGATTGCTAATGCGGTTGAAGTCCTATGAGGAGAGGGATTACCCACTACCCATGTTCACCGTGAGGCGGACAACTTTTCGTTCTCTTCTGTTAAATATCCTTGTGTGGTTGCGTAGGCGATAAATATAATTTGCCCCAAACCTACCCGGGCGCAGAAAACGCTGATCTTTGCTTTGATCGGCGTTTTTTTTTCGTGAATTACCGCCCAAAAAATAAGCCCACCTTCGAACGATTGATCTCGGGTGGGTTTGTTTTTGATTTCGTTCTAGTTGGCGAGCGCTTTGGGTTTGAACCACTTTTCCCATTCGCGGTTTTCCCATAAAACAAGGATGGGGGCGGCGATAAAGATGGATGAATAGGTTCCGCTCATCAGCCCGATCAACAAGATTGACGCAAATTCTTGAAGGGTGGCGCCGCCGAACATGATAAGCGCCAGCAGTAGGAATTCGACGGTCATCAACTGGGTGTTGATGGAGCGTTGCAGGGTTTGCACGATGGAGTGGTTGACGAGGGTCTCGAAATCGAGTCGGCGGTAAATGCTCATATTTTCACGGATGCGGTCGAACACCACGATGGTGTCTTGCATGGAAAAGCCGATCACGGTTAGCAAGGCGGTGAGGAAGAGCGCGTCGATCTCCCAGCCGAACAGCAGACTGCCGTAGGCGGTGATGGCAAAGATGATCGCCACATCATGGATCATGGCAAGGATGGCGCAGATCCCATAGCGGAAGGCGTTTTGCACGCCTCGGAAGGACCATGCGATGAAGAGCACCACGAGTAGCGAAGATACGATGACTGCGAGCGTTCCGCGCGATGTGACCTGCTCGCCGATGCTCGGTCCTACGCTGTCGAAGCGAACGATTTCGAGTTTTCCAAACCTGGCTGTGAGCGCGGTGAGCGCGGCGTCGCGGGTTTCGTTCTGCATAAACTCGGATCGAATGATAAAACTGCCGGTGTCGCTAGTTTGCACTTGCGAGTCTTTGATTCCCGAAGTTTCGTAGACTTCAAGGATTTCGCCCGGCGCCGGTTGCGCGGCGTCGAATTTCACTTCGAGCAGGCTCCCGCCTTTGAAGTCGATGGAAAGAGGAATCCCGCGGGTGAACATGATGACCAAGCCGGGGATGATGATCAAGAGAGAAAAGCCGAAAAGAATGTAGCGTTTGCCGAGAATATTCATGAGGAAATCCTAGATGCCCATCGAGCGTTCGTAGTTTGTCGGTTTGACGATGTTGAATAGAAGCGCCAGAAAAGATTGGGTGATATAAAGCGACGAGAACAAACTGATGATCACGCCGATGGCAAGCGTGAAGGAGAAACCCTTGACGATCGTGGCGCCGAAGGAACTCCCGAACCAGAACAGGATGACTGCTGTGATGAGGGCGGCAACGTTTGAATCGCGGATGGAGGGCCAGGCGCGCTTCCATGCCTGGTCGAACGCTTGCCGCAGGCTTCTGCCGGAGCGGAGTTCTTCTTTCAACCGTTCGAAGATCAGGATGTTCGCATCCAAAGCCGAACCAGTGCTTAACATGATGCCGGCGATACCGGGCAGAGTGAGGGTGACGCCGATCAATTTAAAGACAGCGTACAAAATGGCGGCGTATGCCAAAATGGACAAAACCGCCGCGAGGCCGGGCAGGCGATAGTAAATGATCATGAAGAGGGCAACGATGAGGAAGCCGATCAGCCCAGCTACGAGGCTTTTCTGGAGCGAGTCTTCGCCAAGGGTGGGACCGATGATTCGCGTTTCGACAACTTTCAACGGGATAGGGAGGGAGCCATAGCGCAACTGCACCGCCAGCGCATTCGCCGATTCCGGCGTGAAACTGCCGCTGATCGAACCCTGGCCCCCTGTAATCGCATTTTGAATGATCGGCGCGCTAATCACCTGTTTATCGAGGACGATCGTGAGATATTTACCGATATTCGCCGCTGTGTGTTCGGCAAATAGGGCGGCTCCTTCCGAATTAAGAACGAAATCGATCGCCGGTTCGCCCGTTTGGGTGACGCCCACATTCACGCCCTGCAACACTTTGCCGGTCATGATCGTGTGGAAGACCGTCGCGCCATCTGCGGGAGTTTGCGGGGTGGATGCGCCGGGGACAAAATCGGTTTGCAGAGTACTGCCTTCCGGGGGAGCGTAGCTCCCGGTGTCTACAAACTCGAGCAAGCCCGTTTGTTGAATAATATCGAGGATTGCGTCGGTATCTTCCGCGCCGGGGAATTCACCCACGATGCGCCGTTCGCCCGCCAATTGGATAACGTTCTCGCTGACGCCCAGGGCGTTGGTTCGGTTTTCAACGATATTGCGAGCAGTTTCCATTTCCTCGCGCGACACTTTCACATCGTCGGCAATATCGGCTTCGAGCAGAACCTGCAAGCCGCCTTGCAAGTCGAGACCGAGCCGGGGTTTCACGTCGATTTGAAACAGGGGGGAGCCGTCGTCTTTAAAAGGATTGGGAATCTGGACATTTTCATTTGTGTCTACCCAGAGCGCGAGCATAAGCACAAGTCCGATGAGTAAAAGCCTGTTGGTTAAGTTACGAAGCATGCGGGTGTTCTCTCCATCCATAAAAATGTGGCGCACTCGCCGTCTAAGGCTTGGTCGCCACGCGGCGGTTATTATACTACCATCCGCCTATGGATACACCCATTCGTTGAAAATATCGTCCAGCTCGCAGGCGCAGTTTTTCTCCGCCATCGTTTGGAGTGTTTCCGGGGTGGAAATCTTCCATGCGAGCGATTGGGTATATTCTTTCAAGAATGAGTCGAAAGCCGACTCGCCCATCATATCTCTCAGCGCAATGAAGAACAAAGGTCCGCGACCATAGACAATTCCGCTGTAGGTTGCCCCATCGTATTGATTGACGGGCAACCCGATCGGGATAGTTTCGCGCGCGATCATATCCCAGCGGAATTCGAGCGAACTCTTGAATCCCTCACTGCCAGCGACGCCATACGTGTCGATAAAATATTGCAAGGTGATGAATTGGGTCAACGACTCATCCAGCCAGGGGTCGTCCAATTGATCGTCTCCAACGAGATTGTAAAACCATTGGTGCCCCACCTCGTGCGCGACCGTCGCCTCGAGGTATTCGTTGGCGGCGCCGTTTTGCGTATCGTAGATCCAGGAGGTGATGGCGATCATGCCCGGGTACTCGATGCCTAACGCCAGCGTTGGGGTCGAGACAAAATCAAGTTCGGTGTAGGGGTAGGGCGCGTAGCGTTCGCTGAAAACTTCGATCGCCCGCGCGGCTGTTTCAACCAGAGATTGCGAACCTTCGCTAAACTCTGCCGTTGTGTAACTGCGGATGAGGACGCCTCCCGCGTTGATGGAGGTTTCCACATACGTCGGACTCGCCGCTAGATAGAAATCGCGCGCGGGACCGCTCGCAACGATCACCGAGTGCGTTTGCTCAGCCTCCGTGAAGCCGACTCGCCGCCCGGACGTGACCACCGTCACGCCTTTTGGCGCGGTAACTTTAACGATGAAAAAAGACGCGTCGGCGTAGGTCACATCGCCTTCTTGTGGCGGGATTTCAGCATTCCACCCCTCGTCATCGAACACGGAAACCATTGGGTAAGCATGGGCGAGGGCAAGCACATCCTGATCGTAGGCGAGCACACCGTAGTTCAGCTCTACTGTGCGGGGAACTTCCACCGTGAAATCCATGCTGATTACAACGCTTTCACCCGGCGCAAGCGGCGCGGAGAACGGGACGATCATCAAACTGTTGCGCAGGTCGTAGCGCGGCGTTGCGGTTGCGTCATTCACAAGTAGATTGGCTATCTCCATCTTGCCGCCAAGGATGTTTGGGAACAGCCTAAAGCGCGCTTCGGTTAACGGTTCGCTTTCTGTATTGGTGTAGCGCGCTTCCTCCGAACCGTTCACGTGGGAGAGGGTGTCGGCAATCTCCAATTCGATGTGATAAACCGTTGCGCCGTCCATTTCGTCCAGCGCTCGTTGAGCGGATGGGACTAATCCATCTTTGAAGATGGAGCGATCGTCCCATGCCGTGTCTAGCAGATCAGGAGTTGGGGAAACTTCGGGTGTGGGGGGCGGCGTGGGCTGGAGAAATGCGCAGGAAAGCGCGAACAGGCCGAACAGGAGGAGAGAAGCGATGCGGAGTTTCATGAAGGCGTCCTGTGGAGGAAATCCAAAACTGTGTTCAAAATTTCTTGCGGCGTCATCTCATCGGTTTCGATGAGCAGGCTGGCGTGTTCGCGCGCATGGGTCAGGCGGCGGAGTTGCTCGGTGTGATCTTTTTCGAGCCAGTCGAGTTTTCGTCGCGCCGTGCTGGTTTCAAATGAAGCGTGGAGGTAGATGAGAATATCCGGTTTGGCGATGATCTGCCACATGGCTTGCGCGTAGGAATGTTCCTGCGCGATGTGCCGGCAGGTAAAGCCGTGTTTCTCAAGCCCGGCGATCAAGGTGGATTTGCCCGAACCGCACGGACCAACAACACCGATCACCGGGGGCTTACTCGGAGGCTCCATTTTTATTTCACTATTGGCTGAACTTTTTCATGCGTTGGCGACTGCGCGCATGACACAGTTGAACCGCTAAGGGCTGGTACATTAATTCTCTACCATACATGAGAAGACTTTTACCACAAAGCACGCTAAGTCCGCCAAGTTAAAAAGGTTTTCTTTGCGTTCTTTGCAGGTGTCGCATGGCGACATGGCGACACTTAGCGGTGCAGATGTACGGTAGAGAGTACATTAATAACTTCCCGGGGTTTGTTCGCTCGCGGTTGCGCTGCAACTGTATCCCCAACACGGTAGAGGGTTCATGCGGCAATTCCGTGGATCGGCAGTCGAACCGTCATGCGGCGAACGTTATCCCCGGTGTTCGATGAAAATTTCACCACCACCACGCTGATATCGTCTGCCGGGCGGTCGTCATCCAACCGGACCGCATGCGCCAAAAGCGAATCGGCCAGCGATTGGGGGCTGGGATCTTGATCTTCCAGCACAGACCGAATCGCTTCGCCGACTTCCATTGGAGTGCCTCGCCGTTCGCCGGCGTGAGTCAGCCCGTCGGTATACATTACGATGGTCAGCCCCACCTCGATGGGTAATTCGGTGATGAGCGGGCGCGCGTCGCGCGAGGCTCCCAAGGGAGTGCTTTCCGCGTCGAAGCGGTCGATCGATTCGCCGCGACAAATATAAAGAGGGGATGGGTTGTTGCGGGTGAGGACGATGGTGCGGCTGTGCAGGTCGAGCGAGGCGATGTTGAGCGTGCTGATGACCTTCCCTTGTTTGTCGGTGAAGAGCGCGTCGGATGCCGCGCGCGCCGCCGCGCCATCGCGGACGCCTTCGGCGAGCAAGCCGATCACTTTGCGGACAACCATTTGTGAAACCGCTTTGGCGCCGCGCCCGGAAGTCTGCCCGTCGGCAAGCACAATCGACAACCCTCCATTGGGGCGTTCAACAACTTCCAGCGTGTCCCCGCTTTCAGATGTGGCATATTTATTGACTTTGGCGACTGCGATCTGAAACTCCATGCCTTGATTTTACTATGGAGTTCTTCGCGGCTTGTTATTTCTCGTAGGGCAATCGCATTAGAAAATCTCGAGGCTCAAAACACGGTGTTTTGCCTTCGAATCCGCTATTCTCTCCAATCTGCGCGAATTTTTCCGAGAAAGATTAGCGCGAATTCGCAAGGATTAGCGGACAAAAAATCCAAATGCGATTGCCCTATTATTTCTCGCCGCGCTTCTCGGAAGTATTGAGGCTGTCCTCGCCTCCGCGAAAATTGCGTTCGCGGCGGGCGCGCGATCTGTTCATGGAGATTCCGATGACCGCCATTACGATCGCGATGATTATGATTGCGATAAGCGTTGTCGACATTGTGTCCAACTCCTTGTGTGATTGGGTTGCATGGGTTCCACCACGCTTGAATTATACGATGAACTTTTGCTCGGATGCGTTTTGCAGGCGAATGAAACCCCTTACAAACGGCTTTCGTATTCGCGCGCGATATCAAACACAAGCCCTATTCCCATCCTTGACGCGCCTATCCCCACCCGCTATAATCTGCCCGCTGTCGTCAAAACCGTAGCGCCGGCTCAAGCCGGCGCTACTGAATTTATCAAGGAGAAAGACCAATGCCTCCACATCCAAAACGCAAGCATTCGAAAAGCCGCCGAAACATGCGCCGCGCCCACGATGCCTTGCAACCCCGCAACCTCACCTCCTGCGCGAATTGCGGTTCCCTGCGCCTGCCGCACACGGTCTGCCCGAACTGCGGGTTTTACGAAGGGCGTGAAGTTGTCGAAGTCAAGAAAGAAAAGAAAAAGTCCGAGTAAACCACCGGCGGGTCGTGACCATCACGACCCGTTTGTGTTTTAAGCCCTATGAAACTCGATTCTCAAACCACTGCATTTCTATTCCCCGGTCAAGGCTCCCAATCTGTGGGCATGGGCAAAGACCTCGCCGCGCAATACCCTATCGCCCGCCAATTCTTCGACGAAGCCGACGCGCTCTTCGGGTTCTCCCTGTCGCAATTGATGTGGGACGGACCGAAAGAGCAACTGGACGAGACGGTCAACACACAGCCGGCATTGTACCTTCACTCCATAGCCGCATGGATGACCTTCGCGCATCTTCACCCTTACTTTCAACCTGCTGCACTGGCGGGACATTCTCTCGGTGAGCTATCCGCGCTGACCGCCTCCGAGGCGTTACCTTTTGGCGCCGGGCTACAACTCGTCCGTACGCGCGGCGAATTGATGAAGCGCGCCGGGGAAGTGAACCCAGGCGGCATGGCGGCAATCCTTGGCGTGGATATTCCAACGCTGGAAAAAGTTTGCGCCGAAGCCAGTGTTGCCGGTGAGATTGCGCAAGTTGCCAACGATAATTGTCCGGGGCAGGTGGTGATCTCCGGTCACAAGCCCGCGTTGGAGCGAGCCATGGCTGGGGCAAAAGCCGCCGGCGCGAAACGAGCGGTTGCGCTGGCAGTGAGCATCGCCGCGCACTCGCCGTTGATGGATTCGATTCAAACCGAGTGGAACGCCGCAGTTGACGCCAGCGCGATCACCGACCCCAAGATCCCCGTGATCGGAAACGTCCACGCCAAGCCAATGACCACTGCCGACGAATTGCGCGCAGACCTCAAAGCGCAAATGCAATCGCGCGTGCGTTGGACCGAATCGGCGCGGGCGCTGATGGGGAGCGGCATACAGGTATACGTCGAGGCGGGAAGCGGGGATGTCTTACTGGGGCTGGTCAAGAGGATCGATCCCGCCGCGCAACGATTCCCGCTGGGCAACCCTCAAGATTTTTTCGCGCTGGAGTCAGCGTGACCGATATCAAAACCCGCGTGGAAATCGCAAAAAAAGTGGTGACCGGCAACGTGTCGATGCTTGACATGCTGGAGACAGCTCCCGCCACCGAGTTGATGAATTGGGGCATCGAACTTGCCGCGCAGATCGCGCAAGACACCAATGGCATGGACGATACAACCGCCGAGCAAGCTATGGAACCGCGCATGAAAGCCCTGCGTCAATTTCTGCGCGGCGCGGGTAATTGGGCGGCAGGGAAGTACGATGCCGCAAGCCGCCCGGACTTGAAAAATAAAATGTCCGAACACTGGAAGACTCTGCGCGGCAAAGACGTTCCCGTTGATTTGGGGAAACTGCTGAGCCTCGTTGACGACGAGGCGATCACACCCCACCAACTGATCTTGAACTTAAAAGAATTGCTGAGCCTCCCGAAATAGGCATTCATGTCGAATCGGCGAAGGACATCACAACGAAACACACTGGGAACACTCCTCGGGTTAATCCTGATCGTCATCATCGGATTCATCACCACCCTGACCGGCTACGACGCCGGGAACGTTCCCTTACCCGGCGCAGAGACTGCGACGGGATTCCCGCCTCAATCGCCAAGTGAATTTGCCCCGCCAGTGGACACCTTGATCGCCCCTCCGGCAACCGCGCAACCCCAAAGCGGCTTGTGGTGGGAAGTTTATTTTACCGATCGTTCCAATATCAACGACCCGGCGCAGTGGCAAAATTCCATCGAGGGCGCGCTGATCCAAAAGATCAACGCCGCGCAGAATGCCATTCACATCGCCGCCTTCGAGTTTGACCTCACGCCTGTTGCCGAAGCCTTGATCGCCGCCCGTCAGCGCGGATTGGATGTGCGCTGGGTGACCGACGATGAGCACGGGCTGGATGCAGACGAAGAACCGGGTCGCGGTCAATTCGCGGTATTGCAGAACAGCGGGATCGAAGTACGCGCCGACAACCGTTCGGCGTTGATGCACAACAAATTCATCATCTTCGATTATCAAACCGTGTGGACTGGTTCGACCAACCTCACGCAAAACGGAATCTTCAAGCAGGAAAATAACGTGGTGGTGATCCATTCGCCCGCCGTGGCGGCGATCTACGAGCGCGAATTTCAAGAGATGTGGGATGGGCAATTTGGCCCCAAATCGCCCTCGCAGTTGAGCGAGCAATCGGTTAATGTGAACGGGACGCAGATTTGGGTGGTCTTCACTTCGGAGGATGGTGCGCTGGAGCAGGCGATCATCCCCATTGTGAATTTTGCGCAATCGAGCGTTCGTTTCTTAGCCTTTAGCTTTACCGACTTCCCGCTTGCCAATGCCATGATCGAACGCGCCCGCAACGGGGTGAGCGTGGCAGGCGTGTATGAAAACGTCGGAAGCGACACCGACGCGTCGGAGTTTGATACGCTGACTTGCGCGGGCATCGCGGTTCGGCGCGACGGCAACCCGAATTTCATGCACAATAAAGTTATTATCGTAGACGAACGCTTTGTGATCACCGGCTCGTTGAATTTTTCCACGAGCGCCGAGGAAAGCAACGACGAGAACGTGATCATCCTCGACAACCCCGACATCGCTTCCTTGTATATGCGGGAGTTTGAGCGCATCTGGTCGCAGGGAACAGACCCACAGCCGGGGTCGATCGCCTGTCAGTAGTTTGACAGGTTTTGATAGGAAGAAACTCAATTCCCCGGCGCCGGGACGGTGTTATCATTAACGTGAAGGCGCTCCCTTCACTTCCCCCAATTTACCCTTTCTTTACGAGGTGACTTAATGAGCAACTCACGAAACGGAACAACTCCAGCCGAAAACTCGGCATTGACCCGTCGCGCAGACTACGATTTGTCTAATCACGGCATCGACGGCTTACGAACCGCCTACTGGAACCTGCCCACCGAAGGGCTGTACGAGGAGGCGGTTTTTCGCGGCGAAGGCGCAACGACGGAGGGCGGACCCTTCGTCGCCCATACCGGTCAGCACACGGGCAGGTCCGCCAACGATAAGTTCGTGGTGAAGCATGTTGATTCGGAAAAGATCGTTTGGTGGGGCGGTAACCGTCCATTTGAGGGCGCGAAATTCGACGCGCTGTATAACCGTATGACCGAATACCTAAAAGGGCGCGATGTATTCGTGCAAGATGTGTACGCCGGCGCCGACCCGAAGTATCGTTTGAACGTCCGCTTTGTGACGGAGGAGGCGTGGCACAGTATTTTCATTCGGAACATGTTCATCCTGCCTGAAACTTCAGACGAGATCAAAAACTTTATGCCTGGCTTCACCATCCTTGATGTGCCGAGTTTCAAAGCAGATCCGGCAAGCGATGGAACGCGCTCCGAGACTTTTGTCCTGTTGAATCTCGAGCGCAAACTGGCGATCATCGGCAACACGCGCTATGCCGGCGAAATGAAAAAGTCGATCTTCACGCTGATGAACTACCTCTTGCCGTTGCGTGGCGTGATGTCTATGCACTGCTCGGCGAACGTAGACCCGGACGATCCAAATGATGTGGCGTTATTCTTTGGTTTGAGCGGCACTGGCAAAACGACCCTCTCTGCCGATCCAACGCGACGGCTTATTGGAGACGACGAGCATGGCTGGAGTGATGACGGTGTTTTTAATTACGAAGGCGGTTGCTACGCCAAAGTGATCGGACTCTCGCAGTCAGCCGAGCCGGAAATTTACGCGACCACCCACATGTTTGGGACGATTCTGGAGAACGTGGTGTTTGACCCGGCTACCCGGGCGATTGACCTCAACGATTCGTCTCTCACCGAAAATACGCGCTCTTCGTACCCGTTGACGTTCATTGAAAATGCCGTTCCTGAAAAGAAAGCCGGGCATCCAAAAAATATCATTTTCCTCACCGCGGATGCGACCGGTGTCATGCCGCCGATTGCGCGGTTGTCGGTGGATCAGGCGTTGTACCAGTTTATTTCCGGGTACACAGCCAAACTGGCAGGGACCGAAGCGGGCTTGGGGAAAGAGCCGGTTGCCACATTTTCCGCTTGTTTCGGCGCGCCGTTTCTTGTCCATCATCCATCGAAATACGCGGAGTTGTTGCGGCAAAAGATCGAAAAGCATCATGTGAAATGTTGGCTGGTGAATACCGGCTGGGTGGGCGGGCCGTATGGCGTGGGCAAGCGTATTTCGATCAAACACACGCGCGCGTTGTTGAATGCGGCTTTGACGGACAAACTTGACGGGGTGGAGTACCGCCGCGACCCGGTCTTCGGATACGAGGTTCCTACCACTTGTCCCGAAGTCCCAGCCGAAGTTCTCGACCCCGCTTCCTCGTGGAAAGATCGATCGGAACATGAGGCGAAGTACAAACAACTCGCTCAAAAATTCATTGATAACTTTGCTAAGTATGCGGGTGAAACGCCGAAGGAAGTGACTGAGGCGGGACCGAAGGTCTAACAGGGGGTCGGTCAAACAAAGTATTGACCATGTCTAGCGCGCCTGATGTGAATTTTGGAAACAAAAGAACCGACCTGGTGGTCGGTTCTTTTATATTCTTGGCGGTCCCGACGGGATTCGAACCCGCGATCTCGGCCTTGACAGGGCCGCATGTTAGGCCGCTACACCACGAGACCAATCTAACAGCGGGCGAGAGTTTACCATGCAGAATAATGAAGTGTCAATATGCCCAGTCGTGATATAACGCGGGATCTGTGGGAGTTAATCCCGATGGGTCGTGAACATATACCCAATCGCCTTCGTTTGCCCAGTTATATAACCAATGCGCATCGCCGACGGAGAGGTTTACGCATCCATGCGATTGAGGGTAGCCGAAGCGCGTGCGCCAGTATGCGCCATGCAGAGCGCGCGCTTTATCGAAATACATTGTCCAGGGCACATTATCGAGGTAGTAAAAATCGGTCGGGTCGTTGTTGCGCATGTTTTCGGTTTCTTTTTTCAAATAGATCTGAAACGTACCGGGGCGCGTCCAGAAGGGTTCAAGCCCGCTGGCAATGACGGTGGCGAATACAATTTCAAAATTGTCGTATACGGCAAGGGTTTGCTCGGCAAGGTCTACGTCTATCCAACGACCGGTCGTCACGCCTGCGGGCGGGCTGGTGTTGGGAGTGACGATAGCCACCTTACGCGCCTCCACCCATTGATTTGGTCCGATCATGTTCCAGTCCACGCCATCTACATTTTGAGTTTGATAAACCTGTATCAGTTCTGCGAACGGGTTGATGAAATTTCCTGTTTCAGGAGCGCTGTACCCCGGCGCTTGTTTGATTGGAATATATTCAAACGCCCAGCCGAAGGGTCGCTTGGGAGTGGCTGTGAACTCAAGCCCCTGGTACGAGGAGATTTCAGAAACGCGCGACCCTTTTCCCCGTATCCAACTGCCATCCTGGAGCATGTAGTAAATTCCATGCCCGGTATCCACGCGATCCACATAACTGACGTACACAAAGCCCGGCATATAGGCGTTGCCGGTTTCAGCGCCGGCAGGTCCGTTCAGGATCGGAACAAGATCGTTGTCGAGGTGGAAGTAGAAGTAGGGGAGTTGGGTCAGGCTGAGGTCCGGGTGTTTCGATGCGAGCGGGCGCGGAGGAATCGTCAACCCCAGTTGTGAAAGTTCCGCGAGGTAGTTGGATGGTCCGAGGGGCAGGCAATCACCGGGGTCAACGAGGTAGACATCCGGCGCGCATAACACTGCTCCGCTTTCGCTTTCAGATTCTGTGTGCGCAGACACGGGGCGTTGCATGTTGGCGCTGATCAAAACCGCCAGGGCAAAGACAAGAGAGGAAATTTTTTTCATAGTAGTCTTTGGAAATTATAGCATTTGAATGTTTGCACTTCTGTAAATTTGCATGAGTTTGAAGCGGCTGGCTTGACACTTTTTACCCCGTAATCTAAAATATCTGTAAGTTTGAATCGCCCCTATCTGCATCAAGCAGGTTGGCGCCCTTGGAGGGCTGTCTTGTCCAAATCTCGCACTCAACAAATGGTGGATCGTCTTCGTGAATTGCAAGCATCGTCGCCGGACATTGAAGCGTCGGCGGTTGTTAGCGTTGATGGTTTGAGCATTGCCTCTGCCCTGCCTCAAGGCGTGGAAGAAGACCGCGTTTCTGCCATGTCTGCCGCCATGCTTTCGCTCGGCGAGCGGATCGCCACCGAATTGGGTCGCGGTTCGCTCGAGCAAGTGTATATCAAAGGCGAAAAAGGTTATGTGCTATTGATGTCGGTGGGGCAAGAGGCTGTGCTGACCGCCTTGGCGCGCGAGCAGGCTAAGTTGGGCTTGATCTTTCTGGATATGCGTCGCGCCGCGGAAGATCTTGCGAAACTGATCTAATCGGAGAATCTAATGAGCCCTGTTCAAAAAGCCGGTCTATATTACCCCAATAAATTTGGTTTGATCACGATCAAGTCGCTCGAGGAAGTGATGGGCAAGAATGGCCTGAACGCCATCCTCAACCTCGCGGGTATGAATAACTACATCGACAATTACCCTGCCGATAACCTGGATAAGGGATTCGATTTCGGCGAACTCTCCGCCATCGGCAGCGCGTTGGAGGATATGTACGGTCCGCGCGGCGGGCGTGGGCTGGCGCTGCGCGCCGGTCGCGCCACCTTTTCAGACGCGTTGAAAAACTTTGGCGCTCTCGCCGGCGCGGCAGACCTTGCTTTTGTGGTGCTTCCACTGCAAGCCAAATTAAAGATCGGCATTCCGGCGGTGGCGAAGATCTTCTCGCAGTTAAGCGACCAGCACAGCACGGTGGAAGAAAAAGATACCGAATTCATTTACACCATCCATAAATGCCCGTGTTGTTGGGGGCGCAAGAACGCGGATAAGCCGGTGTGTTACCTTGCCACAGGTTTATTACAGGAAGCGCTCAAGTGGGTGTCCGGCGGCAATGAGTTTCGCGTCAACGAGTCGAAGTGTGTTGCCGTTGGCGATGCCGTTTGCGAGTTCGTCATTCAAAAAGAACCGATTGCCTGATCGGGGGCGTTGTGGCTGAAGCCAAATCGAAGATCCTTATCGTCGAGGATGATCTCGATATTGCCGAAATGTTGAACGCCTATTTTCGCGTTCAAGGCTATGAAGTCTTTACCGTCAATTGGGGGGAGGACGGCGTGCGCGCCGCGCAAACGGTACTGCCAAATTTGATTATCCTCGATATTCGTCTGCCGGATATCGACGGCTTTGAAGTTGCCCGCCGGGTGCGCGAAGACCGCCGTACCAATGAAATCCCCATTATTTTCCTGACTGAAAAGCGCGACCGTTCCGACATCTTGCAAGGTCTCGAGGTCGGCGCGGACGATTATATCACCAAGCCGTTCGATGTGCAGGAACTGCGCCTGCGCGTGCGAAATTCTCTTAAGCGCGTGAGTCAGGCGTCGCTGACGAACCCTGTGAGCGGTCTACCCGAAGGCGCCCTTGTGGATGAAAAGTTGTCCGATGTGGTGCACAAGTCCGGGCTATCGCTCTTGCATATTTCCATCGCCAATTTACAGGTTTTCAGGGAAGCGTATGGATTTGTCGCGTCCGACGATGTGTTGCGCGCCATCAGCCTGATGATCTCGAACGCTTTGAAAGAAACAGGTTCCGCTGACGATTTCCTTGGGCATATTAGCCCCTCTGATTTTGTTGTTGTGCTTTCGCCGGAGACTCGCGTTGCGTTCCAGGAGAAGATCAACTCCAGATTGCAACAATCCCTCGATTATTTCTATCCGCTCAATGACCGCGAGCAGGCTTCGAAAAGCAAAAACCGATTAGCAATTCGCGTCAGTGAAGTGCCCGCTGTTTTTGGCAAATATTCCTCGGTGGAACAGTTGAAGAAGGAATTGCTCAGCAGGAGCCAGTGATCTTGTAAAGTTCTTTATGTTCATAGCCAAAGCGGAGCCCTTATCGCTCCGCTTTGTGTTTTCCATATAGCGCGCAAAGTGTTCGCCATTCGTCCAGGCTCAGAGTTTCCGCCCGGCGCATTGGGTCGATGCCGGCTCGGTTGAGGAGTTCGACGATCTCTGTGGTGGATTTGCGCAACCCCGCGGATAGAGAGTTTCGCAACGTTTTTCGTTTTTGAGCGAAGCCCGCCTTGCTCAGCTTGAAAAATAGACCGAGCGATGGTTCTTCGATGTACGGGGTCGGGTAAATCTCCACCGTCAATATAGCTGAATCAACGCCTGGCGCGGGAAAGAACGCGCTGGAGGGAATTTTTGCCGCAAGGCGGGGGATTCCGTAAACCTGCACGCTTAATGCCAACAGACTCAGATCGCCCGGCTGGGCGCAAATCCGTTCTGCCACTTCTTTTTGAATGGTAAGCACGATCCTGCGCGGCTTGTTTTTGCTTTCCAGCAAGTGACGGATGATCGCTGAGGTGATGTAGTAGGGGATATTTGCCACCACAAGATATTCGGGTTGGTGGACCAACTCGTCGGGCGCGATGTCAAGAATGTTCCCATGTACCACGCGGATATTTCGATGGGGGGCGGTGATCTCTTCAAGCGGGCGAAGCAATCGCTCGTCCAGTTCGACCGCTACCACTTCCCGGGCAGATGCGGCGAGGTGGCGCGTCAGGCTACCCAGACCGGGACCGACTTCCAACACCGTGTCGGTCGGTTGAATTTCTGCCGTTTGCGCGATGAGTTCGAGGGCGCGCGGGTCTTGCAGGAAATTTTGTCCGAGCGATTTATTCGCGCGAAGCCCAAATCGCTTCAAAACGGCGGAAACATTGAGCGGAGGAATGTTCATGGGCAAAACGGCACCTCCTCGCTCGAGGCTTCGGCGGACACGCTGGCAGTTTGCCAGGCGCCTTCGTTGAACTGATGGACATATTCGCGCAGGATCTCAAAATCCGTTTTGAGGATCGAAATGTTCTTGCCGAAGACCGGGTCGAACTCGCGCGTTTGCACGAAAAGGGTTTGAGGGAAACCCACGAAGCGAATGTTGCTCGTTTGGATTTGCGCGCCGAGGCAAGCCAGGTCGCTGATCTGCGCCGGGCTGAGATCGGTCTGGATGTTATCCCTGAAGGCTTGTACCAATTCTGGAATATCCTTTATAACTTCCGGGCTGGTCAGTTGGTCGCGCAACGCGCATAGCACGCGGTTTTGATTCTCTGCGCGGGCGAACCCTCCCTCGATGCGGATGCGAGCCAGCGTGAGAGCGCGGTCGCCCATCAAGTGAAGTTGCCCGGCGGGGAAGACCAGCCGATCGCTCAAGTCTTCCCCGGTTCGCCCGTCCACAGGTTCGGGCAGGTAGACGTCGATGCCGCCGACCGCATTTACGATATTGACAAACGTTTTCATGTTGATCGCCGCGTAGTGATCGATGCGCGCGCCGAAGTTGAGCGCCAGCGTGCGGGCAAGCAGACCGGGTCCTTGCGCGGGATCGTTTGTGTATTTAAAGCCTGGATTCCCGTAGAGGTACGCTTGATTTAATTTTTCATGTGTCTGCCCGTCGAGATTGTCGGCAATGTCGGGGATCTCCACCCACAAATCGCGCGGAAATTCGAGGATGGTGACAGTTTCGTTCACGAAGTCTACACGCGCAAGGCGGATCACATCGGCAAGCCCGTAGTTGTACGAGTCGGCGCGGGCGTCACTGCCGATAAGAAGAATGTGCATGATCGGCGTTTCACTACACTGCGCGGGCTGGGTGGCGGCTGAATTGGCTGAATCAACTGTAATGGCGGAGAGTGGCGTTTTCGTCGCGCGGAGATCTGGAGTCCACGTGGCGGGGAGCGCGAAGGGAGTCCACGTCGGTAACTGCAACGAAGGTCCGAGCGGGGCGCTCCATTTCTTGGTGTAGAGCGAATACACCGCGCTTGATAACAAGATGGCGATAATGAATAACAGCATTAAGGCGGTTTTCTGCGGGCGGTTCACAAATTATTCCAACACATAAATAATATTTGGGGGTACGGGCGTGAGGAAATATACGGTCACCCACGAACTCCATGGCATAAAATCGTTGTCACTGTAGGCAACGTCGATCCATGGCTTGCCGATACAACCTCCACAGACATCTGCCACGGTTGCGAAGCCGTAGCCGGGGATGAAGAGTTGTTGCCCGCCCATGCTCAAGTACCAATCGTATTTCATGCCCGCCACGCCTTTTTGCACGGTTGCCCCGCTGGAGGTTCCGTGATAACAACGGTCTCCGCCCGAGCGGCACGGCGAATAAGAAGTCACATACATTTGCGCGGCGCGCCAGTATTCGATGGTCACGCCATCCACAACCGCCGTCTTGATCTCGATCTTCGTTCCGTATCCGACCACGCGGTTTTCAGGTTGGCGCACAACGGTCTCTTCTTCGGTGATGCGCGAAATTTCGTTTCCATCTTCGTAGCGGATGCGGATACGTTGAACGGTCAGCCCGGTTTCGCCGGGGTGCAAGACTTGAGTCTGATCGAGCGGCACATCCGCCGAGGCGACGAATTCGCTCGTGTAGGGAATCGGCTTTTGCGCGAGGATCACCGACTCGGAGACTCGCGCCACTTTGATCTGCCCATCCGCCGGTAGCGCTTCATTTTCCGACGGGATGCTGTAATCGCCTCCGATCAGGGGAATCCCAGCCCCAGCCAGCGCTTCTCCGATCGTTTGGGCGGGGGAGGCGGTTGTGATCGCTTTACCGTTCGAGGTAATGACGAGAGGATGCGTTTGATAAATGGTTAGAGGAGATTGGAGATTGGAGATTGGAAGTTGGATCGATTGACTGAGAGCGTCTCCGGAGTGAATCTGTATCCCTGCTTCATGCATGGCTTCGCCAATTGTAAAGGCGGAGGTTTGAAACATATATTGCTCTTGAGGAGTGGAGATGGCGACTGGGACCGCCCGGCGAATTTGAAGAGTAATAGGAAATTCCGCGAGTGGGCGGTCGCCCGCCAAAGGTATGCCGTTGACCAGAATGCTGTCTTCCGGCGCGAGAGAAATTCCCGCATCGGAAAGAATAGAAACCGGGATGCGTTCGTCAGTGTAAAGCGCGAGGATCTGGTCGCCGTCAATCACTGTGACGGTCTGCGAAGCGGCTGGCTGGCAGGCGGCGAGGAGGAAACTCAGCAACGCAGTCTTCAGGATGGATGTTCTCATAAATCGAATCGTTTCGGTAAATGCTTGTTCGCAATTTTACCAGTTTGATGAACCGCAAATATTTTGTAAGAAACCCTGTCTGAAACAACATGGGACGCTGAGTTACATTGGCAAACGTTCTTGAATCATTTGCGATCTGGCGCGTTTTGCCATTTCTGCTCGCTGGTTATGAACACGATCGTCAACGCCACCCACGCGACAACCTGCGCCAGTCGAATTCCGCCGAGGATCAATGTGCTATCGGCGCGGAAGGCTTCGAGGAAGAGATGCGCCCCAGCAGTGAGCGCGGTGAAATTGAGAAAAAGCGCGCCGGGGGATAATTCTGATTTGCGAAACCAGATGATGCCAAAAATAATCAGCGATGCGATCAACTCGTAGATTTGAGTTGGATGCCGCGTCGCGTTCCATAAGTCAATGCCCCAGGGGAGAGTGGTGGGACTGCCGAAGGCTGTCCCTGCGGCGAGGTGGGAGAGGTGGAGCCCGATGGCGAGGGCGGCGAGGACGGGTGTGAGGGCGTCGAGAGCGTTCCAGAGTGAGAGGTTTTGTTTTTTGCCGTAAATGATTCCGATGAGAAGCCCCGTAACGATACCACTTGTTGAGTCGAACAAGTCAACGTTTAGGGAGAAGATGTTGAGCGGCGAATCGGCGAACGCGGAGTAATTTGCCAGCGCGAAGAGAATCCGCCCGCCGAGGAGGTAGCCGAACAGACTGTAGAAGACGAGGTTGTTGAGCGCGTCTTTCGAGACGCCGTGACGCTCTGTCCGTTTTTCGGCGAGGGCGAGTCCGATCCAGAGGGCGGCGACGAGGAGGATGAGGTCGCGGGGAGGGGCGAAGAGGGTGCGGAAGGATTCGATCATGGCTTAAGATTTTTGTACACGGATTTCACGGATCGCACGGAATTATCTGTAAAATCACGGAAGGCATCCGTGCCCCATAAAATGTTAGACCTTTTGCGTTAGTGCTTGTAGGGCGGGTTTTCAACCCGCCATTCATCAACATCAAGAGGGTGTCAGGCTAAAAGCCTGACACTACGATTGACTCAGGACGGAATGTCACTTCAATATTTCCTCCACCCTCGTCCTCAACAACGCCTCTGCCATCGGTCCGCCGATGACGACTTCGTTGATGATTCCTGCGCGGGTGATGAAGAACGAGGAAGGGAGTGAGCGGAGTTGATACGCGCGACCAACCACAGCAGATTCATCGAGCAGGATGGGGAAGGTGAGTCCGTGCTCTTGGATGAACGGCATAACAGCAGAGGCGTCGTCTTGATAAGTCATGTTGATCGCAAGGACAACAAGCCCTTCGTCTTTATATTCGTTATACACTTTTTCTATCGCGGGCATCTCCGCGCGGCACGGCGGACACCACGTTGCCCAAAGATTGATCAACACGGCTTGCCCGCGTAGATCGGAGAGGCGAATTGTTTTGCCATCGGTGGTTGGCAAAGAAAAGTCGGGGGCGAGAAAACCTTGATGGGGCGCGGCAGTTGTCCCTGCGAAAGAAGCGGCGTTTTTATCCGCGCTGAGAAAAATCCACACGAGTCCGAGAATCAAAATGACAGCGTATGCGAATCGTCGTTGAGTTGCGTTCATGTTCGATTCAATTCTACGCGGATTTGCTTTTCAGGTCGAGTTAAGATTTGTTTATCATGCGCTAAAACTACGATGGTACAATTTGAAGAAATAAAATCGTCAGGGATACTATGACAAACGATCTTCAAACACGCGCGATCAACACATTACGATTCCTTTCGGCGGATGCCGTGCAGAAAGCCAACTCGGGTCACCCCGGACTTCCGATGGGCGCGGCGGCGATGGCTTTCACCATTTGGACGCGGCACCTGCGGCACAATCCGCGCAACCCAAAGTGGATGGGACGCGACCGCTTCATTCTCTCGGGCGGACATGGTTCAATGCTTTTGTATTCGCTCCTCCATTTGACCGGGTACGACGTGAGCCTCGACAACATCAAGAACTTCCGCCAGTTCGGGAGCATCACGCCGGGTCATCCTGAGCATGGACTCACGCCCGGCGTCGAAGTGACGACCGGTCCGCTCGGGCAGGGATTCGCGCAAGGCGTGGGCATGGCAATTGCGGCGACTCATTTAGCCGCGCTATTCAACAAACCCAACTATGATCTCATTCAATCGTACATTTACGGCATCGTCACCGACGGCGACTTGATGGAGGGTATTTCATCGGAAGCCGCGTCGCTGGCGGGACATCTGCAATTGGGGCGGATCATTTATTTGTACGACGATAATCACATCTCGATTGACGGCTCTACAAATTTAGCGTTCACTGAAAATCGCGCCGCGCGTTTTGAAGCGTATGGCTGGCATGTGCAAAAAATTGACGATGGCAACGATGTGGAGATGATTGACAAAGCCATTCAGAATGCGAAGAAAGACCCGCGCCCCTCGATCATCATGTGTCGCACCATCATCGGTTTCGGCGCGCCGCACAGGCAAGGGACATCCAAAGCGCACGGTGAACCGCTGGGTGATGAGGAACTGAATGCCGCAAAAGAAAATTTGGGCTGGCCCCTTGAGCCGCACTTCTTCATCCCCGACGATGTGTTGGCGTTCTTCCGCAAAGCCGTGGAAACAGGGCGCGAGCGCGAGATCGATTGGAAGATGAAACTCGAAGCGTACGGGCGGTTGAATCCGCAGTTGGGTTCTGAGTTGAATCGCCGCATCGCTGGCAAACTCCCCGATGGTTGGGATGCGAACCTTCCAACATTCCCCGCCGACGCAAAGGGCATGGCGACGCGCGCGTCGTCGGGCAAGTTGATCAACGCGCTCGCGCCGATCCTGCCCGAACTCATCGGCGGCTCGGCAGATTTGGCTCCCTCGAACAACACCATGATAGACGGAAGCCCATCGTTCCAAAAAGAATCGCCCGAGGGACGCAACTTCCACTTCGGTGTGCGCGAACACGCGATGGGCGCGGCATTGAATGGCATGAATTTGTTCGGCGGCGTGATCGCGTATGGCGGCACATTCCTGATCTTCTCCGATTACATGAAGCCTGCCATTCGCCTCGCCGCCATTTCACACGCTCCTTCGATTTTTATCTACACACACGACTCGGTCGGACTTGGCGAAGATGGTCCGACTCATCAGCCCATTGAGCAACTCGCCGCATTGAGAGCGATTCCCAACATGGTGACGATTCGCCCCGCCGATGCGAACGAAGTCCGCGAGGCGTGGAAGGTTGCCATCTCGCGCCGCAACGGACCGACCGCGCTGGTTCTCACTCGTCAAGCATTGCCCACGCTCCCCGTACGACAAACTTCCAGTTTGTCTAAAGGCGCGTATGTGTTGCAAGACTATGGAACCCCCGAAATTATCTTGATGGCAACAGGTTCGGAGGTCAGTTTGATCTTCGACGCCGCGCAGAAACTTCATGAGGAAGGGAAAGGCGTACGCGTGGTTTCATTCCCCTCTTGGGAGTTGTTCGAGAAACAAGACGAAGCATACAAAGAATCTGTGTTGCCGAAAAACATCACGAAGAGACTCGCCGTCGAAGCAGGAGCCAGCCTCGGCTGGGAGCGATACGCCAAGTCCACGCTGTGTATTGACCACTACGGCGCGTCCGCTCCGTATAAGGTCATCTTTGAGAAGTTTGGGTTTACGGTGGAGAATGTTGTGGCGCGCGCTAAGGCGCTTTAAACACAAAGGACACAAAGAGCACGAAGGTGGGTTGAGTGATGGTTTTGGTGTTGGCTCTTGAGTTTGGTTTTGAAGGATTTTGTCGTAAGGATTGGTTGAAAGAAAGTCTGAATGAAATCACCACGTTGCGCCACTTAAAACCTTAGTGACCTTTGTGTCCTTCGTGGTAAAAAAGGTTGTAACCAAAATGAAAATCGCCATTGGATTTGACCATGCGGGCTTCCCGCTCAAACAAACTGTTCTTGACGCCGTGCGCAAAGCGGGGCATGAACCGATTGACAAAGGTACAGACTCCACAGCGAGCGTGGACTTTCCCGATTTCGCCGAGAAAGTGGGACGCGCCATCCAGAGCGGCGAAGCGGAACGCGGAATCCTGTGTTGCGGATCGGGCATCGGCGCGTGCATCGCCGCGAACAAGATGAAAGGCGTGTACGCGTCCATTTGCCATGACACATACTCCGCCGCGCAGGGAGTATCCCACGACGATATGAACGTCCTTTGCCTCGGCGGTCGCGTCATCGGACCTGAACTTGCCAATGCGCTTATCCTCGCGTTTTTAGGCGCAGAGTATCAGGGGAATAAGGAGGGAGGGGAGAGGTTGGCGAGGAGAGTGGGGAAGATTCGTAAATTGGAAGATGAAGCAGGAAGATAGGAACGTATAATTGTCGCGTAGCGAAATTCGGAGGTGTATGATGACACAACAACATGTGGTTTCAGACCCAAAAATCATGATGGGACAGCCTGTCGTCTCAGGCACGCGCATCACGGTGGATTTGATTCTGGAAAAAATATCGTCGGGCGAATCGTTCGAGCAGGTGCTGGCGGCTCATCCGCGCTTGACTCGCGAGGGCATCCAAGCCGCGCTAAACTTCGCGCGTGAAGTCTTGCGGGCAGATGTTGTTTACCCCATCGCCGAATCTGCTTGATGAAGATCCTTGCCGACGAAAGCGTGGATCATGAAATTGAGTGGGGAAGATTCATAAATTGGAAACCGAGAATGGCAGGAGTATTTTATGAACGAGATTGTCTTTAAGCCAAAACACAATTGGTTTTCAATCGTTTTTCTTGGTTTGCTAATCATTTCGTTAGGAGGCGCAGCTTTGGTAGTCGGATATGTAACTGGCGATAATGCCATTTTGGTGCTTGGCGTTCTTTTCGTTCTGATGGGGCTCTATTCAATTGGTAGAAGATCAACCTTGATAGTTATCGGTAATGCTGAAGTTGAGATGAAACGCTTATTTTTGCCTACCGTTGCCCTTGACTATGAAAATTTTACAGACTTTACAGGTGCTGCATTTATGTTTGGAAATAAAGGCATCCCTTTAGATGATATGACAAATGCACAGGAATTCGTAGAAATATTTGCGCCAGTTCTTGAAGGGCAAAAGGTTCGATCAACAGGGAAATACGTTGCGGACGTAAACCGAACAAACAAGGCTCTGAAGTATGCGGCTATTCCATCAATCGTTATCACGCTTGCGGCGACATATATCTTGAAAGGGTATTTTAAACTGGAGTACGATGGAAAATTGGTTGGCGGACTTATATTTATTGTTATATTGTTTGTCATTTATTTTGGCTTACAAAAACTTGAAGAATACAACAAAGAGAAGTGACCATGAGCCCTATTACTAAACTCACATCCCTCGGACAATCCCTCTGGTACGACAACATCCAGCGCAAAATTCTGGAAAACGGCGAATTCAAAGCGATGATCGAACGCGGCGACATTCGCGGCGTCACGTCGAACCCGAGCATTTTCAACAACGCCATTGCCAAATCAACCGATTACGACTCCGCGCTTACTCCGCTCGCGTGGGCGGGCTGGGACACGAAGAAGATCTTTTGGCAACTCGTCATCGAAGATATCAAAGCCGCGTGCGACGCGTTCCTGCCGTTGTATGAAGAATCCAACGGCGGCGACGGCTACGTCAGCATCGAGGTCACGCCCGATCTTGCGTACGACACCGAAAAGACCATCGCGCAGGCACAGCAATTGTGGGCGCGAGTGGCGCGTAAGAATCTCATGGTGAAAATCCCCGCTACCAAAGAAGGTATCCCCGCGATTCGGAAATCCATCGCCGCGGGGATCAATATCAACATCACGTTGATCTTCTCACTCAAACGTTACGCCGAAGTGATGGACGCCTACCTCAGCGGACTCGAAGACCGCGTCAATGCGAAACAATCCATTGATCACATCGCGTCGGTCGCGTCGTTTTTTGTTTCACGCGTGGACACGAAAGTTGATCCGCAACTTCCCGAAGGCTCCCCGCTCAAAGGTAAAGCCGCGATCGCAAATGCAAAACTTGCTTACGATGAATATCACAAAACATTCGCTGGCTCTCGCTGGGAAAAACTCAAGTACAAAGGCGCGCGCGTGCAACGTCCGTTGTGGGCGAGCACTAGCACGAAAAATCCCGCCTATCCCGACACGTATTACGTGGACAACCTCATCGGTCCCGAAACGGTCAACACCATTCCGCCCGCCACGCTCGACGCCTTCAAAGATCACGGCACGGCGGCGCTCACGCTCATGCGCGGCGTGGACGAGGCGCAGAACGACATCGCCCAACTCGAAGCGCGCGGCATCTCGATGGATGTCGTGACGAAAGAATTGGAAGACGAAGGAGTCAAAGCCTTCGATGAGGCGATCACGCATTTGCTTGCAACCATTGAAGAGCGGAGGAAGAACGCCGCCTCTTCTCTCGGACCTCTAACCGATTCAGTCGCGCAGCGTTTATCGCAACTGGAGGCTGATTCGGCTCCCGCCCGCCTGTGGAAGCATGATCCCACTCTTTGGGCTCCCGCGAAAGACAAGGCTGGTCAACACGAAGTCACCATCCGCATGGGCTGGCTGGACTCAACCGACAAGGCTCGCAAGAAAATAAAAGAATATCAAGATTTCGCCAAAGAAGTTCGCAGCGCAGGCATGGATCGAGCGTTGGTCATCGGCATGGGCGGCTCGTCGCTCACTGCAGAAGTGTTGAGCCTGTTGTTTACTGCGCATGGAGAGAAGCCTTCGCTTTCAGTCGGCATTTTAGATTCCACCGACCCCGCGCAAGTGGCTGAAGCCGCGAAGAATTATCTTCCCGAAAAGACTCTCTACATCGTTGCCAGCAAATCAGGCGGCACGGCAGAGGTGATGGCAAACTTCCATTACTTCTGGAAGTTGAGCAAGAAAGACGGCTCGCACTTCGTTGCCACAACCGATCCCAATACCTCGCTCGGAACATTAGCGCGAAAAAACGCGTTCAGAAAAGTTTTCCTCGCCGATGAATTCGTCGGCGGGCGCTACTCCGCGCTGACCGACTTCGGACTCGTCCCTGCCGCGTTGCTCGGAGTGGATTTGAATCACCTCCTCGACCGCGCCGATTGGATGCGCTCTCAATGCGACGAACACGACCCTGCCGCGCGCAACCCTGGCATGGCGCTGGGAGCCGTCATTGGCGAATCCGCTCTCCACGGGCGAGACAAGTTGACCGTCGTGGCTGACGCGGCTTTGTCGCCGTTTGCAAATTGGATCGAGCAGATCATCGCCGAGTCCAGCGGCAAGAATGGCAAGGGCATCCTGCCTGTGCCGCTCGAACCGATTGGCGATGTGAAAGAGTATGGCGACGATAGAATTTTTGTGTACCTGCGTCAAACAGGCGAACACGATGATGCCATGACGAAACTTCGCAACGCAGGTCATCCTGTCATCCAATTACCGATTACTAATTACTACGACATCGGCGCTGAAATTTTCCGCTGGGAAATCGCCACCGTCACCGCATGTTCGATCCTTGGCGTGAACGCGTTTGATCAGCCGAATGTCGAATCGAGCAAGAAGATCACGAAGGCGATGATTGCCGATTACCAAAAGAAAGGCAAGTTGAAAGAAGGCAAGCCTGCGTGGAAGAAAGACGGCGTGAGCGTGTTTTCGCCGACCGCCGTGACGGGCGCGTCGTTGAATGCGGTGTTGAGCAAGTTCTTGAAGAAAGCGAAGGCAGGCGGCTATGTTGCGATCAACGCCTACCTGCCGCGCAACGATGAAATGACCGACGCTTTACAAAAGATGCGCGCCGCGATCCGCGCCAAGACAGGCAACGCAGTGACCGCTGGATTCGGTCCGCGCTTTCAACATTCCACAGGTCAATTCCACAAAGGCGGACCGAAGAACGCGCTGTTCCTCGTCGTCACCGCCGATGCTGAAAAAGATTTGGATATTCCAACCGAAGGCTTGACGTATGGCACGCTCATCCGCGCGCAGGCATTAGGCGATTACGAAGCGCTGATCGAAGCGAAGAGGAAAGTGTTGCGCGTGCATTTGCCCTCGGTGAATGAAGTTGCTTATTTATTGAAGGCGTTGGAATGAGATTAGCAGAACTCAAATGCGTCGCCTGTCGCGGCGGCGACCCCAGCCTGACCGAAGCCGAGATCGCCGAACTTCTTCCTCAAGTCCCCGAATGGCAACTCGTGGAGCGGGATGATATCCCGCGCCTACAGCGCATTTTCAAATTCAAAAATTACGCCCAGTCATTGGACTTCACCAACAAAGTCGCTGCCATTGCCGAAGAGCAGGATCATCATCCGCTGATCGTGCTGGAGTGGGGACGAGTCATGGTTCAGTGGTGGACGCACGTTGTGAAAGGCTTGCACAAGAACGATTTCATCATGGCGGCGAAGACGGATAATTTGTTTTCGTAACGCAACATATTGCAGATTGGCTATTAAACCGAGCAATACGAGAATAACCCGCAGACCCCGAAGGGGTCAAATGATTATAGTATTGAAGGATGTATCACCACATTCAACCCCGAAGGGGTGTCACAGGTTGCTAATTTATGTCATCTGTCGCCACGGCGCCACGCGACGCCTTCGGGATTGGCTTTATGGCAACAATCCATATCGTGTTTGTTGCTAGATTTATTGGTTAATTTGCAACATTGCGCGTTTGCGGAAAGCGAGTTGCTACTACGATTCGATTTCCGCCCTCTGCCTCTTCTTCCTGAAAGCCGACTTGTTCAAGCGATGGAATAAATTCAACGCGAATGGTTGATTTCCCAGCCAGCCCATGAACGAGGCGGGGAGTTTGGTTAGACCACGCGGGGGAGGGGGTAATGCTAGAGCGGATGAAAAGTCTACGATGCGGTCGTCAATTTGGAAGGTCGCGCGGTTGATGCGTTTCACTTGCGGAGACGCGGTTAGAAACTCGCGCAGGGACTCGCGCTCTGCTGGAGATATCCACTGCGGCAGTTCGGAGGTCGCTTTGAAGTTGCAGATGAAGGCGAGGTCTTGAAGAAGCTGTTTGTGTTCTGCTGAAAGCGAATTTTCTTTCCCTGAAAAGTAAACCACATCAGGATCAACGGCAATCAACGGCTGAAGCCACAAGCGACTCACCGTTGTGCGGACGGCGTTTCTCACGCCAGGTGTTGTGAAGTTATAGAGCAGGGTTGCATCGCGCGGGTCTTCCCATTTGTCGGAAACATCGGGTCCGATGCGGAGCGCGTCGCACAAGCCGAGCGATGGCAGGACTGGTGAGCCGCACGCGAGGAAATACGCATCCGTGCCCATGGCTTCGCGCATCACTTTCAATGCTCCGCGATACGCCTCTTCACTCGGCAGATCCACAAATCGTTTACCGGGCAATGCGCCCGCGTAGAGAAAATCCAATTTCAGATAATCGAATCCCCACGCGCGGACTTGTTTCATCAACGCGGCAAGCCATTCGAGCATGGCAGGATGTGTGACATCCAGCGCGTATAGTTGTTCGCCCCAGTTGAATCCTGCTGACGCAAATTTTCCATTTTCATCGCGCAAGAACCAATCGGGATGTTCACGAAATAAACGCGACGACTCGACGGTGATCAATGGCGCGAGCCACAGCCCAGCCTTTCGCCCAGTGGACTTAATCTTTTCTGCCAGCGCGTTCATGCCTGATGGGAATTTTCCGTTCACCTCCCAATCGCCGATGGAGGTTTGCCAGCCGTCGTCCACTTGCAGAACGTCGAAGGGCAGGTCGCCTAACTCGTCGAACGTGCGGAAGAGGATGGCTTCGTCAATGGCGGTGTACAGGCTGTACCACGAACACCAGACGCGCGGCGCGGGCTTGTCTGACTTTTTGCCGAAGCGTTTGCCCAATTCTTCGGCGTATTTTGCAAAGACAAATTCTTCGCTTCCGCGCGCGATGAACCACTCGCCATCGTCGCGTTCGTACCAACCCTTCGACATGCTCAGGGCAGCGCCCTCGAGTTGTGACTCGGAATTTTTTGACGATAGTTGAACATGCGATTCCAATCCCAACGCGCCGACAAGCAAAATATCGTTCTCGTCTAATTCCACTGCGCCGATCCACGAACTGTGCGGCGACGTTTCATTCACGTAGCGCGGATCAGTTTGCAGGGGATGGAGTATCGCGGGGCGTTGAACGGGGAGGGGGGGTGGCTCTGTCCACGCGGCGAGGGACCAGGATTGCCATCCGTGGCGATAAAACTTCCGAGGAGGGCGAGGCAGGCTGACCGTCAGAAAAGAAGCGTTGATGACTAGGGGCGAGCCAGCCTGAGGCGGCGAATCCAGTTTGAGAGGGGGAGTCGGCATAAGAGCGATTATCCAATAAAAATGGCGGATTATCAATCCGCCCCACGATTTTGTTGACGGTCAATTATTGTTGTGGCATAATCTGCCAAATCAAAGGCAGTGAAGAGAAGAGTAGGTTTGTGAGTCTGTCAGCGAGTGTGGGCGCGGTGTGAGCCACACCAGCGAGCAAATCGAAGATCATCTCGGAGCCATTTTGCTGAAATCGAAGTAAGCGAATCGGAGTTGCCCTCCGTTATCAAAGCAGGGCGATGTTTGTCGCCGATGAGTGTCGCGCATTTGGCGTGAAATCAGAGTGGTACCGCGTGAGTTTTAACTCTCGTCTCTGGAAAGAGATGAGAGTTTTTGTTTTAAGTGCAAAACGTCCCGCAGGTTTTCGTTCAAAACTTTGTTGCGCGATTCAAACCTGCGGGACGGTGAAAGAGGAGATCATTATGTTCAAACCAGTCAACTCCAAACTCAACGTGACTTCGATGGAAGAAGCCATGATGAAATTTTGGAAACAACGCGACATTTTCAAAAAGACGACGCAACAACGCGAAGGCGCGCCTGAGTATGTTTTTTATGAAGGACCGCCGACCGCGAACGGCAAGCCTGGCGTGCATCATGTGTTGGCGCGCGCGTTCAAAGATATGTTCCCGCGCTACAAGATCATGCGCGGATTTCACGTCTCGCGGCGCGGCGGCTGGGACACGCACGGTCTGCCCGTCGAAATCGAAGTGGAGAAACAACTCGGCTTCAAAAACAAACAACAGATCGAAGAATACGGGATCGATAAATTCAACGAGCTGTGCAAAAAATCCGTGTTCACGTACATCCAGGATTGGGAGAAACTCACCGACCGCATCGCGTTCTGGGTTGACCTCGAAGACGCCTACGTGACCTACACCAACGACTACATCGAGTCGGTGTGGTGGATATTGAAAAATTTCTGGGACAAAGACCTGCTGTACAAGGGCTACAAAGTTGTGCCGTATTGCCCGCGTTGTGGCACGCCTCTTTCGGACCATGAGGTTGCCCTCGGCTACGACGACGCGATCGACCCTTCGGTCTTTGTGCGCATGCCGCTGGTGGATAAGCCCGACACATCACTGCTCGTGTGGACAACAACCCCGTGGACGTTGCCGTCCAACGTCGCTGTTGCCGCGCATCCCGAAGAAGAGTACGTGACTGTCGAACGCGATAACGATGGCAAAAAAGAAAAGTTGATCCTCGTGAAGTCGCTCGTGCAAAAAGTGTTCGGTGACGAAGAAGTGAAGGTCGTTGAAACGTTCAAAGGCAAAAAGTTGAAGGACGTGAAATATCATCCACTGTTCACGTTCCTGCCGCCCGACAAGCCCGCACATTACGTCGTGTTGGGAGATTTCGTCACGACAGAAGACGGCACAGGCTTGGTTCACATCGCGCCCGCGTTCGGTCAGGAAGACATGGAAATGTCGAAGCAACACAACTTGCCCGTGTTGATGACCGTTCTCCCCGACGGGACATTCGTCTCCGAGGTGACGCCATGGCGCGGAGTGTTCGTCAAAGACGCTGACCCAATGATCACCGAAGACCTGCGCGCGCGCGGACTGTTGTTCAAGGCGGGTGAGTACAAACACACCTATCCGTTCTGCTGGCGATGCGGAACTCCGCTGTTGTATTACGCGCGCGAGTCGTGGTACATCCGCACAAGCGCGTTCCGCGAGAAACTTGTCGGCTTGAACAACACCATCAATTGGGTTCCCGAACACACGCGTGAGGGACGGTTCGGCAATTGGCTCTCCAATAACATTGATTGGGCGTTGAGCCGTGAGCGTTATTGGGGCACGCCGCTTCCGATCTGGGAATGTGAGAACAAGCATCGCGAAGGCGTTGGCTCGGTGAAGGAACTCTCTGAAAAAGCGGGACGCGATCTCAGCGAACTCGATCTGCATCGTCCGTACGTGGATCAAGTCCATTGGGATTGCGCACAATGCGGCAAGCAAATGAGCCGCGTCCCCGATCTCATTGACGTGTGGTTCGATTCGGGTTCGATGCCCGTCGCGCAGTGGCACTATCCGTTCGAGAATAAAGATAAATTCGAGTCGCAGTTCCCCGCTGATTACATCTGCGAAGCCGTTGACCAAACGCGCGGCTGGTTCTATTCGCTTCACGCTATCAGCACACTGCTATTCGACAAAGTTTCGTTCAAGAATGTTTTGTGTCTCGGCTTGATCCTCGATGGCGACGGGCAGAAGATGTCGAAGAGCAAGGGCAATATCGTTGCGCCATGGGACGTGCTGAGCGTTCACGGCGCCGACGCGTTCCGCTGGTATCTTTACACGGCAACTCCGCCAGGGCAAGAGCGACGCTTCTCTTCCGATTTGGTGGGCGAGGTCATCCGCAACTTCACGCTAACGTTGTGGAACGTCTACTCGTTCTTCGTGACGTATGCGAATCTCGATAAACCCACCGTAACGACCATGCCAATCGCAACAAGCGACTTGGATCGCTGGCTGTTATCTGAATTGAATGTGCTCGTCCGCGATGTGACGGAGGCGTACGAAAAATATGATGTGACCAACGCGACGCGTCCCGTCGAGGCGTTCGTCGAGAAATTGTCCACGTGGTATCTGCGACGTTCGCGCCGCCGCTTCTGGAAATCGGAATCGGACTCCGACAAGCAAGCCGCTTACTCGACGTTGTACACGGCTCTTGTCACCCTCTCGAAGCTGGTCGCGCCCGCGATGCCTTTTCTCGCCGACGAGCTGTACCAAAACCTCGTCCGCTCTGTGGATGAGTCCGCGCCTGAGTCGGTGCATCTTGCCGAGTGGCCCCAAGTGATGCCTGAGATGATAGACGAGTCGCTGAACCATGACATGGCGACCGTGATGAAACTCGTCTCGCTCGGACATTCCGCGCGGCAGAAAGCGAATCGCAAAGTCCGTCAGCCGCTTGCCGAAGCCGCGTTCTCTGTCGGAAATGCGAACGAACGCAAAGCCGTCGAAAACTATGCCGACCTGTTCGTGGACGAGTTGAACGTGAAAAAAGTCCGCTTGCTGGACGCCTCGACTGAAGCCGTATCGCATACGGTCAAGCCGTTGCCCAAGCAATTGGGACAAAAATACGGCAACAAATTCCCCGCGCTCCAAAAGGCGATCCTTGCCTTGAATGCGGAAGAAGTTGCGAAGACGCTGATGTCTGGCGAAGCGTTGAAAGTGAGCGTTGAAGGAGTCAACTACGAAATTTTGTCTGAAGAGGTGGATGTCAAGGCGCAGGCGAAGGAAGGATTCGCGGTTGCCGAAGATGGCGCGTATGTCGCCGCGCTCGTCACCGAGTTGACTCCCGAACTCGTACAGGAAGGTCTCGCGCGCGAATTTGTGCGGCGCGTGCAAGACCTCCGCAAGAGCGCGGACTTGGACGTGGCTGACAGGATCGAACTGTTCGTCGAAGCCTCCGCAGGCTTACGGTCCGCGATCGAGGCGCACAAGGAGTACATCACCGCCGAAACGCTCACGTCGAGTCTCCAGTTTGCGAGTCCGCCCAGCGGCGCATCCAGTGTGGATGACTCGTTCGACGGCGAGACGGTCAAGGTTGGGCTGGTGAAAAAATAAGGCTTGTCGTGGAGCGGGATGTGATCCCGCTCGTTGCGGCGTTGCGGGATGGCATCCCGCACCACGAAAAATAATTTTGAAAGGCGCGTTGAAAGACGTGCCTTTTCTTTTATAATTGCGCCAAGATCGCGTTCGAGACGCAGTGCAACTGCGGTTTGAACGTATGGATGCAATCTAATTTCTTTGAGGTGACGCATGTTCGAGAGACTTCCGCTTTGGCTTCGCAAAACTTTGGCATGGAGCGTTCATTTATTCACGGCGACGGGCGCGGTGTGGGGATTCCTAACCCTGCTTGCGATCTGGGAATCGAATTTCAAACTTGCCATCGTGTACATCGTCATCGCCATGCTCGTGGACGGGTTCGACGGCATGTTGGCGCGTTTATTTCACGTGAAGGAATATGCCCAGGGCGTGGACGGCGGCTTGATGGACAACATCATTGATTATTTGAATTATGTCGTTGTCGCGGCGTTGTTGTTGATCCGCGTGGATGGTTTGATGCCCGCAGGCTTTGCGATGGCGGCGGCGATTTCGATTCTGCTCACCTCCGCGTATCAATTCACGCAGACCGACGCGAAGTCCGACAGCAACACGTACTTCTTCAAAGGCTTTCCGTCGGTGTGGAATTTTCTCGTCGTCTACATGATGCTGTTGGGGTTGAATCCCTGGGTCAATCTTGCGTTGCTTGTCTTGTGCAACATTCTGGTCTTTGTGCCTGTCAAATATCTTTATCCCTCCCGCAACACCCGTCTGCGCCGCTTCACGCTCGGCTTCACCTATCTGTATGCCGGGCTGGGCGTTTGGGCGCTTCTGCAATACCCCAACGTGCCTGAATGGGTCGCGCCCGCGTCGTTTGTGTATGTGGCATATTACGCGCTGTTGAGTTTCTTCCCCAAGTTTGGGACGCCGAAGACCGCATAAAACGATGTTGATCGAAAAGGTCACTGAAGTTTCCGACGAACTCCTTACGGCATCCTCCCGTTTGATTCTCCAGTTAGCGCCCGAAAAAATTCCCCCAACCCGAGATGAATTAACAGCCATCCTCAATACTCCCGTCACATCGCTGTTGGTCGCGCGTCCATCCAATGAAAGCCATGAAATTGCGGGGATTTTGACTTTGATCATCTATCGCGTTCCCACAGGGGCGCGAGCCGTCATCGAAGATGTTGTTGTGGATGAACATCATCGCAACAAGGGAATTGCCAAAGCGATGATGACCCGCGCGATCGAGTTGGCGCGCGAGGCGGGGGCGGACAATATCTCATTGACCTCGAACCCAAAACGCGAAGCGGCAAATTTGTTGTATCAACGCATGGGGTTTCAACGACGCGAAACGAACTTATATATCTTGCGCTTGAAATAAAATTCTACGGTTTGTGCGTTCGATATTGTTCGGGCGTATCCAGATCGGCAAGAATTCCCTCATCGTCAACCTCAACATACTTGATTTGATCCGCGCGCGCGTTCAAAAAATCCCTCGGCGTTTGCGGCGCGCGCATGGCAAGCATCTCGCCCCACAACGATTCATCCACCAGCCACGGATGTCCCCTCCGCATGTGATAACTCGGAACCACCAGCGGATTCCCAGTTTCCTTGAACATTTCGCACACCCTCCACACGCTTCCCTCGCGGACTTGAGGCTGGTCGCCCAGCGCGATCAATGCCGCGCTTGAATCTTTCTCCGCCAAGTCACGAAGCCCACATTGAATCGACGATAACATTTCGCCCTCAACAAATCCCTCGTTGAATACACTGCGCGCTGGACAACTCGTCTGCGCGACTGCAACGATCTTCTCAACTTCATCCCTTGCCGCCCCCGTCACTACAACAATATCTTCGACTCCCGCATTTGCAAAAACTGAGATGACATGTTCAAGCACAGTCGTCTTTCCCCACTTCAACAACATTTTCGGCTGACCCATCCGCTTCGATTCGCCCGCGGCGAGGATGATCGCTGAGATCATAACGTCTCATCTGCTAACAAGCGTTGATAATGTTCGGGCGTGTCCACGTCAAGCAAGAGACGGTCATCATGCCAGGGGAGATATTCCACTTTGTGTTTATGGAAAATAGCGCGTCCGCCCGTGTCGCCTTCGAGAGTCAATAAGTCGGCGAATGTTCTGCGGTCAAACAGCACGGGATTCGCGCGGCGATCCATCACCATCGGCGCGACGATGGGGTACAAACCTTCCGCGTGTTTCTCGGTCAACGCCTGCAAAATGGATGTCGTGATCTGCGGCTGGTCAACGAGCAGGAAGATTGCGGAACCGACCCCCTCTGCCACTCGCTCCGCTCGGGCACCTCCCCCAAATCCGACATGAGATGATTCCCGATGATCAAAATTTCCATGTCGTATTTGGGGGAGGCTGGGAGGGGGTGTGAGGGAGAGAATCCCCGCCCGAATCGAACTCGCCTGCCCGCTTTTCCATTCGTTGTTCCTGACGATCTTCACAGCCAAATCTTTCACCGCCGATTCAACTTGTTCCGCGTTTGCGCCTGTGACAACAACCAGCGGTGAAAGCCCCGCCTCGAGCGCTCTCTTCGCCACCGCGCGCACGAACGGCTCGCCTTTCCAATCCAATAATTGTTTCGGCTCGCCGTATCTCGAAGATTCTCCCGCCGCGAGAATGATCCCCGCGACAGGCTCGTGCGCCGCGAAGATTTTTCCCTGCTCCAGACTTGCAATGACAACGGAGTGATATTTAGAAAGCAACATCTTGGTCATTGCCCTTGCGCTGGCTTGCAGTTCGGGAGTATCTGCCTGATTGAATAAAACAGTCCGCCGCGCATGGGCGGGAGTATTTTTCAAACTACTTTTGTCATGCAAGAGGGCGCGAGTCAATGAATTCGATTCGATGATCTGTCCAACTTCTGTGTCGCTTAATTCTGCAAATATTTCTGGACGATGGATATATTCCTCGGTCAATGGCTTGCCTAAGCCTGATAACCCGACAACAGTCACAACATGCTCAACAAAATCAGGGATGGGAGGCTCATGCTCCGCCCAGCCTTTCAACAGTCTTTGCCGCGAGCCATCCGCCTCGATCAGGAGCGGAATGGAATGTTGCAAGCATAATTCACGAAGCGATTCAATAATTTCATGGTTCACAGGTTGAAATTTGTCGTCCTTTGCTTCGCCTGTAATCAACATGACCCCGTCTAAATCTTTTTTGAGATTCACCAAATCGCTTTGAGAGGTCGCAACAATGTGCCTGTCTGCAAGCGGAATCTGCCACGCCCCCAAATGCGACGTGGCAGTGACGATCACCGGCGGCTTCCATTGCCTCGCCAGTTGAAACAGCGCGGTCGTCTTTCCGCCCGACCCGACACATGCGATGCAATTCGATTCGTCAACGCGCAATGCCTGCGCCAGCGTAAAATTCATGGCGAAATTATACATCTTCACTTAAGGTACGGTATAATACTGCCCGGCGAAAACGATTTGCGCCGAAAAAAATTCCTCAAGGCATGGTATGGTAAGCAACTTACTCGAATCCCTCGATACATGGGCTGAAATTCAGATCACCCGGCAAGACGTTGAATTCCTGCACAACTATTTATTTGAACACGAGACCCCTCTCACCGCGCGCGAACTCGCGCTGGTGTTGATCCACGAGCGCAACCGCGCTGAACGCGCCGCGGTCCGCAAACAACAAGAGGGGAGCGGAAAGGTCTACTTCCCGAAAGATTCTCATCAGGTGGGCGAGGCGCTCGTCTTCCCCGCGCTGGCATGGAAGCATGGGAAAGTCTCCGAGGTGCGAGCCGGCATACATCCAGAAAGAAGCGGGTTT
Organism: Candidatus Defluviilinea gracilis; assembly: GCA_016716235.1. NCBI lineage: Bacteria > Bacillati > Chloroflexota > Anaerolineae > Anaerolineales > Candidatus Villigracilaceae > Candidatus Defluviilinea > Candidatus Defluviilinea gracilis. The sequence goes on from JADJWS010000007.1 coordinate 216,285, forward strand.
AACGTCCTCACTGTAGACTTCGACGATGGCGCCCGTCGTATGTTTGCGTCGAATCTGCCAACTCATTTGTTGAACGATAAGCCCGTCACGGTTGAGAACGAAGGCTTTGAACCCGATGCGATCATGCAAGAACATGGAAGCGAGATCGAGGGGAAACTTGAGGCGGCATTCGGCGACGACGACCAGTTGATCCGAATTGCGGGCAGGTGGTTCCCCCGCGCCTTGCTGGTGGATGTGAACGAGGGCAACCTCAATCTGGCGGAAGCCGTGCTGGATATGTCCGGTGGCGAACCGCTGCCCGCCTCCGCGCTTCTCAAGGATGTTGCTTTGCCGGACGGCGTGAATCCCAAATTGGCTGAATTCTCTCTCAATCTTGCGTTGCAAGAAGACGGCCGCTTCGACGAAGTGGGTCCCGCCGGTGAAGTGTTGTGGTTCCTCAAACGCTTGGAACCCGAAGAAGTGCGTAACACGCCGGCGTTCTTGCAATATCATCCCGTCGAGCATGATCGCGCTTTGCTCGATCAACAAATGCTCGATCTGGAAGCGCAACTGGACGATGAGTTAAGTGAGGTGGAGGAAAAACCCGATTCTCACCTCAAGGAAGTTTCGATCGCGCTCATCTACCCTCATCTCCGGGCCGGGACTTTGCCCGTCTCGGCGCGCGTTCGATCGTTTTTCCCAACCGCATACGAGACTCCCCGGGTTCGGTTTACGCTGGTTGATGGGAAGACGCGTCAGAGAATCCCCGCGTGGGTCGTGCGTGAGAATCGCTATGTCTTCGGTCTGCGCGAGTGGTACAAAGCCAATGGGCTGATACCGGGCAGTCTCGTGCGAATCCGCCGAGGCGATGCGCCCGGCGAAGTCGTCATCGAAGCGCGGACGTATCGCGCCACCAAAGATTGGATGCGCACAGCCATCGTCGGCGCGGATGGGGGCATCGTTTTCGCCATGTTGAAACAAGCCGTCTCTGCCGAATTCAATGAACGCATGGCGTTCGCCATCCCTTCGTTCGACGCGGTGGATACATTGTGGAAGCAGGATTCAAGGCGTTCTTTTGAAAAACTGGTTGCGGATTTGACTCGCGAGCTTTCCAAATTAACCCCGCAAGGGCATGTGCATGCGCAAGAGTTGTATTCTGCGGTGAATATTGTCCGCCGAACGCCGCCCGCTCCCTTGCTGGCTTTGTTGGCGAGTAAACCTGAGTTCGTTCACGTTGGCGACCTGCATTTCCGGATGAGCGAGGGAGAATAGCATGACCGAAGCAAAACGGTTCAGCCTTGTTAAGCCGACAGCAGAAACCCCGTTCCATATCGATTTCGAGTGGTGGAAGAAAAACGAGCGCGACTGGCATGTATACCTGCGGTCTTTGCTTTGCGCCGAGCATCGTGAAGCCTTTATGGATGTGGAAGAGGGTCAAGTCATCGACTGGGTGGACCCGATTACCGCCGAAGTGAAGCAGGTGGAAGGCGTCCAGAACGCTTTGATGTCGCACTGTGTCAAACAGCCGGACTTTCTCACCGAACAGACGGCTCTCGTGGAGGCGGTGTTCCGCCTGTTTCTGACGAACGGCAACATACCGATGTCTTCCAAGGATTTAGGCGCGCGGTTAAACCGCCCGCCTGAAACGATCTTGCGAACCCTCGCTGGCCCGCGCGTGTATAAAGGCATCCGTCCGTCCGCGTCCTGATCTTTGTCTCAGTTTCACCGTCTTTTTGTGCGCGGATTTCACGGGGACACCACGGATGAAGGTTTGGATCACGGTTTTTTCGTGAGCATCAGTGAAATCCATGGCGCCCGTGTTCTAAAGGGTGATGTAGGAAACAGTCTCTCAGGGGAACCGCTTGGCGTGATTTGCATCCTTGAGCGCGACGTAATACAATAGAGTTACAACGCCCCCGTAGCTCAATGGACAGAGCGCCAGCCTTCTAAGCTGTCGGTTGCGGGTTCGATTCCCTCCGGGGGCGCCTCCAAACATGATATTCAGCGGTTACTGCCGGTTCCGGCAAGGAGTGCGCCATGACCACGATTGTTCGTAAATCCTATCCCTCCACCATCGAAGTTCGCCGAGACATCCTGCATGCCATTCACTGGCAGGTGCGCTCGAGCGTGTGGCATCCGCCCACCGATGTGTACGAGACAGAAGACGACTTCATCGTGAAGGTTGAAATTGCGGGGATGCGCGATGAAGACTTCACCGTGGCGGCGGAAAATCGATTGTTGCGAATCGAAGGCGTTCGCCCCGATCCGGCCGGGCGCCGAGCCTATCATCAGATGGAAATCCTTTCAGGAAAATTTGAGATCGACGTGGAACTCATCGTTCCGGTGAATATGGAGTCGGCGTCGGCGGAATATAAAGACGGCTTGCTTACGATTATCCTCCCAAAAACAAAACATCAACCATACAACAAGGCGGATGAATAACATCATGCCTGCCTCGCGCTGGAACTCCAACTTCAACGAACTCTATACGTGGATCGGCGATACGGACGATGAATTGCTTTCCATGATCATGCCATCGCTGTTTTCGCGCTCGCCGAAAAAAGAGGGCGGCAACAAAGATGAACCCGTCGAGGTTTCTGAGCGGGGGCAATTCCCGGATGTGCTTCCTATTTTGCCATTGCGCGGCGTGGTGGTCTACCCGAATACGGCAGTTCCATTGACGGTCGGTCAGCCGCGCTCGATTCGCTTGGTCGATGAAGTGGTAGGCGGGGATAAACTGGTTGGACTTGTGGCGGCCACCAACCCCGAGTTGGAAACCCCCTCGCCAGCGGATCTATACCGGATCGGGACGATTGCCACAGTCCATCGGCTTTTGCGCGCCCCCGATGGGACGATCCGCTTGCTGGTGCAGGGGATGGCTCGTTTTCGACTTGGCGAATTTGTGCAAGAGGAGCCTTATCTCAAGGCGCGTATTGAACTTGCCCCCGAGCATGTGGAACAAGGGTTGGAGATCGACGCGCTGGCGCGTAATGCCCGCGACCAATTCCAACAGATCACCCAAATGATCCCCTCTTTCCCGGAGGAGTTGGCAGGTTCGATCACCTCTGTGGAAGACCCCCTGCAAACCGCATACACGATCGCTAACTTTCAGCGCATGGAATTGAAAGACGCGCAAGAAATCCTCGAGATTGATTCGGTTGCCGAGAAATTGAAAAAATTGGTCGGCTTGTTGGTGCGCGAAGCCGAAGTGCTTTCGCTGGGGCAAAAGATTCAAAACGAGGCGCGCGGCGAGATCGAAAAAGTTCAACGCGATTACTTCCTGCGCGAGCAAATGAAAGCCATTCAAAAAGAATTGGGCGAAAAAGACGAACAAGCCGCCGAAGTGGATGAGTTTCGCAAAAAGATCGAAGAGGCGAAAATGCCCGAGGAGGCGGCGAAGCAGGCGTCCCGTGAGTTGGAACGTTTGTCGCGTCTGCCGACTGCCGCGGCGGAATACGGAGTCATCCGCACGTATCTCGATTGGCTGGTGGCGATCCCGTGGGCGAAAGCCACAGACGATAATCTTGAAATTGCGCACGCGCGAAAAATTTTAGACCAGGACCATTACGGACTTGAAGACGTCAAAGAACGCATCCTGGAATTTCTTGCCATTCGCAAATTGCGGCTCGACCGCAAAGATGAAATAAAAACGCCGTCGGACGATACGATTCGACGCGAGCGCGAAGGCGTGATCCTTTGCTTTGTGGGACCGCCCGGGGTCGGCAAGACCTCGCTGGGTCAATCTATTGCGCGCGCGATGGGGCGCAAGTTCGTGCGCGCCTCGCTGGGCGGCGTGCGCGACGAAGCCGAGATTCGCGGGCATCGCCGCACGTACATCGGCGCGATGCCGGGGCGCATCTTGCAATCGCTGCGCCGGATCGAATCGCGCAACCCGGTCTTCATGCTCGATGAAATTGATAAACTCACGTTCGATTTTCACGGCGACCCGGCTTCGGCTCTGCTCGAAGTTCTCGACCCGGAGCAGAACAGCGAATTCCGCGATAACTATCTCGAAGTTGCCTACGATCTTTCGCAGGTCTTCTTCGTGACCACCGCCAATACGCTGGAGACAATCCCGCGTCCGTTGCTCGACCGCATGGAGATCATTTCGCTTTCGGGGTATACCGAAAAAGAAAAGATCGCCATTGCCAAAGGATATTTGATCCCGAGACAGATCCGCGAGAACAGTTTGCGCGAGAACGAAATTTCATTTTCCGACGATGCTTTGCAAAATATCATCCGCGAATACACGCGCGAGTCGGGCGTCCGCAATTTGGAGCGCAAGATCGGCGCGGTGTGCCGCAAGGTTGGCACGCGCATTGCCGAAGGGAAACTGAAGAAAGTGAAGATCGTTCCGAGTCTGATCGAGGAATATCTCGACCATCCGATCTTTCACGGGACGGAGGAACTCAACCGCCGCATTTCGATCCCGGGCGTGGTGCCCGGGCTGGCGTGGACTCCGTACGGCGGCGATGTGCTGTTCGTCGAAGCGACGAGCATGCCCGGCGGCAAAGGCTTTCAAGTGACCGGCTCCATTGGCAACGTGATGAATGAGTCGGCGCGGGCGGCTTTATCGTACGTGCGTTCCCGCGCGAGCGCGCTGGGCTTGGACGATGAATTCTTCAACAAGTCGGATATCCACATGCATATCCCCTCCGGCGCCACGCCCAAAGACGGTCCCTCCGCCGGAGTCACGATGGCGACCGCGCTGGTGTCGTTGGCGTCGGGGCGCAAGGTCAAACCGAACGTCGGGATGACCGGCGAGATCACCCTGCGCGGGCAGGTTCTGCCGATCGGCGGCGTCAAAGAAAAAGTGCTTGCCGCGCATCGCAACGGTCTGCGGACGATCATTTTGCCGAAGTATAACGAGCAGGATGTGGAAGATGTGCCGGACGAGATCAAAGACACCATGAAGTTTGTGTATGTCGAAACGGTCGACGACGTGCTCGGCTCTGCCCTGGAAAACGGAAAAACAACTTCGGCAATTAAAAGCCGCAAAAATGGTAAAGTAAAACAACATGTCAAAAATTCTCCTCGCCGAAGATGATCACACCATGGTGTCGCTCCTTCAAACGCTTCTGAAAATGGAAGGCTTTGAAGTGGTCACTGCCGATGTCGATTCCGATGTGCCCGCGCTGGCAATGCGCGAAATGCCCGATGTGCTTTTGATGGACGTGCATCTCGGACAGCATAGCGGCATCGAAATTGTGGAGGCGATCCGCAGGCATGATACGCTTGCCGACCTCCGCATCATAATGACCTCCGGGCTGAACATGAAAGATGAGTGCCTGAAACACGGGGCAAACGACTTTCTGCTCAAGCCATTCATGCCAGACGACTTGCTCACCCTGATCAAGAAAAACGGCGCATGACGCTTCGATTTGGGATCCTGACTCTCTCCGACCGGTCCGCGCGCGGCGAACGCGAAGATTCGTCCGGTCCAGCGCTGGCGCGTCGTATCGACGGGGAGGGCTGGCTCGCCCGTAGGCAGTTAATCCTCCCCGACGAAGAATCCTCCATTCGTGAGACCCTCGCCCAATGGGCAGACTCCGGCGAGTTCGACGTGATCCTCACCACCGGCGGAAGCGGCTTTGCCCCGCGCGATGTGACGCCCGAAGCCACGCGCGCGGTCATCGAACGAGAAGCGCCCGGTCTTGCCGAAGCCATGCGCGCCGCCTCGCTCAAAAGCACTCCACATGCCATGCTCTCGCGCTCTGTTGCCGGCATCCGCAAGCGGAGCGTCATCATCAACCTGCCCGGCAGCCCAAAAGGCGCGGTGGAAAATTTGGAAGCCGTGATCCCGGCCCTGCCTCATGCCGTTCAGTTATTGCAAGATAACCCCGAATCGGAAACGAGTCACTGATTTCCGCTTTTTTCTTGTAGTATAATCCCGCCGCTTCTAAAGAATTTCAAACCCTAAAAGGAAAGTGCGCGCATGATCGACGTCAACGAATTACGCAAAGGAGTCACCTTCGAATTGGATGGCGGACTCTACAAAGTGCTGGACTACAGCCACAATAAAACGGGGCGCGGCAATGCCAATATCCGCATTAAAGCGCGGAATCTGCTCACGGGCGCGAACATCGAGCGGACTTTCAACTCCGGCTTATCGGTGCAGGATGTGAGGCTCGATTTTCACAACGTCTCTTATTTATATAACGACGGCGAGTTCTATCATTTCATGGATAACACAACGTTTGAGCAACCCGCCGTCAGCGCCAAGATGCTCGGCGAGACCGCGCTCTACCTCAAAGAAGGCATGGAAGTGAAACTCACGTTTTACAACGATGCCCCACTCGATGTGGAATTCCCCTCCACAGTGGATTTGAAAGTGATCGAAGCCGAAACCGCCATTAGGGGCGACACCGCTACCGGTGTGACGAAGAAAGTCAAGACAGAAACAGGGCTTGAAGTGCAGTGCCCTCAATTTGTGAAAGTGGGCGATGTGATTCGAGTTAATACCGAGACCGGCGAGTACACCACCCGCGTGTAGCCCTTCCTGAAAAAGCCATCAACGTGAGCGAGCGGCTGAGGTAAGTATCCTGCCTGCTCGCTCATCGTTTATTTAGATTTCGAGCCTATACTACCAAGCATGAAGACACCTTTTGGCGCAGAATGCCCGCATTTTTATAGCGATTACTTCCGTGGTCGAAACGTGGAGGAATGCCGGCTGCTGAAGTCTGCCGGACAGATGTGGTCGCGCGACTTGTGTAAATTTTGCCCTGTGCCGGAAATTTCGCGGGCAAACGCCTGCGAATATATGAAGCTTACGGCAAAAGTTGGGCGTCCCCTTTCGGCGGCGTTTATGCGCCGGGTGCAGGTTTCAGCCTATTGCGAGAAATCACGGAAACAAGCGCCAGAGCCGCAAGTGGGGTGCGGGGAATGTCACACGTTGCCGTTCAAATTTGAAATCAAACCCTGAGATTTACGGGGGATCAACCTTGAAAAACTCCATGTCATTGACTCTGTTGCTCGACCTAGACGATACCCTGCTCAACACAAACCTGCCGGCGTTCATGCCCGCCTATTTTCAGGCATTGGCTGATCACGTGTGCGGTCACGTCCCATCCGATAAACTTTTGCGGGCGTTAATGAACGGGGTAAACCGCATGAACGAAAATGAAGACCCGCGCAAAAGTTTGCGCGAGGTCTTTGAATTGTATTTTTATCCCGCCCTGGGAATTCCCGCAAGCGACTTGCGCGAGGTTCTGGAGGATTTTTACGAAAGGATCTTTCCATCGCTTCAACCGCATACTTCGCCGATGCCCGGCGTAACCGAGTTTGTGGACTGGGCGGCGGCTTTCGCTGTGCATGTTGCGATCGCAACCGACCCGTTGTTCCCGCTCAAAGCAACGCATCAGCGTCTGCGCTGGGCTGGTCTGGACCCCGAGCGTTTCCAACTGGTTTCGGCCTTCGAGGATTTTCATTTCAGCAAATCGCACCCGGCCTATTATGCCGAGGTGTTGGGACGCATGGGCTGGCCGGATGGACCAATTCTCATGGTGGGCAACGACCCCTCGCGCGATATTGTCTCCGCGCACCGGCTGGGGTTGAAGACATTTTTCATCGAAGGCGAAGCAGGTTCCACACCGGGTGTCGAGGCGGGCCGAGGACGGTTGAGTGACGCGCGTCTCTGGCTGGAATCCAGCGAACGGTCTGCGCTTGAGCCGTCGTTCAAATCCCGCGATGCGGTGTTGGGAATTCTGGAATCTACACCGGCGGTCTTGAATCATTTTCTCGGCTTGTTGCGTGAGGATGACTTGAAACGCGAACAGGCGCGCGGCGATTGGGCAATGAATGAGATTGCCTGTCATTTGCGCGATACCGAGCGCGAGGTGCACGCCCTGCAACTTGAATTGATGCTGGAAAAAGCCGATGCGTTTATTCCACGGCCGGAAACGAGCGTATGGGCGAGCGAACGCGATTACTTGTTGGAGAATGCCTGCGCGGCGGGCGTCGAATTTGCGGACGCGCGCGTGGAGTTGTTGGCGCGTGTGAAATCTCTGCCGGAGGAACTGTGGTCGCGCCCGGCGCGTCATGCTATTTTTGGACCGACGAACTTCGGTGAAGTGTTGGGTTTTATGGCAGATCATGACCGGTTGCACTTGCAACAGGCGTGGAAGACCGTGCAGACCCTGCGTGGGGAACGTGTCTAATTGAGCGGGTGCGTGTTGTAATGCGCATGCCTTCTGAAACGTGGAGGCAATCCGGCGAAGGAGAAACTAAATGAGGAAACGCGTTGTCGTCACGGGGATGGGCTGTATCAGCCCTGTGGGGAATACTGTGGAAGAAACCTGGTCCGCTTTGCTCGCCGGGAAATCGGGCGCGGGCGCGATCACTCGTTTTGATTCCAGCAAGCATAAGACGCGGTTCGCGGCAGAGGTAAAAGGGTTTGATGCGGTCGCTGAATTTGGCGCGCGCGAGGCTCGCAAGATGGATCGCTTTACGCAGTTTGCCATGGTGGCTGCCGCTCAGGCGCTTGATCAGGCGGGGTTGAAGATCGACGATTCAAATCGAGACCGGATTGGCGTGCTTATCGGGACGGGAATCGGCGGGGTTGGCACGATGATGGAGCAGGCTGATATTCTGCGCGAACGCGGCGCGGACCGCGTCAGCCCGTTTCTGATCCCGATGATGATCTCGGATAGCGCGGCGGGGATGCTTGCCATTCGCGTCGGCGCGCGCGGGCCGAATATGTCGCTTGCCACTGCCTGCGCGTCTGGAAACAACGCCATCGGCGAAGCCGTGGAAATGATTCGGCGCGGCGCGGCGGATGTGATGATCGCGGGCGCGTCCGAAGCGGCGCTGGCGCCAATCACCATTGCCGGCATGAACGTGATGGGCGCGTTATCCACCCGAAACGACGACCCGCTTACCGCCTCCCGCCCGTTCGACAAGACGCGCGATGGTTTTCTGATGGGGGAGGGCGCGGGCATGTTGATCCTGGAAGAGGTCGAATATGCCAAAGCGCGCGGGGCGACCATTCTCTGTGAAATCTCCGGCTACGGAACAACCGACGATGCGCACCATATCTCGGCGCCGGCGGAGAATGGCGCAGGCGCCGCAATTTCCATGAAGTTGGCGCTCGAAAATGCGGAACTTTCCCTGACGGATATTCACTACATCAACGCGCATGGCACGTCCACCACGTTGAACGATAAGAGCGAGACCGCCGCCATCAAGAGTGTTTTTGGCGAACAGGCGTACGCGATACCGGTCTCGTCTACAAAATCGATGACCGGGCATTTGCTGGGCGCTTCGGGAGCGGTGGAAGCGATCTTTACAATTCAGGCGATCCGCGAGTCGATGTTGCCTCCGACGATCAATTACAGCACGCCAGACCCGGAGTGCGATTTGGATTACGTTCCCAACCAAGCGCGCGGCGTTGCGGTGAAACATGCCTTATCCAATTCGTTTGGGTTCGGGGGGCATAACGCCACGCTGGCGATCAGTCGTTACGAGTAAAAACCGATGATGTTGGGTGACGGCAAATTTATTTATGCCGCGACTCATGTTTTTTGCAGGAGAAAGCAATGCCCTACGCACACATAACAGGATGGGGAATGGCGGCGCCCGAAGGGGTGATGACCAACGACGATCTTGCCAAAATCGTCGACACGAACGATCAATGGATTCGCGAACGAACCGGGATTCGCGAACGGCGCATTGCTGGCGCAACGGACTTCACCTCCACGTTGGCGGTGGAGGCTTCGATCAAGGCGCTCAAGGTGGCGAATGTGCGCCCGACAGATATTGACCTGATCATTTGCTCCACATCCACGCCCGAGTATATGTTCCCCGCAACCGCGTGTTTGATTCAAGACCAACTCGGCGCGACCAAAGCGGGAGCCTTTGATCTGCTTGCCGCATGCACGGGATTCATCTATGCTTTGAATATGGGCGCGCAGGCGATCCGCAGCGGATCGATCAAAACCGCGCTGATCATTGGCTCTGAAACTCTTTCCCGATTTGTGAACTGGAAAGATCGGAACACATGTATTCTGTTTGGAGACGGCGCGGGCGCGTTCGTTTTACAGGCTAGCGAACGACCCGGCGGCGTGCTTTCTGCTGTGATGCATTCAGACGGCTCCGGCGGCGACCTGCTCACTTTACCCGCTGGGGGGAGCCGCTTCCCGGCGACCGAGTCTACTGTCCATGAGGGTTTGCATTGCATCAGAATGGACGGCAAAGAAGTCTTCCGCTTTGCCACGCGCGTCATGGCATCCGCCACGCTGGAGGCGCTCGATGCGGCGGGACTGAAAGTGGAAGATATTAAATGGATCGTGCCGCATCAGGCGAATATCCGTATTATCGAAGCGGCGGCGCGCGGACTCAAACTCCCGATGGAGAGGTTTGTCGTCAATCTCGACCGGTACGGAAATACCTCCACTGCCTCCATCCCAATCGCGATGGTGGAAGCGATCGAAAAAGGGCAGATCAAGGAGGGAGAAAAACTCGTGATGGTGGGGTTTGGCGCGGGTCTCACATGGGGCGCGCTAGCCGCCGAATGGACGGGACCGCTTCCCAGTAAAGGACACGTTCGTCCCGAGCAATATCGCAGGTTGGGTCGCGTGCGTTCGCTGGTGCGACGCGCCATCCGCTTCATTGAGGGCTTACTGTATCGCCGCGAACTATAATGGTGAATTAATCGCGACTGTGGTACGATACAGCCGAAATCAGTAAAGGAGTACTACATGCTTGGATTACCACGCGGCGCTGAATGGATCATCATCCTGGTGATCGTCATCCTGCTCTTCGGTCCCGGGCGCATCGGCAAAATTGCCGGCGAACTCGGCAGGGGCATCAAGTCTTTTCGCGAGGGGTTGAGCGAAGGCAAACAGGATGCGGAAGACGCAGATTCAAATAACAGCGCGGAAACAAAATAAAACAACAGGCTCTCGTGTGAGAGCCTGTTGTCATTTCTCGGCAAGGATGCGCAAGTGAGAGAGTTTGCGCGCCGCTGTTTTTTGTGAAAAGATTGAGTAACAGATGTTGCGCAGGTTAGCCGCAGACTGCGTAAGGCGAGTTAGTAATCAAACTCTTTGACAGACTTATCTTTCATCAACATCTCCACAAACTTCTTTTGGTTTTTTGGCGAGCCGATCACCTGCCATGTGCTAGTGATTGCGCTTTCCGTTTTCTGTTGGTGTGATTCGATGGCTTTGAGCGAGCACTCTTCAAGCGCCTGTTGAATCTTCTCGATCCCTTTTGCGTTTCCCAATCCAATAACCACTTTGTACGTGCGCGCTTCGCGGATGCGGTCGATGCGCCGCTCGACAAGAGGGAAGAAAAATAATACGATCAGCACAACGCCTGTAGAGACCAGCATAAACACCAACTCGCCCGCGCCGATGCCCATGCCCAGCGCCGCAGAGAGCCAGATCGTCGCCGCGGTGGTCAAGCCGCCGATTTTGCCGTGTTCGCGGATGATCGCGCCCGCGCCGAGGAAGCCGATGCCCGTCACGATGTTCGCGGCGATGCGCGTTTGCGTGTTGCCGGGGTCGAGGGTGAGCGAAAGGATGGTGAATAACGTCGAGCCAACGGTGATCAGAATGATGGTTCGGAAGCCGGCGGCTTTGTCTTGGTATTCGCGTTCCGCGCCGATCAGCCCCCCGACCAAAACTGCCATGCCAAGTTTGACAAGATTGTCAGTGAGTATTGGGTCCATGCGCTAATTTTACAACAACTCTTTTAATTCCGCGATTGATGTGACGGGGTTTTTGCAAACGAATCCCTCGCACACATAGGCGGTTGGCTTTCCATTTTTCAGCGGGCGTTCCTTCAACAGCGCCGGCGCATCGTTCGACGGCGGATAGGCGGATGCGGCGACGATGACGTTCGGCCTAAAAGCGGATCGGACGACGCGCGCCAACTCATACACCTCTTCGCCGCCCGCTTCACCCACGATTGCGACTTGCTTCACCTCCCCCAGGGCGAAATCTGCCGCCGACAGCCAGCGCGCGAATGCAGTGGGGTAGCGGACAGCCATGCCCACCACAAGCCCAAGTGATTTCTCCGCGAGGTCGCGGTATTTCCCTTCGTCGGTGAATGCGGCAAGTTTGAGCAATGCTTCGCACGCCAGCGCGTTGCCCGATGGCGTGGCGTTGTCTTGCGTGTCTTTCGGTCTCAGCAACAACGTTTCGCCATGTTTTGATGTGTCGAAGAAGCCGCCAGCGGGATCGTTGAACAGTTCGATCATTTCGTCGGCAAGTTCTTTTGCGGAGGCAAACCATGTGTCGTTGAAGTCGGTTTGATACAGTTCAAGCAGACCAAGAATCAACGCGGCATAATCTTCGAGGAAGACCGCGTCGGTTGTTTTTCCATCGCGCCAACTGTGCTTGAGTTTGCCGTTGGGACGTAGTTGAGAGAGAAGAAACTCCGCATTACGTGTAGCCAATTTGGCGTATTGGGTTTGGAGTTCTGACTCACCGAAAGCCCTCGCCGCTTCTGCCATTGCCGCGAGCATGAGTCCATTCCACGAGGCGAGAATTTTATCGTCTGTGCCGGGGCGGACTCGTTTTGCGCGGGCAGATAAAAGCCGGGAGTGGCAGTCGGCTAGTTTGGAGGGGACAGCCTCCACGTCGAGTTTGAAGCGGGCGGCGAGGGAGGCGTCATCCAACGCGCGTTGCAAGACTGTTTTGCCCTCCCAATTTCCACGCGCGGTAATTCCGTACGCCGCTTCAAAGAAATCTGTATCGGTTTTTAACACAGCGCGGATTTCATCGAGTGTCCACACGTAGAATTTCCCCTCTTCATGCTCAGAGTCTGCGTCGAGCGACGAATAAAACCCGCCGTTGGGGTGAGTCATTTCGCGTTCAATGAAATTGAGCGTTTCGGCAACGACGCGCTTGAAGAACGGATCGCCCGTGATCTGCCATGCGTGCAAGTACGCGCGAGTTAATAGCGCGTTGTCGTACAGCATTTTTTCAAAGTGTGGCACGCGCCAGAAATTGTCCACGCTGTAGCGCGAGAAGCCGCCGCCGACCACATCGTACATTCCGCCGCGCGCCATGGTTCGAAGCGCGTGAATAGAGGTTTTGAGAATTGGAGAATTCTCCCAATTCTCTGATTCTCGAGCGACGCGTCTCAACAGGAATTCAACTGCCATCGGTTGCGGAAATTTTGGCGCGGAACCCCAGCCGCCGTTGCCCCAGTCGTAGTGATCGAGCAAATTCTTCACCGCCGCGTCGAGGTGTTCCTGCGTGAATCCCAAATCGGATTGCACGTTGACGCTGAGCGCTTGCTGAAGGTGATTGGAAACTTCGTCGCCAACGCGCGTGGCTTCGTTTTGTTGTTCGTTCCAAGTGCGCGCAATGCCTGCTAACACATCTTTGAACGATGGCATGTTATAGCGCGCGACGGGCGGGAAATAGGTTCCCGTAAAAAATGGCTTGAGATCGGGCGTGAGAAACACCGACATGGGCCAGCCGCCCGAACCCGTCATGGCGACCGTGGCTTGCATGTAGATCGCGTCGAGGTCGGGGCGTTCCTCGCGGTCCACTTTGATGTTGACGAAATGCGCGTTCATGAACGCGGCGGTGTCCGTATCTTCAAAGGATTCATGCGCCATCACGTGACACCAGTGACAGGCGGCGTATCCGATGCTGAGGAAGATCGGTTTGTTTTCGGCTCGGGCTTTTTTCAGCGCCTCTTCACCCCAGGGATACCAATTCACGGGATTGTTTGCGTGTTGAAGCAGGTAGGGAGAAGTTTCCGAGATCAGGTGGTTTGGCATGAGTTACCTCAGTCTTTTTTGGACACGGATCACACGGATTTCACGGAGAAAACCATTTAAAAACCCGAGTGGATCGTGTAATCCGTCGAATCTGTGTAATAAGAAACAGGTCTTGGGGTCCGTAAATTATAGGGCTTACGCAGTTGAACCTGTTGCGCCGTAGTTGCACTGCGGCGGCGGCAGTCCAACTGCCCGCCAACTGCGTAAGTCCTGATTATTAACTTCCCTCATTGACAGGAGATTGCTTCGGGAAGAACGCCCTCGCAACGACATAATGCGGGAAGTTGTTTTTTACGCGCCCTGAGTGGAAAAGAGTTGAGGTGGATTATAGTCCATGCCAATTTTCTATGGAATCAACACGGCGCTCCAAACGGAGCGCCGTGTTCGACTAGATTACCTTTCAACGCTTACCAGTACTGCCCGTATCATCAAGCGCTTTTTATACGTGTTGGTCTTGGCGTCGTACTCTTTGCATGTGAGCAATGTGAGCCACGCCTTTTCTTCATGCTTCATAACGGAGGCGTCATTCGGTTTGACGACTTCACTTCCGCGCACTTCGTAGATGAATTCCGCGCCGTACGCATGGATGATGATCTTGTCGCCGTATTTGAGGTTGCTCAAATTGAAGAACGGACCCGGCAAACCGTTATATCCGTAGACGTGTCCCGTCAGCACACTGTTGCCGTTCCAGGATGGGAACGCGCTTCCTTCCAGCCACCCGGCCTGATTCCCCAACCACGAGACATTCCACTCTCCGTTCTTGAGCGGCACGCCTACGATCGGCATCTTGATTCCCAGTGAAGGGATCTCCACGATCAGCCCGCCGGTCTGGGTATATTGTTCGGGCGCAACGTTGGACATGTCCGTCTTCACGAATGGGGCAAAGCCGGTGTCGGGCAGGTCGTTGGGGAGTCTGCCGTCGATGGTCACCGTAGCCGACACGCCATACACGTTCACGGCATCCAGCGGGTCGTACCAACGTTCTGTCGATTCGACGTTGTGAACGCTCAGTTGGACCGGCAAACCGCCCACGCCCGGGTCGATCGGCAGGGAAGTCCACGCAACGGATGCGGTGTTGGCGGCTGGCGCGCTCAGCAAGCGGGCATTAAAAGTAATGGTGGATGTTGCGCCCAGCGGGAATACATCCCATTGGAATATCAGGTTAGACGTTGCCCCCGGATAGGCAGGCGCCGCTGGGGTGGTGGGCGCAAGCCCGGCGTAGACAACCGATCCCGGCACATATTCGAGCGAGGACGGCAGGATGTCTGTCACCACTACATCGAAGGCGTCGGTTGAACTCTGAAGAGTGTGTTCGATCGACAACGTGAACTGAATCGTCGATCCCACAAGCACATTGCTGGATGGCGAAGCGGTTTTATCGATGGTCAGTTTGGGTTCTAAAATCTGCACGTTCGGGGCGCTGGTGGTGAAGGATCCGCCAGTCCACGCCCATGTGACGCTGTTATTCAAGACGCCGCCATCCTGATTCTCGATCACGTCGAGAACAATGGCGCGATAGCGCACCAGTAGGGTTGAGGGGGTAGCCTGGGCGGCAATATTCCCAATTGTGAACACCACTTGCCTGCCTGGGTTGGCGGGGTTGGTTGCCGGGTCGCCCGGGTCGGTGATCGAAGACACAGTGACAGCCGGGCAGACGCCTGCGGTCTGGTCAACACCAGCCACTTCCACATACAGACAGTCTACGAAGGCAAGACCTTTGTCCATCTGGTCGGTGATGGTCACGTTTGCTAGCGGCGTTCCAACAGGCAGGTTGATCGTCACTTCGTAGGTGATGATCTCGCCAATGGCAACATCCGTTCCGGCTGTAAAGGCTTCGCTTGTGGAAGCAATGGATTTGACAAAACCTCCGCTGTTGCCAACGAAGCCGAAGTCCACAGTGGGGTCGTAGGTGGTGCCGGTGGCATTGGTGACGGTGTTGTTGGCGGCGGCGCCAGCATTGCCCGGATTCAAAGTAGCAACCGAACTGGAGGCTTGCCCAGCGGCGGTGCCGATGCCGTTGTCGTTGTTATCAATATTTTGATTTGCATCGGTGGTATCGCCATTGTTGGCGGTGTCGACGGTGCTGGTATAACCGACGGGCGGGGTGACGCGGACGATGTAATCGCCTTCGGGGAGCCCGGAGAAGAGGTAGGTTCCAGCGACGCTGGTGGTGACGCCGCCCGCGCCATCGTCGGCGGTGCCGAGGATGCCATCGACTCCGACGGTGATTTCGGTTGTGCCATCGGCGGCGAAGAGTTGGACGGTTGCGCCAGCCAGGGGCGTTTCCCCGGCGCTGAATGCGCCGTCGTTGTTGGCGTCGATGAAGACGAGGTTGCCCAGTTGACCGCGGTAGAAGCCGAAGTCGAGGGTGCGGTTGCTTTGGTTGTCCGGAGATTCGCCGGGCGGGTTGGTGGGATCGGCGTCCGCGTCGATGGTGGGTTCGACGGTACCCGGTCCGAGGGTGACCGCGCCGCTGATGACCGCGCCATTGAAGGCGCCGGCAGTTTGGCGGGTGCCGTTGTCGTCGCTGTCGATGTTGTTGTCGGGATCGGGGGCGGCGGTTTCGGTCGCGCTTCCGGTTCCGTTGAGGGTGGTGCCGCTGCTCCAGTAGCCGGTCAAGACGCCGCCGTTGAGTTGGCTGGAGGGGATGACGACTACGTAGTCGCCCGCGCCCAGGTTGTCGAAGCGGTAGTAGCCGCCATTGGCGGTGACCGCCGTCCCGAGGGAGGCGCCGGTTGGATTCCCGCCCGCGTCTGCCGCGTAGAGTTCGACGGTCACGCCGTCGACGCCGACTTCCGTCCCGTTGATCGCGCTGGAGTTGTCGGTGTCGAACCAGACGCGGTTGCCGAGGCTGAAGAGAGGCGCGGAGAAGCCGAAGTCGAGGGTGGGGTCGTAGGTGGTGCCGGTGGCGTCTGTGACGCTGTTGTTTGTGGCGGCGCCCGCGCTGCCGGGGTTCAATGTGACAGGATTGCTCGACACGGCTCCACTGCCTGTGCCCACGCCGTTATCGTTATTGTTGATGTTCAGATCGGGATCGGTGGTATCGCCATTGTTGGCGGTGTCGACGGTGCTGGTATAACCGACGGGCGGGGTGACGCGGACGATGTAATCGCCTTCGGGGAGCCCGGAGAAGAGGTAGGTTCCAGCGACGCTGGTGGTGACGCCGCCCGCGCCATCGTCGGCGGTGCCGAGGATGCCATCGACTCCGACGGTGATTTCGGTTGTGCCATCGGCGGCGAAGAGTTGGACGGTTGCGCCAGCCAGGGCGTTTCCCCGGCGCTGAACGCGCCGTCGTTGTTGGCGTCGATGAAGACGAGGTTGCCCAGTTGACCGCGGTAGAAGCCGAAGTCGAGGGTGCGGTTGCTTTGGTTGTCCGGAGATTCGCCGGGCGGATTGGTGGGATCGGCGTCCGCGTCGGTGGTGGGTTCGACGGTACCCGGTCCGAGGGTGACCGCGCCGCTGATGACCGCGCCATTGAAGGCGCCGGCAGTTTGGCGTGTGCCGTTGTCGTCGCTGTCGATGTTGTTGTCGGGATCGGGGGCGGCGGTTTCGGTCGCGCTTCCGGTTCCGTTGAGGGTGGTGCCGCTGCTCCAGTAGCCGGTCAAGACGCCGCCGTTGAGTTGGCTGGAGGGGATGACGACCACGTAGTCGCCCGCGCCCAGGTTGTCGAAGCGGTAGTAGCCGCCATTGGCGGTGACCGCCGTCCCGAGGGAGGCGCCGGTCGGATTCCCGCCCGCGTCTGCCGCGTAGAGTTCGACGGTCACGCCGTCGACGCCGACTTCCGTCCCGTTGATCGCGCTGGAGTTGTCGGTGTCGAACCAGACGCGGTTGCCGAGGCTGAAGCGGGGAAGCACTGTTAACGTGTCGGTGGCGGGGTCGTTGTTGGTGATGCCTCCATTGGCAGTCAGCGCGCCGGCGGGGATGGTGTTCACGTAGGTGCCGGGGCGAGTGCTGATCACGTCAACGGTGATTATGCAACTATCACCGGGAGAGCCAAGCGCCGCCAAGCCGCCGCCGCTTAATTGAATGGTTTGCGCGCCGGGAACAGCGGTAAGCGTTCCTCCGCAATTGTTGGTTGCGTTGGCGGGGTTGGCAACTTCCAAGCCATCGGGCAGGGTGCCGGGCAAGTTGTCTGCCAGTCCCATGTTTACGACCGGTACGTTGCTTGTGTTGCGGATGGTAATCGTCAGGGTGGACGGCTGGCTGGTCAACACTTGCGCCGGATTAAAGCTCTTGGTAACGCTTACGCCCGGCAAGTTGGTGAGGGATGCTTGTGTGGGGTCGGCGTTGCTAACTCCGTTGAAGGTGGTGACGGACCCGGCGGGAATTCGATTCGTGAGATTCCCGTTGACGTTCATTACAACGCGCAGAGTGAGCGTGCAGGATGAACTCGGCGGCAAAACTCCTCCGCTGAAGGAGAAGGATGAGTCGCCGGGGTTGCCGGTCAGAACGCCGCCACAAGTTCCGGTGTTGAACGTGACCGGGTTGGCGAGTTGCATACCGGCGCCAAGCAGGGTCATGTCATCGGTGAAGGCGATGCCCGTCAAGGTTGCGGTGGTGTTGGGATTAATCAACTGAACGCTCATGGTGGAGTAGGCGCCGCCGTACACCAACACGGGGTTAAATCCTTTGACGATGCCCATGGTCAGGTTTTGGATGGCAAGGAATGCCGATGCGGCTAGCCTCGGCTGGATCACAGTTCCGGTGCTTTGAACAGTGCCGGAAACATTCGCAACGGGAATGGTGTTGGTCTGTGTGCTTGGCGAGCCAGGACTGCTATCTAACCCAACCACATCCACTGTAATGGTGCATAAGCCCGGCACGCCTCCCACTTGGGCGGGAACTGTGCCACCGGTCATAAGAACCTGATTGGAGCCGGGATTCGCCGTGATCGCTCCGCCGGTGCACGTTGTGCTGGCGTTAGGCACTGCGGCAACGCGGATACCGTCGGTGGGGGTGCCGGGCAAGTTGTCGGTCAACGTGACGTTAATCAGAGGCGAATTGGTTGTGTTTTCCAAGGTGATCGTCATTGTGGACGATCCGCCGGACTGCACAGTTGTCGGGTAGAAGGCCTTGGTAACGTTTAGGCTCGTAACGCGGATGGTTGCAGATGTAGGAGTAAGGTTGGAACGCCCTTCGATTGTGGTGATTGCGTTTGCGGGAATCGTGTTCGTGTAAGTCCCCGGCGCTGTGGAGGTAACCCAAACATCAAAAAAACAACTGAGTCCCGCGGCAAGCACATCAGCCCCTGTATTCGTAAAGGTGATGGTATTGGTTCCATTGACAGCGGTCAGTGTTCCACCCGGGCAGTTTTCGGTCGGCACAGGGGGATTGGCGACAACCAAACCCGGCGGCAGATTGTCGGTGAGGTTGATGCCCGATATGGAAATATCGGCTGGCGCCGCGATGGTAATACGCAGACGGCTTGTCTGTCCGGGCGAGATGGGGTTGGTTTGGAATGCCTTGAGAATCCCTACCGGGAGATTGGCGGAATTAACAACGACCAGGTCTGGATTCGTGCTGAACCCGGCATTGCCTACCCCTTGGTTATTTGCTATCGAGTTGGCGGCAATCGCGTTATCATATGAACCGGCCGTGTTGCTTGTGATCGTGAAGACAATGGTACAACTTCCGTTGGCAGGTATGGTGCCGCCGGTCAGAGTGACCGAATTGACTGTATTGGTCACCGCTCCGCCGCACTGCGGGCTTGCGGGCGCGACTGAGACTGTAAGCCCTGCGGGTAGCCCGTCGGTAAAGGTGACGCCTGTTAGCGGAGTACTGCTTCGGTTGGTTAAAGTGATGGTTACTGTGCTCGTGCCGCCGACAACGATCGTCGCGGGCGAGTAGGCTTTCGCGCCAACCAAGGCGGCATTGATCGTCAAGGAGGCGGTGGCGGGCAGGAGGTTCGTGATAGGCTGGTCGGCAGTTAATGTATTAGGGGGGATTGTGTTGGTACGGGTACCGGATATCGTCAATGCGGCTTGCACAGGGATGGAGATGACACAGGTTCCAACGGGCGTGGGTGGCGTTGCGCTGGCGGGGATGGTTCCGCCTGAGACGTTGATCAATGTGGCGCCGACTACATGATTAATAGTAAAGCCGCAGGTGTTTGCGCTTGGAGCGCCAGCAATTGTGATGCCTGCCCCCATGGTCGTCAGGTTATCGGTGATTGCCACGCCGGTGTAAGGCGCGCCGGTTGGGTTTTGCAGGGTAATCGTGAGGGTGCTGGTATCGCCGGCGTCGATTGTCGCCGGTGAAAAAGCTTTCGTAATCCCCACCGGCTGAACGTTTAAGTTTGCCGAGGCGGGAGTATTGTTAGTAACGCCCTGGTTGGTCTGAAGAGAGCCGGGTCCGCCGGGTCCGGCGGGGATTGTGTTGGTATATTGCCCGGACGCGCCGGTAACGTTGACTGCCACAAGACAATCCTGGGCGGGCGTGACTGTGGCATTGTTAAGGGTGATCGTCGTTCCTCCCGACGGCGCGGATGCTGTGCCGGGTCCGCAGTTGGAAAGGGTTAATCCGTTGGGTGTGGCAACGATCAAGCCGGCGGGCAGGGTGTCGGTGTAGGTCGCGCCGGTCAGATTCGTGTCCGCGTCGTTGTTGTTGAGGCGAATCGTTAATACGCTGTTCTGTCCGACAAAAATAGTATTAGGCGCAAAACCCTTGCTGAGAGAGGGAGGCGATACGGCAATGACTGTGATCGTAGCGCTGGCGGGTGTGGTGTTGGTGATGTTCACGATCGTGCCGCCGTCATTCCCTTGTGAATTTAGGTTCCCAGAGGGGATGGTGTTAATCAAGTTGCCGGGCGTCACAGAGGAAACGTTGACCTCCACATAGCACTGACCCGGCGTAGCCCCCACCTGAGGCGGAACAGTTCCGTTGGCGAGGGAGAGAGTCGTTGTGCCCGGAACGGCAGTCACATCGCCGATCGCGCCGCAGGTATTCACCACGTTGGCTGGGTTGGCGATAAATAAGCCTGGTTGTACCCCGATGAGGTTGTCTGTCCAGCTGGCGTTTGTCAATGGGAAGATGTTCGGGTTGAAGATGGTCACCCGCATGACAGACACGCCGCCCGCGTCGATTTGAAGCGGCGTAAACTGTTTGTTGATCTCTGCAGGCAATGAAGCCGCGTAAACATTCTGGGGACGCAGGAAGGTCGCCGCCAGTAACAAGGCGATCAGGCATCGGCGCAGGATCAAAGTAAATTTGAACGTGGTCATTATTTTTCTCCACTTTTGATTTTCCGGGTGATGGAGAGAATGATTGCGTGTCGGCATTGCTACTCATTTGACCGTGGCTTTGTTTGATTAATATAATGAAATGATGAAAATTGAATGACGATCAATTCAAAGGTCCAAGGTTCCCGCACCCGTATGTAGTTATTAATCTTATCCATGACCATTGTACGGTGTACAAAATGATTTCACAATACCCAGAATATTCACTTTTGTTAGGGGTTTTTCAGAATTGTCTAGATCAATGCCCGCGCCCGCGACCAAGAGGAATTTGTTCATGAGCATGTAATATTTCAGCCTGAGTAATCAAGGAAAGATGCTGGGATTTCTTGCCATCAATGGGTATGAGATTATCAGCAACCGAGAGGAATTTATGGAATCAAAAGTAACCGTCTACGGCGCGTATTGGTGTCCCGACTGCCGCCGCGCGAAGAAATTTCTGGGCGAGAATTTTGTCCCTTACAAGTGGATCGACATCGAGCAGGATAAATCCGCTGAAGAATATGTGTTGAAACGCAACAACGGCAAGCGCATCATCCCCACGATCGTTTTTGAAGATGATACATTCCTCGTCGAGCCCTCCAATGCGGAGTTGGCGAAGAAACTGGGACTCAAAACCGAAGCATCGAAGACATACTACGACCTGATCATCATCGGCGGTGGACCTGCTGGACTCACTGCGGCGATCTACGCCTCCCGCGAAGGCGCGGATGTGCTCCTCGTCGAACGTTCGGGACTCGGCGGGCAGGCTGGCATCACGGTGGGACTCGACAACTTCCCCGGCTTCCCCGAAGGCATCAGCGGACAGGAATTCTCCGACCGTGTGGCGCAACAGGCGCGGCGTTTCGGCGTGGAGATTTTGCAGGCAGTGGATGTCGAGCGCATGGAAAGGGAGGAGGGCTATCACGAAGTCTACATGTCGGATGGCAAGCATTATCACTCGCTGGCAGTGTTGATCGCAACAGGCGCGTCGTATCGCAGGCTCGAAGTCCCCGGCGAGGACGATTACATCGGCGCGGGGATTCATTTCTGCGCGACGTGTGACGGTCCGTTTTACAAAGGCTCGAAGGAAATTGTTGTGGTCGGCGGCGGCAACTCGGCGGTGGAGGAGGGTTTGCATCTCACCAACTTTACCGACAAAGTGACCTTGCTCGTGCGCGGCGATAGACTCACGGCGAGCCAGATCGCGGTGGATAAGGTCAATGAACCGAACTCAGGCGTGGACGTGAAGTACAACGTGATCGTGGATGCCTTTGAAGGCAAAGACTCGAAATTGAAGACGATCAAATATCATTTCAAAGACAGCGATAAAATCGAAGAGGTTCATCCTGCCGCGGCGTTTGTCTTCATCGGTCAAACTCCGAACACAGGATTCTTGAAAGATTACGTCGAGTTGGACAAATGGGGATTTGTGCTGACGGGACACGAACTCACGCATGACGAGCACGCCGAACACGCGCCGCTTCCGTTCGAAACGAATGTGTCGGGAATTTTCGTCGCTGGCGACGCGCGGCATGGAAGCACCAAGCAGGTCGCTTCGGCGGTCGGCGAAGGCGCGGCGGCTTCGATTTCGATAAGAGAGTTTTTGCGGAGGAGTGAATAAATTTTATGGGGCGGATCAATCAGCCACAGAGTACACAGAGACCCTTGAGAAAAAGATCTTAAGACTCATTTCTCCCTGCCAGTGACTGTCACCTGCAAGGTGACAGTCACTTTGTTATTTCGACTCTTTGCCACTTCCTCACCGAATTCACCAAAAATATTTTCTTGCAATTTTCAATTTCATCCACTCGAATAACTCTCTCTCCAACCTGACCCATTTCCAGCAAATGCGCGCGGAATGTGCCTGCAAGCAAGCCGCAGGAGATAGGCGGCGTGTAGATTTTGCCGTCCATTTCGACGACGAGGTTGCCGATGGTGAATTCAGTCAATTCGCCGTGTTCGTTGAAGAGGAGAACATCGTCGCAGTCGAGGAAATCTTTTCGAGCGGAGTCGTACATGTCGCGGTAGGTGGTTTTGTGGAAGAGGAATACATTGTTTGAATTCACGGGTTGCTTAGCGAGCGATGCTTTTAAAACAGAATCTTCTTTTGCTGGCTGAAACGGTTTTGCTTCGTGACTCAGGTCGCCGTTTTTGTTGAGCAATAATCGTACGCGTTGCGGGGATATGAATTGGGATGAAATTTCGTTCAAGTATGATTCGATGATTTCATTTGGAAGTGGTGGTCTCGATACGTCCCGCGGTGCTTCGACTTCGCTATCGCTCCGCTCAGCACGCGCGGGACTACTCGACCACCTAAGTTGGGATGTGACTGGGAAATCAAAATACTCTGCTGAATCCAATAAACGTGCGATGTGTTTATCGTGCAGGAAGAATTCATCTTCGGGAGTCCACAGCAGGGTTTCGAGTAACGAGAATTGCGGAGGCGACTCGGTCAGCACGCGGGCTTTGAGCAATGCCTCGGCGTATTCGTCGCCGCTTTCCGAGTCCCAGACGATGCCGCCGCCGACGCCGTATTCAGCGGTTTGAGTCTCGCGGTCAATTAGCATCGTCCGTATGGCGACATTAAATGTCGCCTTACGCTGAGGCGCGATGTAGCCGATGCTCCTGTGTAGACTTTGCGTGGCGTGGTTTCGAGTTCAGAGATGATCCGCATTGTGCTGACCTTCGGCGCGCCCGTGATGGACGCGCATGGAAATAACGCGGTGAAAATTTTGGTCAGCGACGCATCTGTCTCTGCTCGCACAGTGGATGTCATTTGCCAGAGCGTGGGATATTTTTCTGTGGCGAACAATTCGGGGACGCGAACACTTCCCGTCTTTGCGATGCGACCGAGATCGTTGCGGATCATGTCTACGATCATCACATTCTCGGCGCGATTCTTCTCCGATTCTTTCAACCATTCAGCCTGCTTCACATCTTCGAGCGTGGTGCGCCCTCGATGAGTTGTCCCTTTCATGGGGCGGCAGGTGACGGTCTCGCCGTCTAGTTGAAAAAATAATTCAGGTGAAGCGGACGCGATAACGAAGCGTCCCGCGTCTATGTACGCGGCGTGGTTGTTTTGATTTTGTGTGAGATGGAGGAAGAAATTCCATGTGTCGGCGTTGAAATCTGTTTTCAATCGCATTGTGTAATTGACTTGATACGTGCGCCCGTCTGCGATCTGATTCTTGATTCTTTCGATGGCGGAGTTGTACGTGTCGTGCGAAACGGTCGGGGACCAGGTCAAGGCTGGTTTGGGCGAGGCAGGCTGAGGTAGCGATATGAGGCGAGGCTGAGGGTAGAGTCCAAACCATAAGTAAGGGAAATCCCGCGCTGAGCGGAGCGACGAATGATCTTGGAGGAGCGAAGTCGAAGCGTGTGGTGCGAGCGTGTCCTTCGACTGCGCTCCGCTCCGCTCAGGACGGAAAGTTTCGGTAGTCAGATGCGCGGCGTCAAATGCGGGCGCGGATTCGTAACTGAGGAATCCTGCCGCATAGAATCCGTCGTTGACTGCGTCTTCGATCTCGCGCAGGGCGGGTAGCACGTCGTGTAATTGATCGGCGGAAATTATGCGCTGAGGATTCGTGAAGTGAAGCCACGAGTCGCCGTCGCGTAAAACGATCTCATCCGTTTGTATCATCGCGTGAATTGTACTCGTTGCGGATGATAGAATTGATGAAAAGGAGATGACATGAAATTCAAACAAATTTTTCTTGCGTTGACCGTGCTGGCTTTGGCTTCGTTGGCATGCAGCTTGTTGAGCGGGGGCGGCGGTGGCGGCGACGCGCCCGTTCCGCCCAGTGGAGGCGATTCGCCCGCGACAGCCGCGCCGCAAGATAACTCGGGTGGGAACGCGGATACATCCGCTTCGGGATTTCCGATCACGGCGGATGCGTACAATGTTGTTGATTTGGGCGACGGTAGTCTGTTGTATTACACCAAATTGCCGCAAGCAGAGGTGTTGAAGTTTTATCGCGATGAATATGTTTCGCGCGGCTACGTCGAACGCGCATTGCTCACGACGATTTCAGACGGCGTGTTCAGCATTGTCTACGACGGTGACCCAAGCGGCAAGGCGGTTGTGATTCAAAGTGTTGACCTGGGCGATGGAAGTTGTACCGTCGCGATCAGTTTGACGGATGTTTGATCGAGCGTGAATCGTCCCGCAGGTTTTATTGACTACCATCGTCATTCAGTTAACCTGCGGGACGTTTTTTATGAGAACCCAACTTTTCAAATGGCTTCCCGCCTTGCTGACGATGGCGGTCATCTTTTGGTTTTCCTCCCAGCCTTCGAACGAATTACCGAATTTCGGTTTAGTTGATCGGATCATCAAAAAATCGGGGCACGTCTTCGAATATGCCGTGCTGGCGTTTTGGGTTTGGTACGCGCTGGACTTTCGGAAAGACCTTCGCTGGCTTGTGTGGCTGATCGCAATCCTCTACGCCGCGACGGATGAATATCATCAATCGTTCGTGCGCGGACGATTCCCGTCTGTGTGGGATGTGATGGTTTTCGATCATGCGGGAGCGTTGATCAGTTTGTGGGTTGGGCAACGTTACAGATACATCTTGGATAAAACGTCCCGAAGGATGCCTTGAAAAACTTTGTTGAGTATCCAAGACCTTTGGGACGGCTTTTGTTGACCAATCTCCAGTCTCTAATCTCCAGTCTCTGGTTCCCCAATTCTCCAATTCTCCAATTCTCCAATTCTCTCTTTCCCTTTACTCAAATTCCAATTCCAACTCCTCATCATCTTTCCAATCGTCGGTGCGGTTGATCTCGATGTCGCTGAACAAACCTTCCTGATGCGCGTCGATGCGATAGCGTTTGATGAGTTCGAGCATCGCCAAAAACGTGACGACGATCTCCAGCCGCGACGCGCCGTCAGTGACCATTGCTCTGAACGTCGAGCGTTGCACATCTTTCATGATCTTTGCGATCATGTCTATCTTTTCGCGGATGGTCACACGCGGCGGCGCGATGACCGTTCCGAGCGGTTCTTTCGCCCTGCCTTTTGCAAACGCCGATTCTGCCGCCATCACTAATTTTTCAAGCGTGAGGTTCGACAGGTCGAGTTTCGGTTCCACTTTTGGAGGCGGAGCAATTCGCAAGTACGTCCGCAAGTTTTCGTCTTGGCGCCCATGCAACCAACCGCCGATCTCTTTGAAGCGTTTGTATAACTTCAACTGGTCAACGAGCGACTGCCCCGCATCTTCCTCGCCTGCTTCGCGCGCAGGCGGTCTTGGTAACAACGCTTCCGATTTTATTTGCAACAACTTCGCCGCGATCACCAAGAACGCGGAGATCTCGTCCGCGTTCAACTCTTCCATGCCGTTGATGTACGCGAGATATTGGTCCGTCACCAGCGCCAGCGAAACGGCGGTGATGTCCAACTCGGCGCGCTCGATCAAGTCGAGCAACAGGTCGAGGGGACCCTCGTACACGGGCGTTTGGACGGTGTAATTCAATTGTCGTCCGAGCAGGTTCTCCATAGGTTGAAATTATATCGTAGTAACGACTTAAGTCGTTACTACGATATAATCCTTTTATGTCAAAACTATCCCATCTCGACGAACACGGCAACGCGAAGATGGTGGATGTGAGTCACAAGCCCGACACCGAACGGATCGCCATCGCGCGCGGCGAAGTTCGCATGAAAATAGAGACGTTGGATTTGATCCGCGCGGGGCAGATGAAAAAAGGGGATGTGCTGACCGTCGCGCAGATTGCAGGCATCACCGCTTCAAAACGGACCTCCGACTTGATTCCGCTTTGTCATCCTCTCCCACTCTCGAAAGTGGATGTAGAGCTGACGCTCGACGAGTCGCTCCCAGGCGTGATCGTCACCGCCACTGTGAAAACAATCGGCAAAACAGGCGTGGAGATGGAAGCGTTAACCGCCGTCTCAGTCGCCGCGCTGACGGTTTACGACATGGCAAAAGCGGCAGAGAAGACGATGACGATTCAGAATATCCGCTTGATTGAGAAGCATGGCGGGCAGAGTGGCGATGTAGTGAATCAGTAATCAGTAATCAGTGAACAGTTAGCAGTGAGCAGGTAGAAAATGAAACTAGATGCGATAAACCTTCAAAATAAATTATCCAAGTTCTCCGAGCATTGGTCGCCGAAGATCGTCGCGCAGATGAACGATTATCAATTCAAAGTGGTGAAAGTGTTGGGAGAGTTTGACTGGCACGATCACCCCGAAACAGACGAAACCTTTCTGGTGTTGAAAGGCACGCTCGATATCCACTTCCGCGCGGGGCATGTCGCTTTGAACGAAGGTGAAATGTATGTCGTCCCCAAAGGCGTGGAGCATAAACCAGTTGCCAATGAAGAATGTCATATTTTGTTAATTGAACCTGCGGGTACAGTTAACACAGGCGACGTTGTCAGTGAGAAAACAGCCCCGAACGATGTTTGGATCTAAACCCGTAACGCGACCCTTCGATAGACTCAGGACAAGCATTCATGTCGCAATTTGCGCGGAACAATGTCTAATATGAGTTTATAAATGAACCAC
This sequence comes from Candidatus Defluviilinea gracilis, assembly GCA_016716235.1. Lineage (NCBI taxonomy): Bacteria > Bacillati > Chloroflexota > Anaerolineae > Anaerolineales > Candidatus Villigracilaceae > Candidatus Defluviilinea > Candidatus Defluviilinea gracilis. The sequence goes on from JADJWS010000007.1 coordinate 243,742, forward strand.
GTAAAATTACTTTTCTTCGCCACCATCCGCGAACGGATGGGAGTTCGATCGGTCGACTTGGATGTGCCGACTGACCTGACAATTCAAGGATTGAAAGACAGGCTTTCGTTGGAATATCCGAAGGTGAAAGATTCCATGAAAAGCGTGTTGGTCACTATCAATCGTGAGTACGCGTTCGATGAGGCGGTCATACCAGCGAACGCAGAAATTGGTCTTTTCCCTCCCGTCTCAGGAGGATGACCTTCAACATGCAACCTTCCAACCTTCCAACCGTTTTCTCCATCACCGAAGACGAGATTGACTTGAATGATCTCCTCGCGCAAATCACGCTCACGTCTACGGGCGCGGCGGCGATATTCACGGGCATGGTGCGCGGCGAAACGAAGCGCGGCGACGAACACCAAACAGAATATCTTGAGTACGAAGCGTACATCCCGATGGCGGAAGAGAAGATGAAACAAGTTGCGGACGAGATCCGCGCGAGGTGGGATGCGATTGAGGGAATCGCCATCGTTCAGCGCATTGGCAAACTCTACCCGAAGACCCCGACTGTGTTAATCGCTTGCACTGCCGCGCATCGCGATACGGGAGTGTTCGAAGCCGCTCGGTATGGGATTGACCGACTCAAAGAGATCGTGCCAATTTGGAAAAAGGAAGTGAGTCCCAGTGGCGAGTTTTGGGTGGAAGGGGAGTACATCCCGAAGGCGGGGGAATGAATTACCCTCGCCATCACCCTCACCCTTTCCCAAAGGGAGAGGGGATACGCGACGCGTTCCTTGCGATCAAAGATGAACAGATCGTCGGCTTTGCGAATTACGGAAAAGAACACAGCGGCGATAGCAAATTTCTCGGCGAATTGTTTGCCATTTACGTGTTGAAACAATTTCAAGGACAAGGCGTCGGCAGGGAGTTGGTCAGGCGTGGGGAATTTCGGCTGGAGGGAGGGGTGAAAGGCTGAGGGGAGGAAAAGATTTACGCGGCAGAGTCAGGCGTCGGCTGGGAATGAGGCGCGTCAAAGGGCTGGGTTTAATGCGTGACGAGTTCGCTTGTCCAGTGTTCTTGTGTGTATCACATTATTATCGTAGAGGACTGAATGGAAAAAGTTGTTATTACAGGAATGGGGACGGTCAATCCGTTGGGGTTGAGTGTGGGCGAAACGTGGCGGAATTTAATCAACGGCGTTTCGGGGGTGGCTCCGATCACGCTGTTTGATTCGACCGCGCATAACGTTCACTTTGCCGCAGAGGTCAAGAATTTCAAGCCGGAAAATTATATGGATGCCAAAGAAGCCCGTCGGCGGGATCGGTTCGAACAACTTGCCGCCGCCGCGGTGAAAGAGGCGTTACAGGATTCTGGGTTGACGATCAACGAGGAAAATGCGGGTCGCATCGGGGTTGTTTTGTCTTCGGCGATCGGGGGCATTTTGTCGCTTGAAGAGGCGGTCGTCATCAATATGAAAGAAGGACCCCGCCGAATCAGCCCCTTTCTGATCCCAATGTTGATGGCGAATGGCGCGGCGGGTCATGCCGCGATCGATTATCACATCAAGGGTCCTTCGATGTCGGTGGCTTCGGCTTGCGCTTCGGGTTCCGATGGTATCGGAATGGCGTTTCTGATGTTGCGGGCGGGCATGGTCGATGCCGTGCTGGCAGGCGCTTCGGAGGCGACGATTTGTTCAGTAGGCGTCGGCGCGTTCGACCGGGTTGGTGCAATGTCGCGCCGGGGCGGGGATTATTCGATGACGCCACAGCCGTTCGATAAAAACCGCGATGGGTTGGTGATGGGCGAGGGCGCGGCGGCGCTCGTGCTGGAAACTGAATCGCATGCGAAAGCGCGCGGCGCAACGATCTATGCGGAACTTGCGGGATATGGGGCAACGGCGGACGCCTATCACATTACCGCGCCGCATGAACAAGGGGTGGGCGGAGCCGCCGCGGTGCGTATGGCTCTCCATTCGGCGGGGGCGAATGTGGAGGAGGTAGGTTACATCAACGCGCATGGGACTGGGACTCCGCTCAACGATAAATCTGAAACGAGGGTGGTCAAATCTGCGTTTGGCGATCTAGCTTATAAAATTCCTATTTCGTCTACTAAATCGATGACCGGGCACATGCTTGGCTCGACCGGCGCGGTGGAGGCGATCTTCTGCGTGCAAGCCATCCGCGAGGGTATTCTGCCGCCGACCATCCATTACGAAACGCCCGATCCCGATTGTGATTTGGATTATATTCCCAATCAGGCGCGGGAGAAGAAGATTTCGTTCGCCATCAGCAATGCATTTGGGTTTGGGGGGCATAACGCGGTGCTGGCAATTCGGAAGTATTCTTAGCAGAAAGCCATTAACCGCGAAGACCGCTAAGAGCGCAAAGATTTAAAGGTTTTCTTAGCGTTCTTTGCGTCCTTAGCGGTTCAAAAAGGTTCAATAAAACTGGCTTGTCCATCCCGAAAAGCCATGCTATAATCCGCCGTCGCTCAAAAAACCATTGTAAGGAATAAAGAGAATGTCGCAGATACTCAAGGCTCTCGAAGCCAAAAAAAATGAAAAAGTGCCCGCCATGCAACCCGGCGACACAGTAAACGTTCACGTGAAGATCAAGGAAGGTGAGCGCGAACGCATTCAGGAATTCAAAGGGACGGTCATCCGCTTCCGCAAGGGCGGCACGGAAGAATCCATCACCGTGCGCCGTGTGGCATCGAACGGTGTTGGCGTCGAACGCACATTCCTGCTCCGCTCGCCCCGCGTAGATAAAGTGGTGGTCGAACGCCATAATAAAGTCCGCCGCGCTCAGTTGTACTTCATGCGAGGGCGCACCGGCAAATCTGCCCGCCTCAAGCAGAAGTTCGATAACTAGCGAAAGCAGACCTCGCAGGTTTTCAAAACCTGCGAGGTCTTTTACAATAGGGGGCATGAAACCGCTCATCGGAATTACCACCCATCTCTCAAATAACGAATACGGGCAAACGCGCATCGTGCTACAACAAGCGTATGCGGATGCCATCCACCAGGCGGGAGGCGTCCCAGTTTTGATTCCATCGCTTATTGCAGACGATGGCTGGGACGCGCTTTACGCCAAACTGGATGGGATTCTCCTCTCCGGTGGAGGCGACATCGCCCTCGACCATTTCGCGGGAGAAGCGCATCCGCGCATCTCCGATGTGGAGCCTGAACGCGACACCATCGAGTTGACTCTCGCCCGAACCGCCGCAGAGGACGGCAAACCGTTCCTCGGCATCTGCCGCGGGTGCCAGGTGGTGAATGTGGCGCTCGGCGGGACGTTGTACACGCACCTGCCAGATCAATTCCCCAACGCGCTCGATCATTCGTATCCCGGCAATATGCGGCATGAGTTGGTCCATCAAGTGAAGATCGAAGAGGGGACTCGCTTTGCCGATGTGCTTGGCAACCCCATCGTGCGCGTCAACAGCCATCACCATCAAGGACTCAAAGATATCGCTCCCGCGCTCCGCGTGGCAGGGTATGCGCCCGATGGACTCGTTGAAGCGGTGGAATTACCCGACCATCCCTTTGGTCTCGCCGTGCAATGGCATCCCGAATGGTTGACAGACCAAGAGCCGACGAGGGATTTGTTTAGGAAGTTCGTCGAAGCGGCGCGATGAATTTTCCGCAGGAGGTAATCAATATCCCTGCCTAAAAAAGTCTTCAAGTATCTTGTTTACGAATTCGGGCTGCTCGTACATTGGCATATGACCAGCATTCTCAATAAGCCAAAATTGATTGGGGGCAAGCCACTTCGCAATCACTTGAGCCCAGCGGGTCGCTAGAGTGCGGTTCTGCGCTCCCCAGCCCAGCAATACAGGCGAAAAGGGGATAGGTTTTTGCTGAGGCTGGCTGAAGATGTTAAAGCTATCCAATCCCATCATCAGCCAGTACAGTGACGCCCTTAACGAAGCGTCAAGGCGTTGTTGTTCGGCGAATTGGCGCAGTAAAGGATGGAGATTCGGTTCGTTGTCCGCGTAAATCAAACGTGAGTGCAGGCGTTGTAAGCCGGGGTGACTCATGAAATTCACGATGGAGCGGTGAATTGCTTTTCCTAAAACAGCGCCGGGGCGTAACGTCGCCCAGAATTGCAGGTATGGGTTGAGCATTGGCGCGCCGCCACAGACATTGAACAGCGCAAGCGCGGTCGCTTTTTCAGGCTTTTGTAAGGCGAACTTAAGCGCAATTGACGAACCAATGCAATTTCCCACCAGGATAGGCTTGGGGCAATCTAAGATATCAAGCAGTTCCGACAGACCTTCCACATATGCATCCAGGGTAAGCGGTTCAGAAGGCCGGTGTGATCGTCCAAACCCGGGCAAGTCGGGAGCGATCACACGGAAGCTGGGAGAAAAATATTCAAGTTGATGCGCCCAATTCCAAAGGTTTCCACCGCCGTTGTGCATGAAAACGATTGGCATACCCGACCCGCGATCAAATACATTCCAAATCTTGCCATGTACGACAAGTGGAACTTGATATTTTTCCAGCGGTTCATTTGATGGAGGTGATGGAACAGCCACGCCGTTCGTATGCATCCGGCTAGATCGTTATATCCCTCTTACTTATCGCCCTCGTACAAATATCCCGTCCCTCGAACGCTCACGATGCGGTCGGAAAGTGATGGGAACGGCTCGATCTTGTGGCGCAGGCGGCTGACGAGCGGGCGAAGAATTTCAGGCGCCTCGCGTTGGGAAGTGTCGTATCCTTGCACGAGCAGGACCAACTCGCGGTGCGAATAGACGCGCCCCGGGTTTTCGATCAACACTCGTAACAAGCGCCCTTCGGCGGGGGTCAGGTGAATCACATGATCCTTTTTGCGGATTAGGCGGCGCGATAGATCGATATACGTCCCGTCTTTTAAATTGAACTCGGCATTGCCCTCGTCCACATCGGTGGAGGCGTTTCCGCCTCGCGCCTTCAAACGCGCGTCGCGGCGGGCGAGCCCTTTCTTCACGCTGGCGATCACTTGCGTGGGGGAGGCGGGCTTCAGTAGATAATCGTGGATGCGCAAACGCAAAGCCTGGATCGCCGACTCGGTCGTGGCGAATGCCGTGAGAAGCACGATCTCTGTCTCAGGGGAAATCTGATTCACCACCTGCACAACTTCCAGCCCGTCCATGCCGGGCATGCGCAGATCGACGATCATCAACTCGACCGGGTGTGTGCGGACAAATTCGATTGCCGCCTGCCCATTCGGCACAGAGTTGACAGCCAGCCCTTCGAGGCGCAGAATATCGGTCATGGATTGCCGGGCAACCGGCTCGTCGTCGACCACTAAGATGTTCGATTTCATGGTTTGCTCCCTTGAAGTGAGGAATTCTTATGCTTCCTTAAATGCGATTGGTATTGGTCGCTGATGTTACGCAGTTGAAGCCAGCCTGATCTTCGTAACGCGCCATTTAGGTTGCTGTTGCTCAAGAACAACCTGAATGGCGAGATAACTCTTGCATGGCTGCTTTACCGCGCAACGTCGGTTAGTTATTTCCCGATGGCAGGAACAGCCGAAAGCAGGCGCCAGGCTCCTTGCGATCAACGAGATCGAGCGTGCCGCCGTGAGCGGTGACGATATTGTAACTCACAGTGAGCCCCAGTCCGGTGCCTCCGTCCTTGGTGCTGAAGAACGGCTCGAAGATGTTATTGCGTTGGGTCTCCGGGATGCCGGGACCGTTATCGGCAAATAACAACTCGACGCCGCGGTTCTTGGGGCGCGCGCTGATTTTCAACTCGCCTCCCATTGGCATGGCGTCTAAAGCGTTGAGGACGAGGTTGAAAAATATCTGTTGGATCTGACCGCTCACCACGTAGATCATCGGCAGTGATTCGGGCAAGTCTGTGATCACCTGGATGTTGCGCTGGCTGAATTGTTGCGAGGTGAGGTTGATCACGTGTTTTAATTCTTCGAGTATGTCCACTTCCTCAACGCGCGACGCTCCGGGGCGATAAAAGTCCAACATGCGTTGCATCGTTTTCATGAGGCGGTCGAGTTCGGCGCGAGCAAGGTCGAAATACTCCTTCCGCTTTTCAGCCGCTAGATCTTCGCGCCCGGCGAGGTGCAAACAATTTTGCACCGACTGCAGTGGGTTGTTGACTTCGTGCGCGATGGACGCGGTGAGCCTTCCCGCCGCCGCCATTTTTTCGGCGCGCAGGAGCGCCTGTTGTGATTCTTCCACACGGCGAACATATTCGCGCAGGTCTGCATACAAGCGGGCGTTTTCCATGGCGACGATCGCCTGCCGCGCCAGGACGAAGAACAATTCGAGATCGGCGCCGCGAAATGGACTCACCGACGCGTCGCGCCCGGCGACCAGCACGGTGTGAATGTTCGAGCGGGCGATTGGGATGAGGATGGCGGAACCAAGCCCAATGTCGGAAAGAAGCGTTTGCGTTTCCTGTTCCCCGGGTCCTGTGGCGTGGACGATGAAGGGGTTACCGTCATCGTTTACTTGGACAATCAGATTTGTGGCGGTGGCATTGTCCTCCACAGGAATGGGGTCGCCGATCTGCGCGACGGTGGCAACTTGCCCTTCTTTTACCTGAAAGATCGCGGCGCGCGCGCAATGCAAGTGTTCCCGAATTGCGGCGAGGATCAGGTCGAGCAATTTATTCAAGTCGGTTTCGGCAAACAGGGATTCGGTAACGTTGAATAGCGGACGCAGCGCCTGGACGCGGGCTGTATCGCGCTTTCGTTGGTTATCGATGAGCGCCTGACGAACCGACTCTAGCAGTTCGCCGCTGTTTTCAAATGGCTTGAGAAGTAGTCCATCCACGCCCTGCCGCAAGGCGCGAATGGCGGTCTCGACTGTCCCAAACCCCGTCATAACAAGGACGGCGATCTCAGGTTGCGCGATCTTCGCGCGAGAGATTACGTCGAATCCATCCACCTCCGGCATGCGGATGTCCACGAGGAGCAGGTCGTAGCGATTTTGTTGGAGGTATTCGATGGCGATCGATGGATCGGTCAGCGCGGTGACTTTGTAACTCGAACGATCGAGGATGCGTTTGCAAAGCGATGCGATGCCGGGTTCATCGTCGACGACAAGGATCGAAATAGGCTTCATGTTGGAGTATCCGTTTTCATCTCAAGCGGTTTCAATTTCCCACCGGTAGCCAGACCGTGAATTTCGCTCCCTTGCCGGGTTCGCTTTCCACATCGATATATCCGCCATGGTCGGTGACGATCCCATAGGTGACGGACAATCCCAACCCTGTGCCGCCTCGGTCGCCGCGGGTGGTGAAGAATGGCTCGAAGATGCGGGTCAGTTCATCGGGCGAAATGCCCACGCCGGTATCGGTCACAAATAAGGTGACGCCTTTGTGATGATGTCGCTTGGATATCTTTGTTTCGATCTCCAGTTTGCCGCCGTCGGGCATGGCTTGCAGAGCGTTGTGGACGAGGTTGAGCGCCACTTGCTTGATCTGGTTGGCGTCTACCATGATCCACGGCAGACTGGGGTCAAGTTGAAGCGAAAGTCGAACCCCGCTGGTGTGGAGGAGATGCCGACTCAACGCAACCACATCCTCGACGATCTCGTTGAGCGATGTCTTGGCGCGCGCGCTTTCGCTTTGGCGCGAAAAATCCAACAGGCGGCGCACCACATCGCGCGCGCGATGCGCTTCTCGCACTACGAGATCGAGGTCTTTGCGCGCCTGGCTGTCTGAAGGCGTCTCCTCAAGAGCAAGTTCGGCAAAGCCGGTCACTGAGGTGAGCGGGTTATTAAGTTCGTGCGCGATGCCTGCCGCCATTTCGCCGACCGCCGCAAGTTTAGCGGCTTGCACGAGGCGGCTTTCCGTTTTGCGTTGCGCCTCCATGCGTTCGCGCAGTTCGCCCTGCGTCGAGCGCAGTTCGCCGATCGTCGCTTGGAAGCGCTGGTATTGATCTGCGCTGGTGATGACGCTGGCAAGGATGCCCGCGAGCGATTCAAGCGCCATAAAATCATTATGCGTGAACGCGTTGCTCGAACTGCTTTCCACATCGATGATGCCCAATACTCTTTCGCCGTCTCGGATTGCCACGCACATTTCAGATCCCGCTTCCCAGCCATGGAGCGAGCGGTACCGGCTGTCCTGCGCCACATCGTTGGAGACTAAACTCTCTCCGGTTTCGAAGACGTGCCCGGTGATGCCTCCGCTAATGGGGTATTCGAAGGATTTCATCGCGCGTCGCACCACATTTTGGCTGGTTCCGCCAAACCCGCCGATGGTCAACGCTCCCTGCGCGTCGGCGATGAAGACCGCCGCAAGTTCGTAGGCGAAGTATCGGGCGAGCAATTCCGCCGAGATCTCCGCCACTTGCCGGGCGTCTGTCAAGCCGATCACCTGTTGCACCACCTCGTGGATCAACCCAAGATTTCGGGCGCGTCCCTCCGCTTCTTCGCGCAGCCGCGAGTAGTCAACGAGGCTGGCGAGATGACTGGCAATGACCGCCATGAGGCTCTCGTCGTAAAAATCGAACGCTTCGTTTTTCGCCGCTTCCACGCACAACATGCCGATCGTTTGCCCGCGAAACCGCAGAGGAAAGTACAAGCCGGACGCCGCTCCTTTGTGCACCGGCGTCACCTCTTTGAGTTGAGGATCGCCCAGCCTTGCCTTTTGTTGTTGACCCAGCAGTGTGGCGTACTTTTCCTCTTGCGCATTGCGGATGGATGAGTTCATGTTGCCGTCTTGCGATCGATATTCATGGATCAACCGATTATCGGAGGAAAGCAGGAAGAGCGCGATCAGTTCCGTTCCGAATCCTCTGGCAAGCAGGGCAAACATGCGGCGCGCGATCTGGTCGAGGTTGCGCCCCGATGATACGGTGAGGGCGAAATCGTTCAGCATGGCGAGACGGCGCAAGTGGCTCGCCATTTCCGCAAAAGTAATGATGGTCTCGATCACAGGCGCAGACTGGGTGACGAGATCGATCAGCCGGTTCCACTCGTCGTGTTTGAAGATGCTTGTCCGCCAGACTGCGAGACTGCCGATCACCCGTTGGCCGATCACGATGGGAATACATGCCCAAAGCTTTGTATTACTCTTTAGCCCCTTGTGTGGGATTTCAGCCCAGAGCGCGTCGTCGCGATTAACCACCATTGGGGTGAGGTTGCGATTCATGCGGCGAAGGAGCGGATTGGCGTCGATTAAAAGATCTGTGTCGGCGAGGTGGGGCGCGTTCCATTGCGCGCGGATTTCGAGCGAGTCGCCGCGACGGACAGCGAGCCAGGCTCCCTGAACAGCAACGAGGCGTATAAACGAGGTGAGCGCCCGGTCCAGGGCGCGAGGCATATCAAACGGGTTTTCAGAATCCAAGTCGGGAACCAGAAGCGACGCGGCTACGGATGCGGTGGCAGAGGTGTCGGCAGTTGATTTGTTTCCGTTCATGCCAAACGCGATCAGCCGCCATAGTCGTTGTGAGGCGCTAGAGAGTTGGTTTGCGCCCACAAGAATCACGCGGGTTGCCTCAACCAGCGGGAAGGCGTTTAACCGTCCTGTTTCGAGCCCGCTGGATTCGGGAAGCGAGACTGAACGGCTTTGCCTGCCGCTCACCGCGCCGCATAGCCACGAGTCCACCTCTGCTTTGGAGAGAAATTCGAGCAACGACGCTTGATTCTTTTTCGGAAGATGGTGGCTTTCAAGGATGTGCCACGACCCCGCCTCGCGCTCGACCAACGCGCTCCAGGCTGTTTCCTCGGCGAGTTGGCCGGCTTCTTTGAGTTGAAATTCGATATTGCTTTGGGAAGGCATCTTGAATGAATTATACAGCAGGATAGCGGATGGAATCTCATCGGGTCTCTGGGAATGACTGCGCTGGCGAACTGTTTGGAGGCTGATAAACGCAGGTGATCGCGGGAATTTCAAAAAGCAAGCGAAAAAAGTTTTGGTTCTACCGCTTTTAACGGGAAACCATTTTTCAAACACAAAGGACACGACGGTCACAAAGGAAAAACACAAGGAATCTAGTACTCTGTCAAGCGTATTTTGATGGGTGAAGGATGCCATTTCGTGAGCAAATTTCAAAACTCGACCCGTCAATTCATGGTTGACACGCTACTAGGCTCTTTTCCCCCCCTTTTGTGTACTTTGTGTCCTTCGTGGTGAGGCTCTTTCCCGTTGATTACGGGACCCCCAAAGTTTTTTGTCGGTGTTTTCAGCGTCAATCTGCGTCGAACGATCAGGCAGGTATCGAGCAACTCCCTTAGAGGCAATCTCAACGCGCGTGGGATGGTAGAATCGTTGTCATGACAGATCTAATTGTAGTAGGCGGCGGGCTGGCAGGGAGCGAAGCCGCCTGGCGCGCCGCGCAACGCGGCTTGAACGTAAGGCTGTATGAGATGCGTCCAACTTTGCAAACAGGCGCCCATCAAACACAAGATTTGGCGGAACTGGTGTGTTCGAACTCGCTGGGTTCCAACTTGCCCGACCGCGCTTCAGGATTGCTGAAAAACGAAACACGCCTATTGGGGTCGATGTTGCTGGAGTGTGCGGAGCAAGCGTCACTGCCGGCGGGCGGCGCCCTGGCGGTAGACCGCGAACTGTTCGCGCAGCTGGTCACCGAACGGATGGAGGCTCATCCCAACATCCAGATCGAGCGCGAGGAAATGCGCGAGATCCCGCCCACGCCTACGATCCTCGCCAGCGGACCGTTGACCTCGCCGTCGTTGTCCGCCTCCATCGCAAAACTGAGCGGCGAGGAGCATCTTTTCTTCTTTGATGCAATTGCGCCGGTGATCCACGCCGACTCGATCAACATGCAGGTCGCTTTTCGCGCCTCGCGCTACGACGCCGGCAATCCGGACGAGGGCGATTACATCAACTGCCCATTCACCAAAGACGAATATTACGCGTTTGTCGAAGCGCTCCTTCATGCCGAACGGATCGAACTCCGCGCATTTGAAGACGCCATCAAAACCGGCGTCAAAGCGGGTCACTTCTTCGAGGGTTGCCTTCCGGTCGAGATCATCGCCGAACGCGGACTTGATTCGCTTGCATTTGGCCCGATGCGCCCGGTGGGGTTGCGCGACCCTCGCACAGGGAAGCGCCCGTATGCGGTTGTGCAATTGCGGCAGGACAACCTTGCGGGAAGTTTGTACAACCTCGTAGGCTTTCAAACCAACCTGAAATTCCCGGAGCAGAAGCGCGTTCTTCGCATGATCCCCGGGCTTGAACGCGCCGAATTCATGCGGTACGGGCAGATGCACCGCAACACATTCATCGCTTCGCCAAAATTACTACGCCCCACGTTGCAACACATCCACCGCGACGATCTTTTCTTTGCCGGGCAGATCACAGGCGTGGAAGGCTACATGGGCAATATCGCCACCGGCCTGCTGGCGGGCGAAAACGCGGCTCGCCAATTGTGCGGCGAACGTCTTCTTCAACTTCCACAAACGACCATGCTCGGCGCGCTCTGTCATTACATCACTCATGCTGATCTCAAAGATTTCCAGCCGATGAAGGCAAATTTCGGCATTCTCGCCCCAATGGATTTCCCTCCAAAAACCGGCAAGCGCGAGCGCGGCGGATTGTACGCCGAACGCGCCCTGGCAGAGTTGCAATCACTGGCACACGGAGAAGCGCAAGCGTGAATCAACGCTCGGTGCGCGTTTACTTGATAGCCATAGGATTGCTCCTCGCCGCGACGCTTGCCTGGTACGCCTACTCGTATCTTACCCAGCCTGAGCCTGCTCCAACCGACTTCGATAGCCTGCGCGCTTACGAGGATGTCAAAACGCAAGTTGCATTTGGTCCGCGCGCGCCCGGGTCGGAGGGACATGCCAAAATCCGCGCATGGATTCGCGCGGAGTTGGAATCCGCCGGGTGGGAAGTGGAAGTTCAAGTTTCGGAACGCTTGGGGAACCCAATCTACAATCTGGTGGCGACGCGCGGCGACTCGAACCCGCCGATCATTTTGGGAGCGCATTACGACACGCGCCTCTATGCCGATAGCGACCCGGATGTTGCCAATCATACAATCCCGGCGCTCGGCGCAAACGACGGAGCCTCAGGCGTGGCTGTGTTGCTGGAACTTGCGCGCTCGCTCCCCAATGATGTGACGAATGTTGCGTTGGTGTTCTTTGACGCGGAAGATAACGGGCGCATCGAAGGCTGGGATTGGATTCTCGGCTCGCGTGAATTTGTCGAGAAGATCGCGTATCAGCCTGAGGCAGTGGTGATCGTGGATATGATCGGCGACACCGACTTAAACCTATTCAAGGAACGGAATTCAGACCCCGCGCTGACGGATGAGATTTGGGCAATCGCAGATGGCTTGGGGTACGGCGGTCAATTCATACCCGAATACAAACATTCGATGCTGGACGATCACACCCCCTTCCTTGAGGCTGGCATCCCTGCGGTGGATATCATCGACTTCGATTATCCTTACTGGCACACAGTGGAAGATACGCCAGATAAAGTGTCGGCAGAAAGTCTTGCGGCGGTCGGTCAAACCTTGTGGGTTTGGGTGGTGGGTCAAAACCCGCAAAACTGATACAATGCCAGCGATAAGGTGAATTGAGGATGCCGAAGAAAAAATCGCCCGGTATGCCCGTTCAGAAAATATTGAGAAAAATCCGCCCGGAGTGGATCAAGCACGTAGGGCGCGACCTTGCGCGCGGCATGGATGTGCGCGCCGGGTTCGAACAACAACTGGACCGTTTTTTCGACCTGCTCGAACAATCGGTGACGACAGGCGACCCAGCCTGGATGGATTCGATCCTGCTCGATTGGGCAAAATCTTCCACCGAAACGAATCTCGAAGAAGGACTGTATCACGTATCGTTCATCATCAACCGAATGATCGCGCTGACCATTCAGGTGGCGAACGAAACCCTGACCAAACAACAATCGATCGATCTGCTCGCTGCGATCATCCCCGTGTATACCTATGGCTTGGGCGTGGTGGCGCGTTACGAAATGGAAACGCGCGTGGCGCACATTTCCGATGAAATGCAACGAGTGCAAAAGCAACTCGAACGCATCGACCGCAGTAAATCCGCGTTTATCTCGGTGGCGGCGCATGAATTGAAAACTCCGCTGACGCTGATCGAAGGCTACGCTTCGATGATGGACGACCTGGCGCGTGACGCCAGAGACAGCGGCATGGGGAAGTTGCTTGCCGGCGTAAATATCGGCATCGGGCGTCTACGCGCCATTATCGACGATATGATCGATGTTTCGATGATCGACAACAACCTCCTGCGGCTCAATTTCCAACCAGCCCAGGTTGGGCAGATCGTAGATGTATTGCGGAAGGAGGCTGAGCCGGTCATGCAGTCGCGCCGACTTCAGATCGACGCAACCGAATTCGAAGGAAGCCGCCAGTGGATTTATGTCGATACCCAACGCATCACACAGGCGCTCCGCAACGTGATCAACAACGCGGTGAAATACACGCCGGATAACGGTAAAATAACCATAAGCGGACGCATGTTGCCCGGGTTCATTGAAATCGTTGTCGAGGATACAGGCATCGGCATTTCACAGGAGCACCAATCCATTATCTTCGAGAAGTTTGGGCAGGTCGGAAGCGTCGGGTTGCACTCCAGCGGCAAAACCAAGTTCAAAGGCGGAGGACCCGGCTTGGGGCTTTCCATCACCCGCGGAATCCTGGAAGCGCACGGCGGAGCCATCTGGGTCGAATCGCCTGGGTATGATGAAAAGGCGTATCCGGGTTCCACATTCCATATCCTGATCCCTGCGCGCACAGAATCTGCCGACCCCGAAATGAGCCGCCTGTTCGATACACTTGAAAAGAAGTTTAAACCGAATGTCGAAACGAATACCTCAACCCACAACACCGCCTCGTGAAAAAGCCTTTCTCGTGGGGGTCGATATTTACCAGCAAAAACATCACTTGCCCCTCGAAGATTCGTTGAGCGAATTAGAGTTATTGGCTGATACCGCCGGGCTCGATGTGGCTGGCTCATTGACTCAAAAACTCGATAAGCCGCACGTCAAAACATATATCGGACCAGGCAAAGTGGATGAATTGAAAATGCTTGTCGAGGAGACGGGCTCGCAGGTCATCCTCTTCGACGACGAACTATCCCCGCGCCACCAACGCGAATTGCAAGAGGCAATCGGAAGAAATGTCCGCGTATTGGATCGCACGGCATTGATCCTCGATATTTTTGCCCTGCACGCCCACACCAAAGAAGGCATGTTACAGGTGAAACTGGCGCAATACGAATATTACCTGCCGCGCCTCACCGGGCAGTGGACGCACCTCGAACGACAGGCAGGCGGAGGCGGCGGGCGCGCCGGTTCCACCGGGGGCGTCGGCTTGCGCGGACCCGGTGAAACGCAACTCGAAGTAGATAAACGCGCCATCCGCCGCGAGATCGCGCACCTCAAAAAAGAGCTCGAAAAAGTCAGCGCGCACCGTCAACGTTACCGCGCCCAACGAAAACGATCGCGCATCCCCACGGTAGCCCTCGTGGGTTACACCAACGCCGGCAAATCCACCTTGTTGAACAAGATCGCCAAAGCGGATGTGTACGTGGCGGACCAATTATTCGCCACCCTCGACCCCACCACCCGCCGCGTGGAATTACCCGGCGGCTATCAGTCATTGATGACAGACACGGTCGGTTTCATTCAAAAGCTCCCCACAGCGCTGGTCGAGGCGTTCCATGCAACCCTGGAAGAAATTTCGGAAGCCGATTTGTTGTTGCACGTGGTGGATATTTCGCACCAGAATGCGCTCAATCAATTTAACTCTGTTCAACAAACTCTCGAGGAACTCGGAGCGCGGCATATCCCCGTGATCACCGCCTTGAACAAAGTGGATAAACTTCGCAATCCGGAGTCGGCGCGCGAGGTGACGAGTCGCTTCCCCAAAGCCGTGGCAATTTCAGGTCTGACCGGAAGCGGCGTGAAGGATCTGTTGAGCCTCATCCAGGAAGAACTGTACGAAACATACGCGCCCATCCGCGTGCGCTTGCCGTATCAACAGGGCGGCTTGATCTCGCTATTCCACGAAGCGGGTCAGGTGGAACTGGTTGAACATGGTCGCGGCGGCGTGTTGATGCAGGGGCGTATTCCCGGGCGGCTGGTGGCGCAATTCAGCGGCTGGGAAGCAGGCGAAAATCATCATGAAAACGAAATGGAAGAAGAGGATGTATGAACTGGCTTTCGAAACTGGTCGATAGCGCTTCGAATTATTTTGCCCATCGCAAAGGTCTATTGCCGATGGTTGGAATCCTGCTCGTGATCGTCAACTTCATCCTCCCGTTTATCTTCGGGTTGAACCTGATCACCGGCAGTAACTTGTTTTTGCATCTTGGCGTGATCGTCGCAATTTTTGGTTTTTTGCTTGCGTGGGCGTTGTGAAGCCGCGCGCCTATCGGATGCGTTCTTCATCGACCCATTCGGCGTGATGGACAACCGCCTCCGCGCCCAACAATACAGGCAACAAGGACTGTAGCGTTTTGACATTGCCAGACGTGAACAACTCGACGCTTCCGCCTGCGGAGGCTGGATTCACAAGCCCGCCCGCCTCGAGCAGACGTTTCGTCTGTTTCGCCACAGCGGGCGCCGGGTCGATCACCCGGACCTTTTCCCCCACAATTTGCTCGATCAGCGGAATGACAAAGGGGTAATGCGTGCAACCCAGCACCACCGTGTCGATGTTTTTCTCAAGCATCGGAAGCAGGGCGTCCTCCAGGATCTGTCGCGTTTCTTTTCCGTCGAGATTCCCCTGCTCGATCTGTTGAACCAGCCCCGGGCACGTGTGCTGAAACAAATCCACGCCATTGCCGAACCTCTCCACCACCGATGTATACAACGCGCCCTGAAACGTTGCCGGTGTGGCAAGCACCCCAACTCTGCCGGTCTGCGTGCGCTCTGCGGCAGGTTTGACCGCGGGTTCCATGCCTACGAATTGAATCTCGGGAAATTTTACGCGCAAGTCCTTCAGCGCCGCGGCAGACGCGGTATTGCATGCTACAACAATGATTTTTGCCTGTTGTTGGATCAGAAAATTTGTAATCGCTTCTGAAAATCGTCCGATTTGTTCCATCGGGCGCGGACCGTAGGGGATATGAATCTGGTCGCCAAAATATACGACTGGCTCGCCGGGCATAAATCCGCGAATGGCTCGCAGGATCGACAGCCCTCCAATGCCGGAATCAAATATCCCGATCGGTAAGTTGGGTTTGAAATTCATATGTCAAAGTCTGATTACCTTGCACAATGGTTTTGGGGACGCAGACCGCGCAGCGCGCTGATTTTCGCTGATGTACTGGTGTTACGCGCCGTCCCGAGTAAGGTGATCAATGTCAAAGTATAAACGGTAACCTTGCGCCATCCGGTCGTCGGAACAGGGCAAACGCATTAGAAATTCACGATGCTTAAAACTTGGCGTTTTGTTCGCGATTCCGCTAATCTCAGTCAAACTGCGTGAATTTTTCCGAGAATGATTAGCGCGAATTCGCGAGGAATAGCGGGCAAAAAAACCCACAGGCCGATTACCCTAATCGTCGGACACAACTGAGGTCAGTGTTTGTAGTAATCCGATGGAAAATCGGGAGGCTGTAACCACCCTAACAGCCCGTGTGGATGGGGCGGACGCGGACTCGGCTTCTCGAACCACACCAACAGGAGGCTGACGCCCAACCCGCATACGCCCAGCCATTGCGTGTTGGTGAGGCTTTCGCCCAACAACAAGTGGCTGAACGAAACTGCTACGATCAATTCGGCTAACCCAAGCAAAGCTGTTTGCATTCCGCCAATGTGCTTCACTCCCAGAAAAAGGAACAGGCGGGACGCAAAGGTCACCCCGGTCAATAGCAGTACGGGAATCCAAGGCGCGGTATCTTGCGGCAGGGTGTGGTCGAAAATGACGTAGGCGGGAACTACCACAGCGCTCATTGCGATGAGCGTATACACGGTCACTGTCGGCGCGGGAACATCGTAGAGCACCCGTTGGTTGATGGGGAGATGGAGGGCATACATCGCCGCCGCGACCAGCATGAATATAACGCCGATAATGTCGATACGACCGGCAATTCCCTGGGTGAGGAAATAGGTGGAGATGCCGGCTACTCCAATGCGCATGAATGTCAGTTTGGACGGGGCTTGACGATCCAACTGAAGCCAGAACGCCACAAAAAAGGGATATAACGAATATAGCATTTGGGCAACGCTGGCTGGCAGTCTGCTCAACCCAATGTAATAAAAAATCGAACCAATCCCATTGATTACCCCGGCGAGCGTTGTGATATACAACGCGGCAGGATAGATGTAAAGAAATTTTCGCCTGATGATGGCAAGGATGATAATTAATAACAACGCCGCCAAACTGGTGCGCAACGCCACCACGCCGAGCGGCGAAAATTTATCTGCCCCCATGGCGGCTTTGCCGAACACCGGCGCGAGCCCCAAAAAAAATGCGGAAAACAGCGCCGAGTTAATGCCTGTAATTCGTCCTTTGTGCATGAGGTTCTCGCCCGTGCTGAATGCCTTCCATCCCGCACCGCAGAGTGGAAAGGCGTTCTAGCCGATCAATGCCCGAACTTCCTGCAGGAATTCGTCGTTCAAGAAATCGCCCTTTTGCATGAGGGATTGAATTTGCCCTTGCAGTCTGCTTTTTTCGTTAACGGTCAACTCCTTGGCTGTGGCAACAATAACAGGGATATTCGCGGTTTTTGGATTGCCGCGTAACACATCCAATACCGCGAATCCGTCCATTTCTGGCATCATCAAGTCCAGAATAACAATGTCCGGATGTTCTTTGTTGATTAGATTGATGGCATCGCGCCCATCCACTGCCTCAAAGATTTCAAAATCGCCTTGCGATTGTAAGATGCGGCGTATTAAACGGCGCGCCTCGCCGCTATCGTCTACCACTGCCACACGCGGGAAGCGGCTGGGCGTCACATTATTCAAAGCGGCGAGCAAGCCTTCCTGCGGAGTTTCCGCCTGCGCGAATTGCTCAGACAGGTTGACGTCGCGCGTCCAGTTATCGCCAAATAGAAATTGCTCCGCCGGGAGCGTATGCCCGGTGCAATTGACAACGACAGAATCGGATGGCTTAATCACGCCAGACCGCACAAGTTTGAACAACCCGGCAAATGCCACTCCTGCGGCGGGTTCGGCAGAAATGCCTTCGAGCTTTGCAAGCACATGCATGGCGCGGAACGCATCTTCGTCAGAAACGCTTTCGAAGATGCCGCGGGTTTCGATAACGCGCTCGCGCAACATGGTGTAGGTTCTGCCGGGGTCTCCCGTGGCAAGGGTTTCAATGCGCGTACTGGGCGAGAGCACCGGCTCAGCCTTTGCGAGTCCTTTTCGCCAGCCATCTACCATGGGCGCGCAACCATCGGCTTGGATGGGTACGATGGCTGGAATCCGATCGATCAGCCCAAGTTTTTTGAGTTCGAGAAAACCTTTATAGACTCCCAGCGGACCCATGCCGCCGCTCACTGCCTGAATGTACCAATCGGGCGTTTTCCATTTTGCGTCTTTTGATCCGCCGTTCAGTTGCGTGAATTGTTCAGCGATCTCGAACGCGATGGTTTTCATGGCTTCGACGGCAGTGATCGTGCGGGCGCCCATATCCTGATATAGCCCGCGTTGCAGGGCAAATTCTGCCGCAATTTTTTTCGCCTGGTCATAGGAGCCGGTGATTTTTACCACCTGGCTTCCATATAAGGCGATCTCTCGCATCTTGACTCCGGGAACGAGGCTGGTGACAAACGCCCATAGCTTGATCCCAGCCCGCGCGGCATACGCGGAGTATGCGATAGCCACATTGCCCGTGGATGCGGCGACCATTTCTGTGATGCCGGCTTCCTTCAGTGTGGCGATGGTGACCGCCGCTTGCCTATCCTTGAAAGAGGAGGTTGGTCCTTGCCGTTCATCTTTGATATACAGGTTGGGTAGACCAAGCATATTGCCCAGGTTTGCGGCTTGGATGAGAGGCGTGCCGCCCTCGCCGAGGCGCAGGGTTGGATTGGGATGATGGATGGGTAGAAGTTCGCGGTAGCGCCACAAGTCGAAGGCGCGATTCGCCAATTCGGAAGGGAAGGTTTTATTGACCTCGTTCAGGTTGTATTCCGCTTCGCGCCACTGGCTGTTGCAGTTTGGGCATTGCATGGAGTTAGGTGTAAAGGGCGCGGCGTGACCGCAATCCAGGCACCGGATGACAAATGACATGGAAATTGATTATCCTATTGACGGTTGATGTAGGTGTGACTCAGGGATATTCTTCCGCGCCAGAGGCGTTTTGCGGAAGGCTTGAACGCCATCGAGCATTTTCCCTTAATAGTGGCAGGCTATTGTACTCGGAAATCTCGCTTATGAAACCGCTCGACTCAACGCCTGTTCGATGGTGGTGATCAATTCGCCTTCTTTGAAGGAAGCCTTGGTGAGCAGGCGCTTTCCGAAATCCTTTAATTGGTTGAGTTGTTCGTTGGTCAAGCCGCCCCCGCTAACCACGAGCACGGGGATATTACGGAGCGATGGATTTTCTGTCAGCTTCTCTAGAATTGTGAACCCGTCGATTTCCGGCATAAAGATATCGAGGATGATGGCTTCTGGGGCTTTTGTCACGATCGCTTCCCAACCTTTCCGCCCGCCTTCAGCCAGGGTCACCTTGTAATGACCCTGCTCGGTAAGGATTTTTTCCATCAGGCGCAAGTCGTTCGGGTCATCGTCGATCACGAGGATTTCCTTGATCGTGCCATCCTTGTCCAAACGGGTGAGCGCGTGAACAAGGTCTTCCTCAAGGATCGGCTTGATCAGGTAATCGGCGGCGCCGAGGCTGAATCCCTTGTTTGCCTGTTCGAGGATCGAGCAGACGATGATGGGAAAATCGCGGGTGGCAGGATCAGACTTCAAGTCGGTCAGAATCGCCCAGCCGTCCATTTCGGGCATCATGATATCGAGCGTCACGGCAAATGGTTTGATGTCGAGTATGCGTTGTTTGGCGAGCGCGGGGTCGGTCAATGCGACCACGTGATAACCCTGCGGAGTTAGATAGCGTTCGTATAAGCCGATCACCTGCGGGTCATCATCGATGGCAAGGATGATTTTCCGGTCGAACGGTATTGTGTTGAGCGGCTGGTGGAATAACGGAACGGTGAACCAAAATGCCGAGCCTGCGTTCGCGTCGCTTTGAACGCCGATGCGCCCGCCGTGCAGTTGCACAAGATTGGCGCAAATCGACAGCCCCAGCCCGGAGCCGCCTGTTTTCCGCGTTGCCGATCCGTCTACTTGTGAAAACGCTTTGAAGAGTTTCTCCTGATCCTCGATTGAAATACCGGGGCCGGTGTCGATGACTTTGATGAGCGCTTCCATATTTCCAGCCGGGCTTCGTTGAGTAACGGCTTCCACAGTGATCGAGCCTTCGTCGGTAAATTTGGAGGCATTCGACAGCAAGTTGATGAGCACCTGGCGGATGCGCATCGCGTCGCCGCGCACGGTGGGCATGCCAGACGCAACTTTCTGCACAAGTTGAATCGGTTTTTCTTTGACGAGACCCTTTGCCGTGGAAAGCACGCTTGTGACCATGTCTGCCAGGTTCACTTCTTCGAAGTTCAATTCCATCTTGCCTGCTTCGATGCGGGCAAGGTCGAGCACGTCGTTGATCAGACCTAGCAGGTGTTGTCCCGAGTTGTAGATGGCAGAGAGGTCTTGTTGTTGCATATCTGTGATGGGACCGTCGATCCCTTTTAGGATCACGCGCGAGAATCCGATGATGGAGTTTAGCGGCGTGCGCAACTCGTGGCTCATATTGGCGAGGAATTGACTCTTCAATTTGTCCACTTCGCGCAGGTCTTTAATGAGTTGCTGAGAGAGTTCGTAAGAGCGGGCATTATCGATCGCCACGGCAACTTGATCGCCTAACGATTGAAGCACGGAGATATCGTCTTCGGTAAACGCGTGGGTCTGCTTCGATTGAATATCGATGACGCCAACTGTGCGCTGACCGATCCGAAGTGGGATCGCCAGTTCGGAGCGGGTCTCCGGCAAGTGAGGGCTGGCTTGAAAGAGCGACTCTGCCGCCACATCTTCCACCAATTTGTATTTGCCGGTCTCTGCCACGGCGCCGATAATGGATTGGGGTCCAATCACAATAGAATGATGAGCCGCCAATAATTTCTCGCCCGCGCTCCCTGTGGCGCCTTTCAGGGTGGCGTTGAACCCGGTTTCTTCCACGCTGTAAATGCCGGTGAAATAAAAATCGAAACCTTCGCTAATACGTTCCACAGACTTCCTAAAGATCGTGTCCAGGTCAAGCGTGGATGTGACAATTCTTCCGATCTCGGAAGACATTGCAAGATAGGTGGTCCTGCGTTGCAGGGCTTCCTCGGATTTTTTGCGCTCGGTAATATCGCGCGCCACCCAGAACACTTCATTCTCGTTCAGTTTGGAAATGTTCGCGAGGAACCAATAGTTTTGACCCTCGGCGGGCAATTGATATTCGATCTGAACGACGCTATTTGTGTCCAGCGCCTGGTGGATCGCCTGCCTGAAGGGTTTGTGAGTTTCCTCGGGAAGGATTTCGTCCATGCGCTGGCCCAGTAACTGTTCGGGGGGGCGAAACAGGCGCGAAGGGTTGGTAGGCGCGATACGAGTATAGCGGGTATCCCTGTCGATCACGAGCACCACATCCTGCATGGCTGAGAAAAGAACGCGCAACTCTTCCGCGTTTCTTTGTGTGTTTCCGAAAAGTGTCGAGTTTTGTACGGTGGTCTGGACTTGGGTAAGGATGGCTTCGATCAGGTTGTAATCGTGATCGGAAATACGGTGTTGAGGATCGGAGAAATCGATGCCTAATGTGCCGATCAAGTCTTTTCCGACGATTACGGGCCAGACGAACAGGCTTTGCGTGCCGCGCTCAGCCATCACATCGCGGATGTGAGCCGTAAGAGGGTTGTTCAACGTATCGTTGATGAACAATGGTTTTCGGGTTGAAATCACCTGTTCCGCGGTTGGGTTTCCCTGAATGGGTAATCGTATCCCGATCCCGCCTTTGCCATCCTCTGCTGGCGCGTCTGCCATGACGACAAGTTGGTTCGCCTCCTTGTCGATCAGCGCAATGCCTACATGCAGGGCGGAAGTGATATCCGCGATCTCGTTTGCGATGGTTTGAAGGTTTTTGTTCAAATCCAGCGATTCTGATAGCTCGGTAACCAGCCGGTTGAGGCGGGCGGTATCTTCCACGCGACGGCGGGTCTCCTCGAAGAGTTTTGCGTTTTGAATAGCGATCGCTGTCTGGCTGGCAAACGACGTTAATAAGCGGAGGTCGTGTTCGTTGTATTTGTTGGGGGTGTGATAATCCTGAATGGCGATGGCGCCTAACACATGGTCGCCGGTGAGGAGCGGCACGCCCAGATACGACATGGCTGGCTCTCCCATCAGCGTCTCCCCATGTTCTTGTAACCAGGCGTCGGTTCCGTTGCCGACTAAAATGCTTTCCTTTGTGCGAATCATGTGTCCCGTGAAGCCGCGACTTAATGGTATGCGCGTGATCGAACGATCCACCACCGATTCGCTCACGTTGTGAGGAAAGACGATCTCGTTAGTTTCTTGCTCGTAAAAAGCAATGTAGAAGTTCCTTGTGTCGAACAGGCGCGAAATGCCGCCGTAGGTGACTTCTGTGATCTGTTCGATGCTCAACGCGCCGGTGAGAGCCTTCCCTACTTCGTTGAGAACCGTTAATTCCTCGGCGCGCGTCTGTGTTTCCTGAAATAGTTGCGCGTTTTGCAATGCCAACGAAAGCTGGTCCGCCACCTGGCGGACGAGGAGCTCCTCTTCCGGATCCCAGGCCGGTTTTTCGGCTTCGTTATATACCTGCAGGGTCGCCCATGTGCTGTGACCCGTGTCGAACGCGAGGGAAATATCTTGCTCGCTGGTTTGCGCGCGGATTGGCGCGGCTGTTGACCGTACAGGCGCGGCTAAGGCCGGGGTGGGCGACTCAGGCGTAAGGGAGGGAGGCGGCGGCGAGTCCTTCTTTGAGGCAGAGGACCTGCGCGATACTTCCTGCGAATTAGAAGTCGTCTTCTCCGGTTCCAGCCCGGTGAATAGCTTCTTAAGCCGTTTGTCGACTGGCTTCTTCTTTGACATACTCGATTAACTCCTGTGCAAGGATCCGATATTGTTGCGAGCCTCGACTGGTGGGGCGGTATTGGGTGATGGGCATCCCTGCTATGGGGCTTTCCCTGAGTTTGGTGTCGATCTCGATCACGCTGGTGAAGACGCCCTGCCCGAAGGTGGTTTGCAGTTGCTCGAAGATGTTGCGATGCGTGCGGTTGCGGCGGTCTAGCAGGGTGACGAGGATGCGGTATGCAAGATTTGGGTTGGTCTCCTGCCTGATGCGGCGGATGGAACCCATCATGTTGCGGAGGGCGTACGCGGAAAAATATTCAGCCTGGGTGGGTATGATAAGCAGGTTGGAGGCGGAAAGGGCGTTGAGGGTGATCGCCCCTAGGGCGGGTGGGCAATCGAGCAGGATGTAATCGTATGAAGGTTCAACGAGTTGAACGGCAGAGCGCAGGGTGGTGAGGTAATTGCTCCTCATGGGCAGGTATTGCTCCGCGCTTTCGATGCGCGAATTGGATGACACCAGGTCTAGATGAGGGATGTCTGTTTTTCTGATGGCGACGCTCAACGGCGCATTTTCGATCAACACGTTTGCCGATGTGGTCTCCGCTTCGCCAGTCTCCAGCCCAAGCGCCAGGCTTAGGTTTGCCTGCGGGTCCAAGTCGATCAATAGAACCCGGTGATTTAATTCAGCGAGCGCCGCGCCGAGAGAGAGCGTGGTTGTGGTTTTGGCGACGCCGCCTTTTTCATTTGAAATTGCCATGATATGTGCCATGTGATTACCTCGGGGTCTTATTGTTCATTTTCATTCGACGATTCGGAGATCACCTGTACGCGGTTTGCTCCAAGGATACTGCGCAGTTCGTCCGCCGCCATTTGGATCATGGTTTGCGGGTCGTTCACACTGCGAATTTTGCCGGTGATTTCAGAGACTAACCGTTCCCGCTCTGCGCGTCGGGTTGTTTCCTCGAACAGGCGGGCATTTTCGAGCGCCACTGCCAAACGGTCGGTGACCGCCTGGATGAGGTTGATCTCGTCTTGAGACCAGGCGCGATCTTTGGCGGGAGATTTGATGCTCATTGCGCCGATGACTTGCCCGCGTAAGTTGATCGGCGCGAGGACGGACGATTCTTCCTCCGGGCTATTTGCCTGCCGGACGTGGAGCCTGCCGGCCCCTTCTGGCGTTTGGAGTTCGGGGAAGTCCAGCGGGGTCTTGAGGGGCGCGCCGCCGGTGGGTGATTGTCGGTACCCAACATCTCCGGCGCGCGTGCGCAAATTCTTCCACTCCTTTTGGAGGTATTGGTTATAAAGGCTTTGGACTTCAGACAGGGCTTGTTCTGTTTTTGCAAACAGCCTGGCATTTTCAATGGCAACCGAGACCTGGCTGGCGAGAATGCCGAGGATATTGAGGTCGTCCTCTGTGAATTCACCCCGCCGCTGGCTTTGCACATCCAACACGCCGATCACCTGTTCGCGGATCTTCATTGGCAGAGCCATCTCGGAACGGGTGGATGGGAGGTCGGGGTTGTTGAAGAAAACCGATTCATCTCCCACGTCGAGGGCGATGCGGGGTTTCCCTTCCAGGGCAACGGTTCCTACAATGCCCTGCCCAATCGCCAATGCGTGTCCGCGCAGTAGCATGCGCTGACCGCCTTCGCTGTTTGTGGCTTGGAGGATGGCTGATCGCTTTGTATCGTCGAGCAGGAAGATGCCGACGTGATAAAAGTTGAATTTTTCGCTGACCAGGCGGGTGATCAGGGGGAGGAGAATGTCGGGATTTTTCTCGACGTTGATGATGCGGGATACTTCGCTGATCGCAAGCAGGTCTTTTGCCCGTTGTTCACTTTCAAGGCGCGATGCTTCAAGCGCGGTGGTGCGGTCTGTCACGCGTTGCTCGAGGTTTGCGATCGAGTCGCGCAGTTGGGCGGTCATGTCGTTGAAGGATGCGGCAAGATGGTCGAGTTCTATGGCGCCGGTGCTTTTGGCTTGCGCATGGAGATTGCCGCCTGCGATTTCGGTAGCCACATGAGATAGATCGACGAGCGGGGCAGAGGCGCGTCGCGCGCTGTAATACCCGAACAAGCCAGCCAGGACGGCGATGACCAGAAATAAGGCTAGAGTGCGTATTCCGAGGGCAAAAACATTCTGATATGCCTCGCGCCAGGGTAGCTCGATCACAACAGCCCATTGAAGCGGCTGGAGTGGGACAAATGTGCCAACAACAGTTTGACCACTCAGCCCAACGTATTGTTGAACGCCAACGGTTTGGCTTGAAGTTGCTGAGGGGTCTTTTACGAACTCGCCCAAGTTCCCAACATTGCTGACGTTGAGACCTTGCAAGACCGTGCTGGTGTCTCTGTAGGCGATCAAATCTCCGTGGCTATCCACAACATAGGCGTAGCCTGTGTCGCCTACTCGTAATGAGCCGACAAGATCCCAGATGAATTTCAAGTTGACCTCGGCGACCAGAAATCCCGCATTGCTTCCGGATGTGGTTCTAATCGGCATTGCCAGCGCGATCAGCGGCTCAATGGTATCTTCGTCCACATAGACTTCGCTTAAGTATCGGTCTGAGCCTTGAGAGAGAGTTGCCAACCCTTGTGTGATTTGTTCTTCAAACGCAGGGGAGAGTGTGATGGACACGCGCGATGTGGATTCGAGTTGCTGTCCTTGCTGGTCGATCAGGGCAAGTTGCCTGAAGGCCGGCTCCAGGTTGAGGAGTCTGTCCAGGAAGGAGGCTTGTTCTGATGGAGATGCCTCCAGGGGTTCTGAAAGGCTGATGGCGGCTGTCATCGCGCTGAACTTTTTCTCGATAAAATCGCTCACGCTCGAACCCGCATTCTCTGCGAGGAGCAACTGCCTTTCCTCCAATTCTCTTTGCTGGGTCTGTACGGTGAGCGCGAGTTGTGTGGCGGTGGATAGGAATAGGACCAGGGCGCTTAAGCCCAAGAAGCTAAGCGCCAGGATCGTGGTCAAACTGCGCGCGGACCGTGGTGTTGCGGCTCTATTGTTCATGGCTTCTCCGGTCCTCCGCGTTGGGCGAACGAGCGCCGCCGTGGTCGCCGCGTTCAGAAGTTGTTCCCGCGGCTGACGGTTGGATCTGCACAAGCACATCCGATCCGCCGAGCGCCTGGCTGAGTTCCTCTGCGGCGGTGCGCAAGATTGATTCAAAGCGTGTGGACGCGCCGATCTTGGTTGAAATGTCTGAAGTCATGCGTTCGTATTCTGCGCGTCGTTGCGCCGCTTCAAGCAAGGTTGTGGATTCAAGCGCCAGGGAGAGGCGGTCGCCTACCGCGCGAGCGATATCGATCTCATCCTGGTCTGGGGTGTGGTTTTCAGGTAAGCGGATGTTCAAAACCCCAACCACATTGTTGGATAGTTGAATAGGAACGGCGAGTTGGAAATTGTTGCCTTCCAGCACCACCGGCTTTCGATCTGCTTTGATTTTTTCCAGAACCTCGGGAGCCACTTGCGCATCCTTGCGGGAAATGCCGGGCGATGACGCGCGGTAGGACAACAATTGGCTTTGTGATTTGATCGCTTGCCAGGATTCTTTCATGACAAGCCCGGAGGTCTGTTGCGCGTGTTCGATCAGCCGTTGAGCGGTTTCGAAATTCCGCGAGTTTTGGATCGCAATGGCTACCTGGTCGGCAAGTGTGGCAAGGGTGGAGATATCGTCATCGTTGAACGCGTTAGGTTCGGTACTTTGCACATCCAGCGCGCCGATTGTGACCTCCGAGACCCGAAGCGGAACAGCCATTTCTGAGCGCGTCTGGGGCAGGTCGGGGTTGTTGAAGAAAACCGAATCAGATCCAACGTCTAGGGCGATGCGTGGCAGGCTTGTGGCGGCAACGTATCCAACGATTCCCGATCCCACTTGTAAGCGGTGGGCGCGGCTCAGCATCTTTTTCCCGCCTTCGCTGTTTGTCGCTTCCAGGACGACGTTTTCATTGCGGTCGTCGAGCAGGAAGATGCCGACGTGATAAAACTTGAATTTTTCACTCACCAGATTTGTGATCAACGGCAGAAGGGTATCGAGTTTGTGCTCGCTTGTGATTACTTTTGAAATTTCGCCAATCGATTGCAAATCCTGCGCCCTTTGAGTGCTTGTCTGGTTTGCGGCTTCCAATTCGCGCGAACGGGAAATAATGGCGGCTTTCTCCGCTTCCAACTCGTCCGCCATTTGATTGAACGCGCTTGCAACTTTGCCGACCTCATCGGATGATTCCACGGGCACGCGAGCAGTTAGGTCTCCCACGGCGATCTTCTGGGAAGTTTCCGCCAGTTGGAAGAGCGGTTTACTAATGGAGTTCATGATATTTTGCCCGAGTAGGAACGCGCTCGCAACGCTGACAAGCGCCACGAGGGCAATGACATAAAATTGGAGGACGAGCGAGTTGATACGGGCCGCGACTCCCTTTTGTAAACCTTCTGAACTGGCATTGTAGAAGGATAGGCTTGCGCTTCGAGCCGTATCGAATATTTCGTTGGACTCCCTAACGGCATTGTCTGAGAGTTGGGGGTTGGAACTAAGCCTGTTGAGGGTGTCGATCACGGCGGCATTGGCTGTGCGATACTCGACGAACGCGGAGCCGAGGGAGGTGATTGCTGGCGTTGTCGTATTCTGAACGGCAACGGTTATATTCCTGTCCATGCTTGAGAGCCTGGTCGCCAGTGTTTCGGCAAGGATTCGCAGGCGAATCTCATCGTCGCT
This sequence comes from Candidatus Defluviilinea gracilis, assembly GCA_016716235.1. Taxonomy (NCBI): domain Bacteria; kingdom Bacillati; phylum Chloroflexota; class Anaerolineae; order Anaerolineales; family Candidatus Villigracilaceae; genus Candidatus Defluviilinea; species Candidatus Defluviilinea gracilis. The sequence goes on from JADJWS010000007.1 coordinate 271,485, forward strand.
CGTGAGCGTTCCTTCGCCGCTATACGAGTTGATGATTGCGCGCGACTCGGTCAGCAAAGCCTGATTTTGCGGCAGATTCAACAGCACCGCGTCCATGGTGTAGTAGGTATCCAGGTCTGGGTCGAGGATGAGGTATGAATAATCGCCTACGCGCGATACCAGCAGGCTGATCTCATCGAGGATTTTGCTGTGCGCATTAAGGGCTTCCTCTGGGGCGCTGTCCCGAATGGAACCTTTCAATGCCGTCCAAAGTGATGCGATCGATTCCTCTTCAGCGCGGAATTCGGCAGAGAGAATTTCCTGGCTTTGGACGAATTTATAGTTTTCGAATTCGGCGTCAACCAACCCCTGCGCCGCCCGGACTTCGGAGAAATCTGCATCGCCGTTCAGGTAACTCAAACTGACAGCCTGATGATGCTGTATGGCATCTGTGAGATTCCACAGCGAGCGGAGGTAGAGCGTTCCGAATAATTCGTGGGTCCCGTAGCGATCGATACGTTCCGTTTGGTTCCGGATCAGGGGAATGAACGCAATGATCGGAAGCAGAAAGATCACGGTGATCACGTTGAATTTACGCGGATACGTGAGGCTCAAAAACCAGCGGGTGATTGCGGCGGCGATTCTTTTCATTCTGTCATGAATCCATGGTCGGCTTCGGAATTAATCCGATTTACCATCCTCGTCGATCTGGATGGACACTTCCGCTCCCGGAATGGCTTGGCGCAATTCCACGGCGGCTGTTCTAAATAATTCTTCCACGTTGTTTTGCGCGCTGATCTTGGCGGCAATTTCGCCGATGGCGCGTTCTTTGGCGGCGCGTTTCTGGCTGTCCTCAAAAAAGCGCGCGTTTTCCAATGCCAGCGCGGTGCGTTCAATGATCGCGGAGACGATGTCCAATTCGTCCTTGTCCCAGCGCTGGTTGCTTGGGGCGCGCACCTCTACGGTGCCGATCGGTTCGCCGCGCATGGTGATCGGCAAGGAGATCAAACCGGTCCGTTTCTTGGGTTGCGCCTCAGATTCGCTCGACTCGCGCGCGGACTCTTCCTTCCCTTTGTGGTCGTATAAAAGTGTTGCGCGCGCGCCCGAATGGCGGATGCCAACAATCTTTCGGCGCTGGGTGAATTCCTGCCATTGCGAGCCGGCGAGTTGACGCGAGAGCGCCTCAGATTCGGCGAGCGCTTTCCGCGTTTCCTCATGCTGGCGCGCGTTCTGAATCGCGACACTGACCTGGTCCGCAAGGATCGACAAGGCGTCCACATCTTCGTCGCTGAACGCGTTTTTATCCTTGCTTTGCACATCCAACGCGCCGATAACTTCGCTACCCGCCAGCAGGGGGAGGGCGATTTCACTGTGGGTGTCCGGTAGAAATGGGTTATTAAAATACACAGCGTCTTGCCCTGTATCGAGAGCAACACGAGGCTTTCCTGTGCTGGCGACATTGCCAACAATACCGGTCTCGCCCACCTTGAGTCTGTGCTGGTTGGCGAGCATTTTTTTGCCGCCTGCGCTATTGGAGGCGCTAAGAATGGCGTAGTTTTTCTGAGAGTCAAGCAGGAAGATACCGACATGATAAAACCCAAATTGGCGGCTGATTGTTTCTGCGATTTTTGGCAGCATTCCTTCCAATTCTTGCGTGGAGCCGATGGTGCGCGCGACGCGGGCAATCGATTCGAATTGCCTCGCGCGGACCTCATTCCGTTTATTCGCATCGGTCAATTCCGACGTGCGGTCTGCCACGCGGTGTTCGAGATCTGCGAGCGTTTCGCGGAGGCGGCTCGTCATTGAGTTAAAGGCTTTACTTAATGTCCCGATCTCATCATTTGCGGATGCGTCGGCTTGGGCGTTCAAATCGCCGTCGATGATTTGGTTTGCCGTGTTGGTGAGCGTGTGGATTGGCGCGGTAATGACCCTGCCGATCGCCAGGCTGATCACCAAGGCTGTGGCAATAATAATGACGAGCGTAATGTAGGTTTCCAGCGCGGCGGCGCGAGTTTGGCGGGCTGTTTCGTTCCTCGCTGTAACGATTGCCCCTTCGAATTCTTCCGCAGGGACGATGATCCCGATACTGTACCCGTTAATCTCAATGGGCGCATATGCCAGATACATATCGATATCGTTGACGGGGATTTTCGATAACCCGCTCCCGCCCGATACCATGCGGTTTGTAAACTCCCTGATTTCTAACGGTCCTCGACCCAGGACCGAAAATTTGAAATATTCCTCTGGCGCGATTTCATCGGGCTTGATCCCGAATAGATCATAGCCGCTCTGTGGCATGGAGATAATACGGCCCGCGTCGTCCAACATGAAAGCAAACCCGGTTTGCCCAATGCGCGCGGCTCCAATTTGCTCCGTGATCGTGGCAAGTTTCACGTCTGCGGCGACAACCCCGCTGAAGGTTTCGTCGAAATACACAGGCGCGGAAACCGTAACTACCAGCCCGCCTCCTGTCGCGTCTACATACGGGATGGACCATCGCGCCTTTCGTTCCGGGTTGAAAAGCGGCGATGAGATTTCATAATAAGGACGCCTGGTCGCGTCAAAATCCGGAGGTAGAAGAGTTGCCAGTTCGATATTGGGGTAGTAGCGCGTAATGCCGCGTTCGTCAATTCCGTAAATCGCGAGCATGGACGGGTTGGCTTTGATCACCTCAGGAGCGTAAAAATCAAGATAGGCGGAAACATTGAGGCTGACGAAAATGTCTTCGGATAATTGGTATTTTGCCGGTATGTATACGGAAGAAGGGTCGCCGGCAGGGTTGCCGTAGTGACCCTCCGGGAGTTGGAAAAGACTGCCGCTCGCATCCCAGTATTGCCCAAGCCCAAGGTCGCCTTTTTGTCTTTCAAGATTGCTCCAGTACTCTGCAAGTTTGGAAGTCTCGTTGGCAAGATCTTCAAACGAGTGGTTGATGTTGTTCGTTTGAAAGGCGAGTTCGTTCACTAATTGCTCCTCGGCTAGCAGGCTGACGCTGGTCTCAAGCCTGGACGACAAGGTGTTGCTTATCCTCGTTCTGTTCGTAACAGCCGTATACGCTCCAAGCCCCAGCGCTAAAAAGCATGTGATCAAGATGCCCAGCGTGATCTTGCCTCTGACGCTTAAGTACCTGAACCTTCGAGTTATGCCAACCAGAAAAAGCGTGACGATGGCGATCGCCGTAAAAGCAATGATGCGGACGGTTAATTCCGGATTCATGACGTGTTCCTGTCGCTGAACTTGATCAAAATTTCCGAGCCGCTGAGCACGCGTTCCAATTCCACCGCGGTTGCTTGCAGGATGTTTTCGACATTGAGCGAGCCGCTGATGCTGGAGGTGGCTTCGGCGATCATGCGTTCTTTTGCCGCCCTTCGACGCGCATCCTGGAAGAGGCGCGCGTTTTCCATGGCAAATGCGGCGCGCTCGGCTACGGCTTCCATCAAGCTGAGTTCATCGTCTTTCCAAGTTCGGCTGGGATCGCCGGCCTCAACATGGAGCACGCCGATGATTTCGCCGCGTAGTTTGACGGGGACTGTGGCTGTGGCATGTGTCGATTCAGCCCCGTTGGCAACTCGTGAAATCAAGGCGCCGGAATCGACCGCCGAAGCGATATCGGAATTTTCCAGGGGCGATTCGAGCAACTCGATGCGCCCCGCGTTGTAGCGGAAACCCGCTTGTTCGGCTTTTTGCGCGGCGCGAGACCATTCGGTGCGGATAAAATTGTTGAATACTTCCTGCACCTGCGTGGCGGAGGCGCGCGCTTCGGTCAGCAAGCGGGCGTTTTCGATCGCAATCGCGAGTTGGTTGGCGAGAGTGCCCAATGCCCGGAAATCTTCTTCGCTGAAGGCGCCGGCTTCGATGCTTTGCACGTCTAACACGCCAATGGTCAGCTTGGAAACGACCATCGGAAGAGCAATTTCAGAGCGAGTGTCTGGGAGGTCGGGATTGTTGAAGAAAACGGCATCCGCTCCCACGTCCAGCGCGATGCGGGGTTTTCCAGTTTGGGCGGCGAAACCAACCACGCCGGTTCCGAGCATCAGGCGGTGTCTTCGGGCAAGCATCTTCTGTCCGCCGGCGCTGTTCGCGGCTTGTAAAATGGCAAATTCGCGGTCCCGATCCACCAAAAATATGCCCACATGATAAAAGCCGAACCGTTCGCTGATAAGTTGCGATGCGGTGGAGAAGATTTTATTCGGGTCCTGCACTTGAGAAATGGCTTGTGATAACTCCGCGATGGTCTCGAGTTGAGAGGCTCGGCGAGAGGTTAACCTGTTGGCTTGATTCAGTTCCATGGTTCGGTCGTTCACGCGTTGTTCCAGGTCGTTGGTAAGTTTTTCAAGTTCGCGGTTGGTGTCGCCGACCTGTTTTAAGCGTTCCCGTTCAATACTGGCGCGAAACGCCGAAATTCCAAACAGTACTGCCGCCATCGAAAATGTGACCCCGGCTGATCTGACGATGCTCAGCTTGGGGTCGGCTAAATATTGTGGGTCGGCATAGCCAGGTAAAGACAGGGTGGCGGCAAGAGCGCAGACAGCCAGAATGATAAATTCCCATTGCGAGAGGAGCGCGCTGGCGAGGATCAAAGCAAACGGCAAAATAATATTGATCGCGGAATCGATACTGCTCGCCGTCTTGAAGTAGATCGTAAGGTAGGCGACTGCCGTGAAAGCAAATGTGAAGAAGTAGATTCCGACGCGGTGATATGGCGTGCGGCTAAGCAGGTGGGCGGCAAGAGCAATAGCGAGAAAGCCTAAAAAGGTTTGCGGTGTTGTTGGGCTGGATAAAAGTCCGAGGGTCAGTCCAAATAGCAGGATCAATGTGAGGGAGGCGAGCAATTGCGCGCGTCGTTGTTCCCCGATCTCGCTGATCGACGGATGTGGTTTGGTGAGGAATGCCCAAGCCCGGGCGAATATCTTGTTCGGTGTCGTTTCCATACCTGCGCTCATTTTCTACTTCGGCTTCGAGCCGTTCTCCGGAATCGTTTCATCGCTGGCTGCGTTGACTCCCGGGTGAGAGGATGGATTCACCAGTTGGAAGGTCACAGTGGTTGTTCGTAGTGATTTCCCAAGTTCTTCCACCGTATCCCGGACGATCGAATCCAATTGATACGAAGCGCTTAATTTGGACGACAGCTCGCCCAGGAACGCTTCACGCTGGGCGCGGCTTTGCGCTTCTTCAAGCAACCGGGAACTTTCCAAGGCAAGCGCAACCCGTTCCGCCGTCGCTTCTGCCATGGCATTCTCGTCATCGGTAATCTGGCGCGTCTGGTCGGCCGGGTTGATCCTTAACCTGCCAATGACCTGGCCGCGCAAACGGACCGGAACCGTGACGCCATTCTCCGCTTGCGCGGGCTTTGTATTTTCTTGAAGCGCTTCCAACTTAATGCCATCGTAGCGATAGCCTTTTGTCTCCGCCGACCCGGCGATTTCCTTCCAGCCTTTGCCGATCAACTGCCGTGAAGCGATCTCCGCTTGTTGTAGCGCGCCACGCGCGCGTTCTGACGAGCGCGCATTCTGAATGGCAATGGCGATTTGATCCGCCAAAATCTGCAACGTGGCAACATCTTCCTGGGTGAACGCGGCTTCCTGGGCAGATTGGATATCGAGAGCGCCAATCACAAGTTCGCGTGTCTTCAACGGTAATGCGAGCAACGATCTGGCTTCCGGATGTTCAAACCCATGGGGATTTTTTTCGGCAGGATGCCCGACTCGCGGCTCGCCTCGATCGGTGACAAACCCGATGAGCGATTCAGACCCGACCTTCACCCTGGTTCCTTCCAGTTGGCTTTGTCTCCCCTCGTCACTGCTGGACGCGCTCAGCGCCGCCGATTGTCCCGAGTCTTCGAGCAGGTACACGCCAACATGTTCAAACTTGAACCTGTCGCTCACCGCTTCCACAACAACCGGGAGCAGGCGTTCGATTTCTTGAACGACCGTAATGGTTTTTGCAATGGCGGCGATCCCGCCGATGCGTTCCGCGCGCCGCTTGAGTTGTTCGTTTGCCACGAGCAATTCTGCCTGGTTTTCCTCCAGGCGCGCGCGCGCCAGCCTGAGATCGCGGTTCACAGATTCAAGGTTTCTTGCGCTGGCTTGCGCGCGGGTAATGGCGCCTTCAAGGCTTGAAAGAATAAACGCCATCAAGCCGGCGAAAATGACGATGATCACCCCAACGGTTATCAGCTTTGTATAGGGGCTTGTAAAGTATTCGGCCGGTTGGAAGAATTGATTTACTTCCGCATAGGCAAGACCAAACCCGGCAACAATAGTGAGGGCAGAGAACGCCAATGCGCCCCGCCAACCTATGATCAAGCCCGCCGCAAGAAGGACGATAAAGTTTCCTAGAAATGAGTCGTCGCGGATTCCAACCCCGAAAGCCGCAGAGCCATTTGCCGTAGCCCAGAGCAGGGAGATCAGCAGTACGCCCGCCGTTCTTGTATAGCCGTAGCGCGACAGGATCCAAATTCCAAGGATCAATAAACTTATGCCGATCAATGCCCAGTCGAAGGAGTTGATCTCAAAACGCGGAGAGATGACTTTTAACGAAATTTCGATGATGGCGATCGCGCTCATGAAAACAAGCGCGATGATATGAATATAAAACGCCTGGCGCGATCGGTCATCGTCGCCGGGATATTGGATGGGGGTTAAGTAATTGATAACAGTTTGCCGCATACCTGCGCCCTTTACCCGTCAGCCGCTTCCGGGTTGCTTTCCAGTTCAATGGTGACCTCGGCGTTGCCGATCCTTCTGCCAAGTTCCTCCACGGCAGTCTGGAGGATTGTGTTGCGGTCGCTGACGGCTCCGATCCTGGTGGCGATCTCGCCGATTGCCCGCTCGCGCGATGCGCGGCGTTGCGCGCCGTTCACAAGGCGCGCGTTTTCAAGGGCGAAGGCGGCGCGGTCAGCCGCGGCTTCGAGCAGTGACAACTCGTCTTCCGTCCATTCCCGTTTGCCTTTTTTCGGTCGCACTTCCAGTAATCCAATCGTCAGCCCGCGAAGTTTGATGGGAACGGTCACGTTAGCAGATTTCTTGTCCAACGAGAGACCGCCGGTTTGAATGATCGGCTTTTCGCGAGCAAACCTCATCTGTCCGTTCAGCGGCGTAACCTGCCTTCCGTCGAATAGGAAGCCGGTTTGCTCGATTGCCTGGTTGAAGTTTTTCCATTCCAGATGAACATATTGCTCGATCATTGCCTGCGATTCGGCGAGTGAGGTCTTCGCTTCGTTGTATAGTTTGGTGTTATTGATTCCGGCGGCGATCTGGTTCGCAAGCGCGGTGAGGAGTTCGACTTCCTCCTCGCCAAAGGCATATTTATGAAGACTCTGAATATGTAGAACGCCAATGATTTTTTCCCGGACTTGCAACGGGATGGCGATCTCCGAGCCGGTGGCCGGGCGGCCGATCTCTTCGAGGCGCGCGTTATCCGTTGTAACGTCCGAGATGACGCGCGTTTCGCCCAGCAGAGCGGTGGTTCCAACGAGGCTATTCGTGTCCACAAGAATTCGTTCGTTTGGTTGGGGACTGTCTGTCATTGCCAGGGTGAGGGTATCCGAATTGAGTTCGCTGTCGAGCAGGTAGATCGCGGAGCGATAGTTGGCAAACTGCTCGCCGATCAACCCGATGACTTCATTGAGCAGGGAGTCGACATCCTGCGCTAATGTGATCCGCCGAGTTGCATTGGCGACAAATTGGAATTTTGCCGATTGTTTTTCAAGCGCCAACGCGCGCTCATGCGCTTGTTGCTCGAGGGCGGAGTGCGAACGTTCGAGTTCCATGTTTTTTTGGCTTACCTCTTGATTAAGAGCGATCAAGCGATCGTGGCGGAGGCCGACAATCGCGGCAAAGACGCCTAAAATCACCGGCGCGCTATCGATGATCCATAAGAGCGGCTCTGTGGAATGCAGGGACCGAATGGAATCGAACGAAAAGGGCAGATCGAGGTTGGCAAGGCGAATACCCGTGGCAATGACCGGGAGCAGGAAGCCAAGCCCAGCGCCTACGATGACGTATCGCAGTGTGTTTGATCGAGAACGGTGTTTGGAAGGGTTGTCCATAAATAATTGTTCGGTGGGAGACGGGCGCTAGGCTGTTCCGTCATCCCCGGTCGTGCTTGCGAGTTGAATGATCACGTCGGTGTCGGTTAAGACGTTGCCGATCTCGCGCGCGGTGGTCCGTAAGATCGACTCGTAGTCGCTCGATGAGCCGATCAGGCTTGCGATCTGGGATATCGCCTGCTCGCGATTTGCCCTGATCTGAGCCTCCTCGTATAAACGGGCGCTTTCGAGGGAAGATGCCAGGCGGTCAATGGCTTGCTCGAGCGTTGTGACAATCGTTTCGCCACTTCCTTCCCTGAGCTTTGCCTGAACTATGCCGATGGTTTGTCCGCGGAATTTGATCGGTATCGCGATCTCCTGGTTCGTAGAGGCGCCGGGAGCGGAAACGGTAATCCCTTGTTCGATCGCTTTGCGCCCGACCCCGGAAATTTCTTCAAACGGCTCGATGCGGATGTTATCGAACCGGTACCCGCGATTTTGAAGTTGGCGGGCGGCGATGAACTTCCTCCATCCCTCGCGGGTATTTCTGCCGTAGGCTTGTTCCAAGTCTGATAGATACCGACTGGATTCCTGCGACAGCCTGGAGCGCTCGATGGCAGACGAGAGTTGATCGGCAATGATCTGCATAATAGACAGGTCTGCCTGGCGGAACGCGTCTTCTTTTTCACTATGGATATCGAGAACGCCGATGGTTTTGTTTTCAGATTTCAGCGCCAGAATAATTTCGGAGCGAGATTCGGGCAGGAAGGTATCTGAGAACTGGGTGGCGCTAAAACGCACGTCTGGGGCAATCCGCGCTTCGCCGGTCTTTGCCACAAAGCCCACCACGGTTTCATAGTTGACGGGCAGCCTAAACTTTTGTTGAATGCGACTTTTACCGGCTTTGGTCGGCGATGACGCAAGAATGGCATGCGCGCCGTCTTTTTCCAATAAATAGATCCCTACAAACGAACACTCAAGCCGGCTCATGAGCAGATGCCCAGCCCGTTCGAGGGTTTTATTTAAGTCGCGCTCTGCGGCGGAAAATTGAGAAATCTCGGTGGCGGCGCGTAACCGCGTGGCTTGTTGTTCCAGTTCGAGGGTCCGTTCGGCGATCCGTTGCTCAAGGTTGGAAATAGATCCGCGTAATTGCGTCGTCATCCGATTGAATGCGCGGATGAGCACTCCAATCTCGTCGCCTTCCGACTCCACGTTCACAAATGAAGCGGAATGTCCTTCGGTGATTTCCGCGGCGACGCGCGTCAACGCCTGAATGGGGGAGAGCGTTCGGCGGGTCGAGGCGACCAAAATAAACGCGCCGATGAGAAGAACGCCCAGAGTGACCAACCCGGCTATGGCGATGCGGCTATTCTGCTGATTGGTTAGGTGCGTATGGTTGTATACGATATCGAGCGCGCCCAGCAAGTTGCCTGAGAAATCATACAAAGGCGATGACAAAACCGCGTATGAATTTCCATCCACCGTGGGGTGAATGATCGTGGTTTCGCCTTCTTGTACGCGCAGGTAGTTTTCAGAGGTTGAGGTAATTTCGTTTCCCTGCGTGGAGGCAAAAACCACAAAACTCGAGTCTTCCACTAACGGCGCATTGACTGTGCTCGAAGCCAGCCCTTGGACCAATAAAATTCTCCAGTCACCGCCATACTTTTCTTTCATCTGCGATAGCAAAGACGCGTCCAGCCCGACTGCAATTTCAATACAGCCTATGTAATTACCTCGATGAAACACCGGCGCGACCCCCACGATACCGAGAGTATTTCCGCTGATCGCCAAACCTGATACAGGCTGGTGGTCTGAATTGACCGCCATCACAGCCGGGCTGGCGATGAATGGAGACACGTTCGCATCACTGCTTGCGGAATACAACAGCGCGCCGTCTGGTAGATGAAATTGGTATGTAACGATGTGAGACCGAGCGGCTAGTTCTGTATACGCCGCGTCGGAAATACTTGCCAGCATTTGCGCGTCGCGCTTTGCCATGGCTTCCCGCACGTCGACGGAGTTCGCAGACTGCAAAGCCAGGGAGAGAGCTAATCGTTCCTGATTGGCAAGATCGGCTTTGAACGAGTCGCTAAACGACTCCATACTTGCCTCTTCAGATGCGTGCGACGCGTTATGGAGACTCGTGTAAAAATACCCGAATAGACCGGCGAGCAAGATCACCAGCAGGATTAACGTCGGGGCGAGTAGTTTGCGCGCGAGGATCATGACACGTTCTTTCGCGCGGGACGCCTGGTCGCCGCTGGACGCTGTTGCGCATCCTGTTCAGGTTGTTGCACCAGCACAACGGCGGCTTCTTCTACTCCGGGGATTTGTCCGAGTTCGCGGGTGGCGGTTTGAAGAAGAGAATCGACGTCGAGCGCCTGGCTAAACCGGAAGGCAAGACCGCCAACAAGTTGCTCCTGTTTCGCTCGCGCAGTGGCATCTTCCAGCAGGCGAATGTTTTCGATCGCCAGCCCGGCTTGCGTGGCGACCTCGTCGATCATTTCACGATCCTGTTGATTCAATGGCGCGGTGTCTTTTTTGGCAAGCGTGATCCTGCCGATCTTTTGTCCCCGCAAAGTGACCGGAATTTGAACGCCTTCTCTTGCGTCTGCATCGGCGGGTTTTTCAGCGCGCATGCCAAGCGGAGTATAGGTGACGACCTTAGGCTTTCCCTTTAATTTTTGATCCCATGCGTCGTGTGTTCGTGACGCTGTGATCGCCTCCAATTGCGTCAACGACGCCTGTGATTCTTCCAACAGGCGCGCATTGTCTATGGCGACTGCCAGTTGATCGGCAAGTGTCTCGAAGACATCCATGTCCTGCGTTGAAAATGCGGACGGCTTGTCGGACTGAATATCTAAAACACCCAACAGGCGACCTCGGATGAGGAGAGGCGCTGCGATCTCTGAGCGCGTTAAAGGCAGATCGGGATTATTGAAAACAGTTGCCTCCTCGCCGATATCGGCGAGGATCTTTGGTTTTTTTGTTTGAGTCACGTAATTTACAACGCTTTGCATGCTGGCTTTGACAGTGTGTTCCTGCTTCATCATGCGCTTCCCGCCTTCGGAAGAGGCGGAGCGAAGTGTGAGTTCATCCCCAGAGTTGTTAACTAAGTAAATACCCGTATGATAGTAACCGAATTGATCGGAGACCAGTTGAACAAAGGTGTTCAACAAGCGCGGCAGGTCCTGCAATTCTGCGGCTTGTCGCGCGATATAGGAGGCGGCGCGTAGTTGGTCGGTCCTGCGGGCGATCGCCTCGGTCCGCTCCGCTACCAGGCGTTCAAGATCGGTGATCGACCTGTTTAAGTTCTCGGTCATCGTGTTGAAATTCGTTGCAAGTTCAGCCAACTCGCGGGTGTGAGGAATGTTGTAAATTTTGTTGGAGAAATCGCCCTTGCTGACGCGGTTGGCGGCGTCCTTTAACTCGATGATCGGTTTGGCGAGGTAGTTTGCGATCAGGAATCCTGTAAAAATAATAGCGATGTAGGCGATGATGTTGATGACTATTAATTTATTGCGAAATATCACTTCGTTCTGAACGATCGTCGTTGCGGATATATCCACGCCGAGCACGCCGACCACTCTTTTGTCGGAGGCGTAGATTGGCGTATAGGCGGATAAGAATGACCCGAATTCGTCCGTGTAAATTTCCTGCTCAACGACAGTGCCGGACATGCTGTCAAAACTAGCCATGAGAGTTTCGCTCGGTTCCAGGTAAATATCGCCATATGCCGAAATATCCGGTTCGCCGGGCGCGCCCGCGTCGACAACAAAAGAGATGGTGTCTCCGGATTTCCTCATGGTATAAACGAACTCCAGATCGGGATCTGATTGCTTGATCCTCAAGTTTGCCGCATGAATTTGTTGAAAGAACTCATCGCCCTGGCTGGCAACCTGTTCAAAAATATCCCCGTTCTGTTGAAAACCGGCCAGTGTGGCAATGTCTTCGAGACGTTTGCGCAGGTTTTCCCGTTGCTCCGTCTTGTAATTGACGTAGAGGAAATACGTGACCACTGCGGTTGAGAGCGCCGCCAGGAGGGTGAGCGCAAGGGCAAGCCGTGAAAAAAGCGTGGGGTAGCGTCGTGTATCCATGGGCTATTCTGCCTCATCCAGCGTCAATTCGATCGTGGCTCGGGATGCGTCGTATCGTCTGCCCAGTTCTTTTACAACGGTCTGCATAACGCCTTCCACCGTTGTGGATGCCCAAATCTTCGAGTTAATCTCGGATAACATGCGTTCGCGCAAGGCGATCTGTCGCGATTCGCTTACCAACCGCGCGTTTTCAAGCGCCACTGCCGCCTGTGTTGCCACAGCGCTGACCAAAGACTCCTCTTCCGACGTCCATTCCTCCGGACTTTCGAGCCGGATCTGCCCCAGGATTTGGTCGCGCAGGCTGATGGGGATTTCCAGCTGTCGGGCTTTTTCATCCGATTCGTCGCCGACGCCGTATTCCAACTCCTCTGGCTGGCTGGCGATTCCGCTCCAACCGGTGAACAGGTATTGTTTCTGGATCGCGCGGAGTTCCCGAATATTTTGTTGCGCGTCCTGAAACAAGCGGGCGTTCTCGAGGGCAATGGCAACTTGATTTGCCATGTTTTGCAAGGTGCTGACCACCTCTGGACTAAAATCGGTTTCGCGGACGGAATGCAGGTTGAGAGCGCCAATGACCCGGTCGCTGGCAAGGAGAGGAAGCGCAAGTTCAGAACGGGTATATGGCAGTACAGGCAGGTTGGCGCGGTACTTTTCGCCTGTGGTGTGCGGGTATGACTTGGGGGCGCGGTCGCGAATGGCGAGCCCAACGAGGTTGCTTCCTGAAACGTCCGTCTTATGCCGGCTTTTCAAGAGTAACTTCCCCGCCTCTCCGCTGGCTTCTTTGAGCTCAGCCCACTTCTCACTGGAATCAAGCAGATATACGCCTACAAAATAATATCCGAATTTTTCGGTAAACAAGTTGACAATGCTTGAGAGCATTACTGCGGGATCCAAACTCGAGGCGGCGACCCGCCCGATCTCATTGGTGGCTGATAGTTGCTTGGTCCGTTCAGTCACCTGTTGTTCGAGGTAGCTTTGCAGAGATTCGAGCCGCGCCACCATGCGATTAAAATGGATGATCACGATTCCCAGTTCGTCGGTGGCGCTGATCGGCGCTCTTGCCGATAGATCTCCTTGTTCGATGCGGTCGAATGTCTTGAGAAGATCGGTTACCGGGTCTGAGATCGACCGTGAGGCAAGATAAGCGATTGCGATTCCCAAGGCGAGCACCAGAATACTCAAAGCAACGATGTGTATCTGAAGATCCTGAAAAATTGTCATCGGGACATCGTCTGTGAACAAGACCCGCGACACTTGTTGGTAGCCGATGGGGGCGAGAATGAGAATGCTGATGATGATGATTGCGAACATCAGGACAAGGAATTTGGACAGCGCCAATACGCCCGCCCGGCCTTTCATCTGACTTTCGAAATCTTCGGGGGTTAGTAACAGCCGAAATGGCAGGGTGAAGCGTCCCAGGAGAAAAGTGGCAAGTATGGCGTATCCCAACACGGCCGCGGTTCCGCCCATCAGGGTGTAGAGCGCGTTGCCTGGCGTGGGCGTGTTGGTTGGCGTTGAGTTTTCTGTGATTGCGATTAAAGCGGTTGTCGGGATTACATTAAGAACAAAAGCGATCGCAATGGATGCGAATCCGTAACGAACCGTTAGGCTGGTCAACTCGCGCCAGGCGGTTAGCTCGTCCTTAGGCGGCGCAATGGGGGAGGCTTTGCCGGATATTTCATCCAGTCTTTTTCTGGCGGTGGTGGTCAGCCTCATGCCCACGAGTAGCAAGGTCAAAAAAGTGACCACGATCAGCGCGGGAGCGAGAATGGGCAGAAAGCCGAGTTGTATTCCAGCGCTGGCGGTGTTGACCCGGACCGAAACGATTCCGGGTATCGCGCCCAAAAAGGCGATCACTTGCGCGAGTGCGATGATGAGCGCCAGATGCCAGCCGCCCAGCCGGGCAAAGAGGCGTTCGAAAGAAAGATAAGCGCTCATGCGGGCTGGCTTTCCTGGTCCTTCTTGTCATCGGCGCTGACCGCGAGTTTGATGCGCGCGCGGGTGGCGCCAACAGCGCGGGTAAGTTCGCTGGCGGTTGTCGCGAGGATGGCTTGCATATCTGTGGTGCGCCGAATTTTGTCGGAAATTTCAAAGATGATTCTCTCGCGCTCTGCCTGCGAACGGATTTGCTCGAGAAGGCGCGCGTTGGCAATGATCGCCGCAAGGCTTCCGCCTAGGGTTCCCAGCAGTTCCTCATCGTTCTCTGTGTACGCGCCGATTTGCTCGCTTTCCACATTCAATACGCCCAATAATTCGCCTCGGTAGAGCAGAGGGATCGCCAGTTCAGATTGCGTGTTCGGACTGCCTTCGATGTAGCGCGAGTCCTGTCTTACATTCGAAACGCGCAGGGGCTTGCGATGCAAGGCTGACCAACCGGTGACGCCGCTTCCGAGCGCGATGGATTGTTTGAAGATCTCATCCGCATACCCCACCGCGGCCTTTACCTCCAGCGTATTCTTTTCTTTGTTGAGCAAAAGAATGGTCACGCGATCGCCGCCCAATGTCACTTGCAGTCCGTTGACTGCGGAGGAAAGCGCTTCGTCCAGCGTGGTTCCCGATGCCGCTGTGGTGGTGATGTGGTGGAGCAGGCGGTGTTGCGCGAGGTGTTCCTGGGTTTCCGAGAACAACTCGGTGTTGATCACTGCGATGGCTAATTGATCGGCTAGGATTTGCAGGATGCGAAGATTATCGCTGGAAAAAGCATATGCGCGTTCGCTTTGCACATCGAGCACGCCGAGGATGCGATCCGCCACTTTCAAAGGGATCGCCGCTTCCGCGCGGGTATCCGGCAAGACCGGATTCGGATAATAGGTGGCGTCTCGCGTGGTGTCGTTCACAACGAGAACTTCGCCTTTGCCTGCCACAAAACCGACGATGGACTTTGAGCCAACGCCAAGTTTGTGGTTTACCCGTTTCAGTTGCGCGCCCGCGTCGCCGGTGGAGCCGCGCACCACCACAAATTCACCGGGCATATCCTTGAGGAAAACAGAAGCGTGATAAAAATTGAAGCGTAACCGAATTAAATCCACCGCTTTTTGTAATAACTCGTCCAGGTCCAGCGAACTGCTGATATCGCGCGCGATTTCAGCGGCAGTTTCGAATTGCAAAACGACTTGCTGGCTTTCGTCCAACAGACGAGCATTGTAGACGGCGCCAGAGACCTGGCTGGCAACCGCGACGGCAAATCGCAAGTCGTCATCGTCAAAACCGTATTCGTTTTCCAAATCCTGCACGATAAGCGCGCCGATGGCTTCTCCGCGCGCTAACAGAGGCACGCCCATCCATGAGCGCGGAAGTTTGCCGGTTATTTTCGCTCCCATGGCGACGATCCGTTTTTCGGTATCCGAAACGATCAACAGAGGTTCGCGCGTGCGGAGGAGAATGGAGGTCAGCCCCTCGCCGAGCGGGAACGTGTCGAGGGATGAGAATTGTCCCTCTTCATAGAGATACGGAATGTTGATCGAATTGGTCGATTTGTCGTAGAGCGCGATCACAAATCCATGATCGCCAATCACGCTGATGAATTGATCGTGAATGGATGAATACAGGGTTTTCAAGTCGCTGACTGTTGCCGCGTTGGAGGCAAGAATGCTCAAAGCGCGGCTTTCCAGGGAGCGCCGTTCGCGCTCCACGGGCTGGGACGGGGCTGTGGAGTTTGCGACGACCTTGGTCGTCAACTGGATCGTCCGCTGAAACGAGTCGATCAATTCATCGCTAATAGTCTGGCCCGCTCGCGCGCCGATCATCACCAAACCGCGCATATCCGCGCCTTGCATCACGGGAATGAACGCCGCAGACTCGCACTCGAACTGACGAATATAGTGGAGCATATTGAACTGAGTCAACGATTCAGGCAACGACCTCCCGCTTGCCGCATCCACCCTTACAAACCCGCGCGTAATGTGACCTTCAATATCCCGGACAGACAATTCATGCCCGCGAGGAATCGTCGCCTGTGGTTCTCGCGCGCGCGGGTCTGAAAATTGCGCAAGTTGCAGGTGATCTCCATTGGCTATAAAGTAAGCCGTGAAAAAGAACGCGTTTCCTTCGGGGAAATTTTGATTCATTGAAATCTAATTTTTTAGCTGAACTCCCAGACCGATTCGCCGTTTAGAATTCGACGGATCTGATCGGGAAATTTATCGGGATCGAGCGGCTTACCGAGGAAGCCATCGAAACCGGAATCCTTTGCCTTGTTCATTTGGTCCGTGCTTGCCTCGGCAGTGACGGCAATGATCGGGATCGAGCGTAGCTTCTCAGACGCGCGGATCTTTTTCAAAGCGCCGTACCCATCCTCGTAGGGGAGGCGGATATCCATGAGAATCAGATCGAGCCGGGATAACGTGTCGGCATATTCGACCACCTCGTAGCCGGACGTTTTCCATTCGCAATGGATTCCCAAATACCCCAACATTCGGGCAATCAACACAAAGTTAGCGACGTTATCCTCAACGACCAGAACGGTCGCGTCCTTTGGAATCGTCGGCTTTCGGATGGGTTGGGTATCTAAAACATTTTCAGACATGTGCTCTCCTCGCGAGGAACTTTTCTACTTCTCGAACCAGTTGATCGATATCGATCGGTTTTTGGATATACCCATCACAGCCAGCCTCGATGGTTTTTTCGCGGTCGCCCCGCATCACATTGGCTGTGATGGCGAGGATCGGAACCTTGCCGAACCCATCCATGGCTTTGATCTGCGCCGTCAGGGTGTAGCCGTCCATATCGGGCATGTTGATATCCATTAAGATGAGATCGGGGCGGCGCGTCTTCAGGATTTCAAAGGTCTCTTGGGCGCTACTGGCTTCGACCAGCGCGTATTTTTCCGCCAACAAGACACGCCTCACCAGCATTCGGTTTTCGGGATTGTCTTCCACATACAGGATCAAATTCTTGGCGCTCTCGCTCATCAATAGTGTGTCTCCAGACTGAATTTTACATACTACCTTTGGGGGATGACATGACAGCAACCTTGCAAATTCCCCAACAAAAATGTCGAGGCGGAGCCTCGACATGCAGAGCGGGTGATGGGACTCGAACCCACGATATCTTGCTTGGGAAGCAAGCGTTCTACCACTGAACTACACCCGCTAGATGTTCAAAATTATAGCCATGCGAATCTGTTGTGTCAATGCGGATATAAAACCCGCTTCGCCTCGACGGGGCTACTGTTTGCGCCCTAGCAAGCGACTCGTCAACTCGAACAACGCTCCGCCCGCCTCGCCCTGCGGGTCTGCCTCGCGCAGATTCATCAACGCGAGATCGGTCATCTGCTTCGCCGCCTCTTGCGCCGCGAGCAAGCCGCCTTCACTCGCAAGCAAACGCGAAACCTCGCCAACCTCATCGGGCTTAATCGGTCCCTGCGCCCAACTTTCCGCGAACTTTCCTTTTTTCTCAAGCCCCGCCAAAATGGGAAGAGAATTTTTCCCTTCCACCAGATCGCTCGCAACCGATTTGCCCGTCACTTTCTCGTCGCCCCAGATTCCTAAAATATCATCCTGCACTTGAAACGCGAGACCAAGATAATGCCCATACGAGCGATAGACTTCCTGCTTCTCCTCGTCCGCGCCGCCAAGCAACGCGCCGATGTGACAACACGCCGCGATCAGCGCGGATGTTTTGCCTGAGATCATGTGCCAATAATCTTCCACGCCGAGATCGTTTCGTTCTTCATAAGACATATCAAGATACTGTCCGCGTGTGAGATCGAGACAAGTGTTATGCAGAATCCCCGCCGCTTTCATCACAACCTCGGCTGGATAGCTATCTTTCAAATCAACAATTGCCTGACTCGACATCACGAACAACGCATCGCCAACATTGATCGCCATCGGCGCGCCCCATTTGACCCACGCCGTATCCCTGCCTCGTCGCTTCGATGAATTATCTTGGATGTCATCATGCACGAGTGAAAAGTTGTGCACCAATTCAATCGCCGCCGCCGCAGGTAGCGCAAATTGCCAATTTGCACCACAAGCAGATGAAGTCAACAACACCAACAGCGGACGAATCCGTTTGCCAGTCGCTTCGGGACCCGCGCCTTCACCCGTCCAGCCCATGTGATAGGTGAGCATCTCGTGGAAAGGCTTTGTGCGCGGCGAATCCAATCGCGAGACTTGTTTTTGCAGCTCGGCTTCGATGGCTGAGATGAGTTCTTTTGTGTCCATGCGTTAGAGAATTCCCATATGAGTTAATTCATCTTCCAATTGTTCGGGCGATGTGAAATGGATTGTAACAAATCCCATCCGTTTTGCCTGTTCGATGTTCACCAGCGAATCATCAATGAATACACATTCGCTCGCGAGTCTGCCGATCTTTTCAAGCATGAGGTTGTAGATCTCAGGCTCAGGCTTCACAAAACCGACGTTTGCCGAAATGACCATGTCATCGAGCATGTTGAAGAAATCATACTTTTCTCGTGCAAACGGAAATGTCTCCGCCGACCAATTGCTCAACCCATACAGTGGATAGCCCGCCTGTTTGAGTCGCTTCAAAATTTCGACTGTACCTGCGAATGTATCGCCTATCGAATCTTTCCAATGATCGTGATATGCCTGAAACAAATGCGCGTATTGCGGGAACTTCTGCGAATGGTCAGCCACGCCTTCTTTGAATGTGCGACCTTTATCTTGTTGCGCGTTCCATCCCGCAAAATCCACTTCACTGAAAAATTTCCTCATCGCCTCTTCATTCTCAAAATGACGACGATACACATACCACGGATTCCATTCGAGCAAAACATTCCCGAAATCGAAGATGATGGCTTTGATGTTGTTCATATGCAAGACCGTCCCGCAGGTTTGATTTCAGGACTCTGCTGAATCCCAGGAAACCTGCGGGACGTTTTCCCTATGTCACGTTACGCTTTCACTCGCTCACCCTTCGGATCAAACAACGGCTCTTTCTGTACTTCCGCCTGAATTTCAACGCCGAAGCACTCTACCGTTACCCGCGTTCCAACTTTCGCCAACTCAATCGGCAAATACGTGTACGCAATGGACTTGTTGATCGAATATCCGAATCCACCCGAGGTGACCCAGCCGACAACTTTTCCATTGTGGCGAATTGGTTCACTTCCAAAGACGATTGTGTTTGGATCATCCAGCACAATACAACACAACTTTTGTTTAACGCCTTCCGCCTTCTGTTTGACCAGCGATTGCTTACCAAAGAAATCAACGGACTTGTTCAACGCCACCGCGAATCCCAGCCCTGCTTCGTACGGGGTGTAATCTGGCGTGATGTCCGCGCTCCAGTAGCGATAACCCTTTTCCAGCCGCATGGACTCAATCGCCTTGTATCCCGCCGCGACCATGCCGTGCGGTTTGCCTGCGCTCCACAACGTGTCCCACAATTGTTCGCCATATTCAGAGGGCGCGTAAAACTCCCAGCCGAGTTCGCCGACATACGTCACGCGCAATGCCAGGGTGGGAATATTCCCAATCGTGATCTGTTTCGCTGTCATATAAGGGAACGCTTCATTAGATACGTTGTCGCGCGTGACAGATTGCAGAATGTCACGAGCGCGTGGACCCCACAAACCAAAACATGTTCTCGCCGAAGTAATGTCGTTTACAAACACAGTTCCATCGAGCGGCATGTATCTTCGCAGGTGAGTCATATCGTGCGTGCCGAAGGCTGTGCCAGTCACGATTTGAAACCGATCTGTGGCGAGGCGCGTCACAGTGAAGTCACATTCGATTCCGCCGCGCGCGTTGAGCATTTGCGTGTACGTCACTGTGCCGATGGGTTTATCAATATCGTTGGCGCATAATTTTTGCAGGAATTCACACGCGCCTGGTCCCTGGATTTCGATTTTCGAGAACGACGTTTCATCGAACAAGCCAGCGGCTTCACGCGTGGCGCGAGTCTCTGCGGCGATGGCAGGTGACCAGTTGTCGCGCGACCAGCCCGAAAGGTCGGGAAGAGAAGCGGCGCGTGAGTCCGCTTCATTTGGCGCGAACCAGTTCGGGCGCTCCCATCCGCCTTTTTCACCAAAGACCGCGCCCAAATCCTGCAAGTGATGATAGGCGGGCGAAACACGCAAAGGTCGCGCCGACTCGCGTTCTTCGTATGGCATGTGAATGTCGTAATATTTTCCGTACGTTTCAATTGTGCGCGCCAACGTGAACGATTGACTCGCATATTGATTTCCAAAACGCCGCACATCGAGTTTCCACATGTCCCATTCGGGGTGCCCGTCAATGATCCACTCCGCCATCGCTTTGCCGATGCCGCCCGCGCCCGCGATGCCATGCGCGCAAAACGCGCACGCCACCCAAAAGCCGCGCACAGATGTTGGTCCCAACAAATATTCTGAATCGGGCGTGAAGCCTTCGGGTCCATTTAATAACTGCACGATCTCAACACTTTCCATTGATGGCACGCGCTTGATAATATTTTCCATCAACGGCGTGAAGCGATCCCAATCGGGTTCGAGCAATTTGAAATTCCAATCTTGCGGCACGCCATCGAGTCCCCATGGCGCGGGCTGTCGTTCGTACCCGCCCGCGACCATGCCGCTGTCACTGCCGCGAAAATAAACAAGATGATCTGGATCGCGCATCGTCGGCATCGTCTGTGGTTGATTCTTGACAGGCTTGGTGATGAGATACAAATGCGCCATCGGGATGATGGGCAACGTGATGCCGACCATGGACGCGATATCGTTGCCCCACAATCCCGCCGCGTTGATGACGACATCGCTTCTTACTTCGCCTCGATCTGTCATCACACCCCGAACCTGATTCCCGCTGACGGTGATTCCAGTCACGCGCGTGTTGAACATAAACGTCGCCCCGCGACTCTTCGCGCCAGCCGCGAGCGCGTTGGTGAGTCCCGTTGGGTCAATCTGCCCATCGGTGGGGAGGTGGACTCCGCCGCGCACATCATCCAACGACATCAACGGAAATAAATCCCCACATTCTTTCGGTGAAATAATTTCAAGTGGCATCCCAAATGCTTTGGAATATCCGACAACGCGCTTCAATTCCTCCAGCCGCGCATCCGATGAAGCGATTCGCAAACTGCCCACTTCGTTCCAGCCTGGGTCAACGCCTGTGAGGTCTTTGAGCTTGCGATACAAGTCCGTGCTGTAACGCATCATCTTGGTGAGGCTCGATGATGTGCGGAGTTGCCCCACTAAACCTGCCGAGTGAAACGTCGAACCGCTCGTCAATTC
Source organism: Candidatus Defluviilinea gracilis (assembly GCA_016716235.1). Taxonomy (NCBI): domain Bacteria; kingdom Bacillati; phylum Chloroflexota; class Anaerolineae; order Anaerolineales; family Candidatus Villigracilaceae; genus Candidatus Defluviilinea; species Candidatus Defluviilinea gracilis. The sequence goes on from JADJWS010000007.1 coordinate 292,768, forward strand.
ATGCCGTTCGATGACGACGATATCTTTCCATCCCATCTGTGTCAGATGATAAGCAATGCTTGCCCCGCCGACTCCTCCGCCGATGATGATCGCTTGTGCGTGTGTGGGTAGATTCATGAGTGTGTTGATCCTTGATTGGTGTTTGAGGGTAAATTCGTGAGGCGTGGGTTCGTGGAGCGTGAGGCGATGTTGCGTGAGGCGTGGATTCGTGAGGCGTGGGGTGTGTGAACGTGAGGCGAGGGGTTACTCTTTGCCGCGCGGGGTCCATTTGCCTGGGTCGGACATCATGATGGAGAGTTGACTGCAAATGTGGTCGTAATGGTCGGAGAGTTCTTTGTGAAGTGCGGGTGTGATGTATTCGAAGTGTAATGCAAAATCAATCCAGACGGCGGTTTCGGTGGCTTCTGAATCAGAATCGGTCAATTTGCTGACGAAGTTCTTCGGGTATTTTCTCCTCCGCCATGCTTCGGCGATGTTCGCGCAGACCGAACGCGAGGAACGCCTGATTTGATCAGTAAGGCTGTATTTTTCTTCGGAAGGAAACTTCTTGGTGATTTCATGGATCTGTGTCGCGGATTTGAAGGCGAGTTGATACACGCGCAAGTCACGGTGAGATGTAGCGGTTGTCATTTTGTTCTCCTTTTGTGAATTGATGAGCTGTCGGAGCATTGAATTGGAGTCGCCTCACGCCCAATTCGCTCCACGCCTCACGTTTTACACTTCCCTCAGCCACCTTTGAAACTCACTTCCACTCGTGCTGGATTCAAACCTCTCAAAATACTTCTGCCCGTAGCCTTCGTAATCAAAATCAAGTTGCGAGACGCCGCGTTGTACCTGCGCCCACATTGCCTCTCTTAGATCGGACATGATCTTCATTAACTTGAGATGCGCGTGTTGTGAGTCTGTTGGGTTGTTGAAGTAGGCGCGGAGCAAGATGGCATCTTGTTCTACGTTGAATTCGTGTTGAACGGCGAAGTTGCCCAGGTCAAAGAAGATGTCGCCCATGCCCGCGTATTCCCAATCCAAAACGCGGATGCGATTTCCATCATCAATAAAGTTTCCATTGAGTAAGTCATTGTGGCAGGGACGGAGTGCCAGCGGCTCGCGGGCGTAGAGCGCTGTTTCGATCTCACTTGATTTTTCGAGATACCAATCCATCTTATCGGGTAGTTTTACATTGAAACTGCGAGCAGTTTTGGCGTATTCCTCCGCGACGCGGAAGGGAGAGAAAAAGCCGGGAAAGTTTTCAATCGCGTGATAGGCTTTCATAGATTCAAGCACGCGTTTGATGTTTTCCTCCGTGCCGATCTCCTCAGCCGACATCCCTTTGCCTGAAATGAAACGAGCGAGGATGAATCCCTCAGGGGCAATAAAGGCAACAGGGTTTGGAGCAACTCCAATTTGCGCGGCGAGGCGGGAGCATTCATATTCCACCGCGCGGTCGATGCCGAGAAATTTTGTCTCGTTGCCGCCCATCCGCAAGACGAAGGAGTCTCCGTCTGCTGTGATCTTGTAATTCTTGTTGGTGATGCCGCCCGTCAACTCAACGACTTCGATTGACTTGGCGGAGGCGATTTGCGGAATGCGCTGGAGGATTGTGCTGAGTTCCATGGTTGACCTCGATGGCAGGACGTGCGCGAATTATACTTTTGATTTGCGGAATAGAAACGACCTTGCGAGATATAAATGTTTCCGCGAAACGAATAGTCAAATCGCCTTGCTTTTTTTCAAAAAATGAATTACAAACCTTTCAACACGAAAGGAGGTGCGCCGCCCCCGTCCTGTTGTAAAGAACTGCGCCGTATAAAACGAGATCGTTCAATAGACCTCTTGCGAAAATCACTTTCGCCACAGAGCACACAGAGAAAGAGAGCATTTCTCAAAGGTCTCTGTGGACTCTGTGGCTAAGCTAGAGACACTTATGCAAGAGGTCAAATAAAACTCTACTTGGAGGAGAGATGCGTAAAACCTATACCACCCTATCGTTGTTTGTCCTGTTCGCGCTTGTGTTAGCCGCATGTGGCACCGCGGCTCCTGCGCCCGCTCCCAGCGGCGAAACCGTCACCGTGAAAGAAACTGTAGTCGTTGAAGTGACCTCATCCGCGCCGGTTGTTGTCGCTCCCACCGGCTATGGCGTAACGCTGAAAACCGTGATGGAACGCGGCAAGTTGGTCTGCGGCGTGAACTCGCAAGTGCCGGGCTTCGGCTACGTGGATGCGAGCGGAAATTTTGCGGGGATCGATGTTGATTATTGCCGCGCCCTCGCCGCCGCCATTTTTGGCGATGCTACCAAAGTCGAATTCCGCCCTGTGACCGCCGCCGAGCGCTTCACCGCTTTGCAATCCGGCGAAATCGATATCCTCAGCCGCAACACCACGTGGTCGCTTGTGCGTGATACCGAGTTGGGCGGCAACTTCGTCCACACCACCTTCTATGATGGTCAAGGTATGATGGTTCCGAAAGATAGCGGAATCAAGACCCTTCAAGATTTGGCGGGCGGCACGATCTGCGTTCAGACCGGCACAACCACCGAACTTAACCTCGCCGATGTGATGGCGTCGTTGGGCGTCGAGTACACCCCGGCTGTTTTCGAAGATGCCGATGCGACATTCGCGGCATACTCCGAAGGGCGCTGTGACGCCGTCACCACCGATAAATCCGGCTTGGTCTCGCGCCGCTCTGTGTTGGCAGATCCGTCTGCTCACGAGATCCTCGACGTGACCATGTCGAAAGAACCGCTCGGTCCGATGGTTCGCCACGGCGACGATCAATGGTTCGACATCGCGCAATGGACGGTCTTCACGTTGTTCTCCGGCGAAGAATTTGGAATCACCTCTGCTAACGTGGATGACATTCGCGCCAATGCCACCGCGCCTGAAGTCCGCCGTATGCTTGGCGTGGAAGGCGACCTGGGTTTGAAACTCGGGCTCACCAACGATTGGGCTTATAACATTATCAAGCTCGTCGGAAATTACGAGGAGATTTACAATCGCAACCTCGGTCCCGATACCCCGACTTACATTCCGCGCGGCTACAACAGCCTGTACACCGATGGCGGCTTGCTCTATTCGCCGCCGTTCCGTTAGACCATAAAGAACGCAAAGAGGGCGGGGAGATATTCCCCGCCCTCTGTTTTCATTTGGATGACTCTCCATGCAGCGCGAACATAACCAAGCCGCAACAATTCCATTTTGGCGCGATGAGCGCATTCTCAAAATTTTAGGGCAGATCGTTTTTGCTTTGTCTGTTTTCTATGTGGGCATGCTCATCTACCAGAACATGAAAGTCGGGCTTGCCAAACAAGGCATCTCGTTCAGCTATTCATTTCTGACCAACATCTCCGGCTTCGACCTTGCGGAAACCTCTTTCCCCTACGACCGCAACTCCGCGTATTGGCAGGCGTTTCTCGCGGGATTGCTGAACACGCTCAAGGTCGGCGTCGTCGGCATCGTCTTTGCGACCATTCTCGGCGTGATTCTCGGCGTCGCGCGCCTTTCCACGAATTTCATCATCAACCGCCTCGCAACATTTTATCTTGAACTCATTCGCAATCTTTCGTTGTTGGTATTCTTGATCTTTTGGTACCTCGGCGTTTTTCTCAAACTTCCGCGCGTGAAGGATGCCATCTTATGGCCCGGCGATATCATCCTGACGAATCGCGGCGTGGGCATCCCTTGGGGGATTCCAACCGCTTCTTTCCCGACGTTCCGCCTGATTCTCCTCTTCGGCTTGATTCTCGCCGTCATCGTTTTCTTCGCTCTTCGAGCCTATAGCCAACGCACAGGCCGCGCCCCGTTGACTCTACTCTGGTCGCTCCTCACATTTGTATTGGTTGCGGTAGCGGGCTGGTTCATCCTCCCTGTCAGACCGCTCACATTGGATCTCGCTTTCGTGAAAGGATTGAATCTCGCAGGCGGGAAAATTCTCACTCCCGAATTCATGGCGCTCACGTCGGGACTCGTGCTGTATACCGCCGCATTCATCGGCGAAGTCGTGCGCGCGGGGATTCAATCCGTTTCAAAGGGACAAGTGGAAGCCTCACGCGCGTTGGGCTTGAACGGCTTTCAAACCTTGCGCCTGATCGTTTTCCCGCAAGCCCTGCGCGTCATCATCCCGCCGCTGACGAGTCAATATCTAAACTTGGTGAAAAATTCATCGCTGGCGATTGCAGTCGGCTATCCCGACGTTTTCTATGTATCGAACACCATTCAAAATCAAACAGGTCGCGCGGTGGAGATGATCTCGTTAGTGATGTTGACCTATCTCAGCATCAGCCTTCTGACTTCGGCGTTGATGAACTGGTACAACCAGCGGATCAAATTGGTGGAGCGCTAAGATGGCAAACGTCGAATCTGTCCTCCCGCCGATGACCGAACGCTCCAACCTCCTGCGTTGGGCGCGCAAGAATCTATTCGGTTCGTGGTACGACGCAGTGTTGACCATCCTCGGCGCGTGGATCGTCTATTGGGCGGTGAGCGGTCTGCTGACGTGGGTATTCACCACAGCCGAATGGAAAGTGATCATCGTCAACATGCGCTTGTTGATGATCGGGCAATATCCACTCGAGCAGGCTTGGAGGTTGTGGATCTGGCTTGCCCTTCTGGTTTTTCTTTCGGGAAATTCATTGGCGATCTGGGCGAGAGGTTCGCGTTATGCGCTTGTGCTTTTAGTTTTACCTGTCGTGCTGGCGTTTGCTTTTCCGTTCGGTGACGAGCCGCGTAAGTGGCTGGTCATCTTAACCGTCACGGGACTGGCAGGCTGGGGAATCGGGCGAACCAGCCCGGACGTCCTGAAAAGAAGCGTGATCGCGGGGTGGGTCATCTCACTGCCCATCATCATCCTGCTCACGCGCGGACTCTCCAAATCCGAAACGGGATTCATGCCCATAGTGACGACCAACCTTTGGGGCGGGTTGTTGCTCACCTTCCTGCTGACGGTGGTCGGAATTATGTTCTCTTTCCCGATCGGTGTACTGCTGGCATTGGGGCGTCGCTCGGAATTACCGATCATTCGATGGTTTAGCGTGGGTTACATTGAGTTGGTGCGCGGCGTGCCGTTGATTTCGATCCTGTTCATGGCGCAATTGATGTTGCCGCTCTTCTTGCCAGACGGCTGGACGGTTGATCGCGTTGTCCGCGCGATGGTGGGGATTACGTTGTTCAGCGCGGCGTATCTGGCGGAAAATGTGCGCGGCGGCTTGCAAGCCATCCCGAAGGGACAGTTCGAAGCGGCGGAGGCGTTGGGCTTGAGCGGCGCGCAGACGATGGTCTTTATCATTTTGCCGCAAGCGTTGCGCTTGATCATTCCGATTCTCGTGGGACAGTTCATCGCGTTGTTCAAAGATACATCGCTGGTCGCCATCGTCGGCTTGCTCGATCTGCTGGGAATGGCGAAGACTGTGCTAGCCCAACCGGAGTTCCTCGGCTTGCAGCGCGAGGTGTATGTATTTATTTCGTTGATCTTTTGGGTGTTGAGTTACGGGATGTCGTACTTGAGTCAGCAATTGGAAGTGCGGCTCGGAGTTGGAATTCGATAACGAGGATAAGCGCTATGGCAGACGAACCGATCATCAAAGTTCAAGAAGTTCATAAATGGTATGGGAATTTCCATGCGTTGAAAGGGATCAACATGGAAGTGGCGAAAGGGGAAGTGATCGTTATCTTCGGGCCGTCGGGTTCGGGAAAGTCTACGTTCATCCGCACGCTCAATCGTCTTGAGGAACATCAACGCGGGAAGATCATGGTGGACGGCATCGAGATGAGCCACGATGTGCGCAACATCGAGCAGATTCGCAGTGAAACAGGCATGGTCTTTCAGCAGTTCAACCTGTTCCCGCATTTGACCGTGATGCAGAATATCGTCCTTGCGCCGATCCAAGTCCGCAAGTGGACGAAGCAGAAGGCGGAGGAGATCGCCATGCAATTGCTGGAGCGCGTTGGCATCCCCGAACAGGCGAAGAAATTCCCCGGTCAACTTTCGGGCGGACAGCAGCAACGCGTGGCAATCGCGCGCTCGCTGGCGATGCAGCCGAAGATCATGCTGTTCGACGAGCCGACCTCCGCGCTCGACCCTGAAATGATCAAAGAAGTGCTGGATGTGATGACCGAACTCGCAAAATCAGGCATGACCATCCTCGCTGTGACGCACGAAATGGGTTTCGCCCGCGCCGTCGCGGACCGCATGATCTTTTTCGACAAAGGTGAAATTGTGGAGCAGGGGACGCCTGAGCAGATCTTCAATTCCCCGAAGGAAGATCGGACGAAGTTGTTTTTGTCACAAATCTTGAGGCATTGATTTATTACGTGTGCTGGTTCACGAAAATTCTCTGATGTGGTTGGAGAGCCATTTCGTAAACTGGTCGCGTTCAAGCTTGCCAGCGGCAACCGATAAGATAACTTCCGTTTGTTCGTCAATACTTGCATCTATCATGTAACCGTTGATCGCTAGAAACATTGCCATAGCCGCATGACCTGTGCGTTTGTTTCCGTCTGCAAAGGGATGGTTTTGAATCAAAGAAAATCCCAACGCCGCGGCTTTTTCTGCGAGGTTGGGATAGAGTTCATTTCCACCGAAGGTCATATAAGGTTGGGCGAGCGCGGATTCGAGCGCGCCAAAGTCTCGGATTGCAACCAAGCCCCCAGTTTGCTTCATAATGCGTTGATATATTTCGAGAACTTCGGTGATGGTGAGAGATCGAATCATTATGCCAGTCGCTTGTACAGTTCGTTGTATGTCTCCAAAACGTATTCAAGCGCTTTTTGAAAATCTTCTTGCGGACGCGCGACCAATTCCTCAACACTCACTCGAAGTAATTGTTCGACGGGAACGTTGAACTGAGTTGCAAGATTTTGTAATTTTTCGAATCGGTCTTCTGAAAGCGTAACTGTAACTGTGACCATGGCATACCTCTCTCGCAATTATACAACCTTACGCGTTGATCAATTTTCCATTCCAACAAACGCCGTCGCGGAGCTATTTGTTGATAATTAACGCAACCTCATCCAATACTTCGAAAATATTGACAGGTTTGCCTGATGTGATATTCGTTTCGCTGACATGGATGTGATGCGGAAAGTTTTCAAGATGGGGGTAGTGCGGAGCGTTGTCCCAGCGGCAAATGAGATTGCCGTTTGTATCAGCCCAATGATAACTATAGGTTACAAGGCGAATCTCACCTTCTGTGTTCTGCTCAATGAATTCTGAAAATTCCATTTTGCTGTTATCCGAAAAGAA